>JAGAMG010000043.1 GCA_017624835.1 Lachnospiraceae bacterium
CTTTGCCATACCCGCTTCATCAATAACACTTGTCTGCTGCAATTCAAGCTTACCGGTTGTCTCATTGTAGTAGAACAATTTTGCATTCAAATCAGTATATTCTTCTGTTAAATAGACGGAGAGCTCTGCTGTCAGACCAAATTCACCATCATATGCTAAATGAATCTGGCTATGGGGCATCTTACCCACAATCGTACTCATTACATTTTCAGGAATGTTATCCATTCCCACAGTTACCTTCAAATTAAGGTCAACCGGCTCCTCTGCTGTTATATTCCGTCCGTTAATTGTCCAACGAATACCCTGCGCCATATCCAGAACGATATTGATATCCTTTTCTTTCATGCCTGTCAGCACATCGGCAGGTACTACTGTTTCGTCCTTCATGGTAATCGTTATCGAATCCCCTGACTCTGCACTGGAAATACTTTCCTTTATCTTCACCCAATCAGCCTTTGTTTTCACAACAAAAGCTCTCACAACATCCGGTTTCACAGGAGTTTCCAGACCAGTACCTGGTTTGGGCGTTGAACCGAGTTTGGACGTTGAACCTGCCACAAGGCTTGTTGTAATTGCAGGTTTGGTACTAACCCCAGAACTTGTACCGGACACAGACTCTTCACCTGACTCAACATCTTCATCGGACTCGGTGCTTTCGACGGACTCAGGACTTACGCTGGGCGCTGGGTTTACACTGGGCGCAGGGCTTACACTAGGCGCAGGGGTTACACTAGGTTCAGGGGTTGCACTGGGCTCGGGGCTTGTACCGGGCTCAGGGCTTGTTGGAGTTGCATCTAAATCTAATCGAATAGCATCATACATAAGTCCTGCATAAATCTTATAGTCATCTCCGCCATAGGAGGTTACATTATCTTCCTGGTATGCAGGCTTATCATGGGTTAAGACAATTACATTCTCACCCTCCTTCAACATTGAAGCATCAAATTCAACCTTGCGTAAGTCATAGACATCATTTCCACAACATCTTCCTACGCTTCCACTGACATCCAATTTCATCACATCTGAAATTTCCTGACCATTCAGGCTAACTTTCAGGGTTGCGGAACGACCTCCGGCAATTGCCAGCAATAATGTTCCCGTTCCTTCTTCATATGTCGTTTCACTGTCAAAACGAATCTTATACTCTGCAAGCTCATTTCCTCTCCATCTTGGATCGTTTTCTACTAATGGAGTTGCTTTTGACGCATCATATCTAACCTCTCCAATGGTTTCATCATAATAGAATGCTCCATCATAGTGTTCTTTTTGTCCAATTGTCTGGGAAGCAGGATGCATGAAATACCAATCCTTGGTATAATCACTTTCTCCCACCTTATAGTCCACACCATTGGGGAATAGTGTATTAAACAGCAAATGTGCTCCCCAATATCTGTAAGGAGTACCGTAATAATATTCTTCTGAGGTTCTGTCAGGAATTCCGATTGTCCAAAGAGTCTCTCCATATACAGAGTCATCCCATACAATATTTCCTAAATCAATACTTGCACTATCTCCAATTACTATATTTTCCTGCTCGTACTCACCAATTACTCCGTTTACATTTATGTTTAATCTATAGGTACCGGGGATAATATTATCAATTTCAAAGGTACCATCCTGCTGAATGGGTGCATAAAATTCATAGTAAATATTGTCCTTTTGCCAGGATACACTTCTCATATCCGAAAGAACCGCCCAACCAATAGAGTCACACTCTGTATGATCATTCTTAATTTCCTTATTAATTTCACCATTCTTTACTGAAAAGGTGCCCTTTAAGCTGGCTCTGCTGTCTGCTACATATGCATCGGAATCCACCCATGTATAGGGCCATTTCTCCATTTCCTTTTGCGTCTGTGCCCATGCGTCCTCCCATGCCTCTTCCTTGGAATCTACAGAGGTATTGGGATACCATAATACCGGTCCGTATACCTTCTTAAAGCCTTCTTCTACCCAAGCTACTTGTGTTCCCATATGTGCAGTACTAAGGTGCCAATGTACATAAAAGGTATTGGACTTGCCACCATGAACATCAATATCCTGTTTTAAATAGCCGCCACCGGCCCAATCCCTGCTGGGTGTAATCAGAGAAAGTCCTGCTTCCTCACTGTACGCACCACAGAGATAATGGTCATACTGATAGGTACAATTCTTATACTTGGTATATATGGTTCCATCATTTAATATATAAGTAGAATCAAACAACTGCTCCAAATCCGCAAAATCTCCGGGACCTGCAATTTCCTTCATAATTCCATCTTCCACACAGCTATAGGGAAGGGATTTAAAATCATATTTAAAGGCAAATCGTGATTGTTCAAGAGCAAATGTTCTCTCCGGGTCCGTACCTTCTGACCGATTAAAAATAGCATACATATACAAACCGGGCGTATCGTTTGTTAACACATATCGTAAATCAACATCAATAGGTAATTTCTGTCCACCCTGACCTTCCATTTCTACTGCTTTTACGGATATTTCACAAATACTATCCGATTGCTTTACAATCGTTCCTACGCCACCCTTAAAGGAGGTTTCCTGTTTTGCTGTACCCACATGTGCGCTATCCTTATAATTAAGCAGATAATAGCCCTTTCCATTGGCACCGCAAAGCTCCTTACCATCACTAGTATAGAACTGCAATACATCTCCGGTTACCTTATCAATAACAACCATACAATAATCATTTTCGATGGTGTAGGTTGCCCCGTCCGTACTTTCGGTAACGGACACCTTGCCATCCTTTGTCCATGCATCGATTTCCGGTTCATAAGTAAAAGGCTCTTCATAACCATGCACCTTGACATTGTCCATATCAAGCTTTGCACCGGTCTCACTTATTTGAAAAGAGAATGCACCCACCTGTGCCTCAGCACCATGGTAATAGTTCAGAACCTCTGTTTTGCCCAATTCCTCTCCTGTTGCTTTATCTGCCACAGTAACCTGATAATTGTATTCCTTATTATTGATATCATAAATAAATGTTACCCACTTACTGCCGGCAATGTTCGCTATTGCGGTACTAACCTTGCTAGATCCATTATAGAAGTACACATCACCCTTCTTGTCAATTGCTCCGCGAACGGCCAATTTGCCACCGTTAATACTTGAAGAATAAGAATACAAACCAATATCCTCACTTGGACTTGCTGTATTCAATCTTAAATCATATTCCAGCTTCGCCTCCTTAGAGATATCAGGTATAACATATCCCATATATTTGGGTGCACCCATACTTGCATCAATGGAATAGTAATAATTATCTTCTTCCTTTGCAATTGTCAGATTACCTGTTCCGTCTCCAACCTCCCCCTTTGTACTCCACTTGGAGGGAATATATGCCCCCCCTTCATGTTCAGGATAATCAAAGACCTGCTCATAATAAACCTTGTATTCTCCTGTGGGAGACTCTTCCTCTATTTTTTCATCCTCTGTTTCTTCTTCCTTGGGTTCTTCTATCGGTTTGTCGTCCGGCTCGGCTACCGGCTCCTCAACCAACTCATACAATTCTATATTATCTAAATCAAACCAAACCGCGTCTTCAACGGTAAATGAAATAGCACCTGCCTGTGCTGCTTCTGCCTTATGAAAACTATAGGGCTCTGCCGTTTCCGCCACCACATCCCCTGAACTAACACTGGTTACCGCTAAATCATAGGTCTTATTTGTATTATCAATGTCATATCTAAAATGTACCCAGCCGGCATCCTTAATACTTCCCAATGTTTTGCCGGTACTGCCATTGTGGAATACTAACTCTCCTTTATCTGTAATTTTTCCTCGTATTGCAAGAGTTCCTCCATCCACTCTGCTCTCATAGGAAAACAATGAAATTTCTTTACTATTTGTGTCATCCGTCTTTTGTAAACGGAAATCAAACTCCAATATTGCATTTGCGGGAGTCTCACTTCCCCATATTTTTCCCATATATTTAGGACTACCTGCACTTGCATCAACAGAATAGTAATAATTATCTGCTTCTTTCAAAACCGCCAGATTATCTCCTCCACTGCCTGTAGCAGGATTATCTCCTTTTTTTGTCCAATCAGCCGGAAAATAAGCTGTTCCCACACTATCCGGATACTCAAAATCCTCATTATAATATGTTTTCTTTGTACTTCCTTCTGTGCTTGTATCTGTAGCCGCCTTAACTATTTGCACGTTGCCAGCAACCATAAGCAACACTAACAAACAAGAAAGAATCTTACCAACTCTTCTTTTCATCGCTTTACCCTCTCCATTACATCTCTATATAGCTTCTCCATTATAAAAGGGGCTGTAACCCTTAGCAGTTACAGCCCCTACACATCTCTAAGTATTATTTCAATTACTGAAGGCGAGTGGATAAACCGTTGTTTAACATTTCAAGTCTGCCATCAATAACTGCCTGGTAACCAGCTTCTAAGTACTTCTGGCTCAGTTCATCATACAGAGCATCAAACTCTTCGGGCGCACACATTACTAACTGGTCACGATATTCAGGATATTCCTCTTCCTTTAAGGTAGTACCATACTCAGTTACTGCATCGATGGTAGCTGCGAACAGACAGTCACTGTTTGCATAACCTGCTTCATACAATTTGAGCTGACCATAGTAATTGTCAATGATATCCTGTGTAAAGTCTTCAGGCAGTCCCTGAGGAGCAATTGCAGCGATATCCTGCTCGATGGAACCAAAGCTCTTAGAAGCAGTAATAATCATCCAGTAGTCAACATTGTTGTTGTGACCCTGCTGCTCTGCAAGACCTGCCTGATCACCAACTGCTACAGGGTTTCCATCCTTGCCAACGGTGTAGTTAACGCCTTCAAGACCCCAGGTCATGGTAAACAGGTTCTCCTCCTGAGCCATCCACTCCATGTACATCATTGCAGCCTTAACTTCGTCTGCTGTAGCATCATTTGCAAAGCCTATCATAGCACCGAATACATTGTTAGGTCTGTAGGAATTAGAAGAACCCCAGGTCTCATCATAAGTAAATTCGCCACTACATACCGCTACACCGAGATCAGCATCCGGATTGGTCTCATAGAAGGAGTTCAGTACGTTCATGGTAGAAGATACATAACCTGTCCAGGTAAATGCCTTACCATTGATGAAGTCTGCTTCCACTTCAGAAGCATCTCTCAAATAATACTCCTGATTTCTATAACCCTTATTGTAAAGTTCATTTTCCCACTTTAACAGATTCTTCTGTGCTTCAGTAGAAAGTGCAGAAATCTGATAGTCACCGGTAGTAGCCCAGATAACCTCATCCTGAGGATAGCTTCTGAAACCATAGTTCTGGTCAACACCCATACCGGATACCTTGGAACCGCTCAAGGGTGCCTCATGTCCATTCTCTACTAACTTAGCATAGAGCTCAAGTAACTCAGTGTTGGTCTGAGGATACTCGGTAAAACCAGCTTCCTTCAACCAATCTTCACGATACCAAGTTACATAGGTATATGTGGTATTACCATAAGGTCTCATACCAAATAACAAATAATCCTCGCCACCAAGCTGGGTATAACCGGTTAAGCCGTTAGCTTCCATGTTTGCCCAATAGGTAGGAGCAACCGTCTTAAACTGTTCTACATCGTAAGCCTGCAGATAACCATCTGCCTGCCAGGTAGCCAGCTTATCATAGTCGTATTCCATACAGATAGTAGGAAGACTCTGTGATGCTGCTAACATAGCATAGTCAGTCATAACATCATTACGGGTAATTCCAACATACTCAACAGTGATGTTGTACTTGTTACCAAAGTTCTCCTGTACCCAATTGGTCCAGTAGTTGTTCTCTACGTCAGAGCATCCGTTTCCGGAATCACCACGATCGTAAACAGGAATCTGCAGAGTTACATTCTCTGCGAAAGGCTGCCAGCCTTCGATACCAGCTACTGCGGGAGCTGCTGCTGCCTCGCTGGAAGCTGCAGGTGCTGCTGCACTGCTGGAAGCTGCAGGTGCATTGTTTGCTGCAGGTGCTTCTTCAGAGCCACCACAAGCAGTTAAACCCATAACCATAGTACTTGCAAGTGCTACAGCTAATATTTTCTGAAGAGTATTCTTCTTCATAATGAAATCCTCCTTTAAAATAAGTTTATGTATAGTTTATAAAAACCCGGTTTTCCGGGAAACTACCCTTTAACAGCTCCAATCATAGTACCCTGTACGAAATACTTCTGTAAGAAAGGATAAATGATGATAATCGGTATGGTTACAAACATAATACTTGCTGCCTGTAATACTTCAGGTGTGGACTGACTTACACCACCGGTATCTGCCAGGGATGCTGTCTGTGCCTCGGATGCAGATGCTACCAACTGGTACAGCTTATACTGAATCATTTTCAGCTTGGAATCTCTGGTATAGTACATATTATCTGCATAAGAGTTCCAACGTCCTACTGCATAGAACAGGGACAATGTTGCAATAATAGGTTTGGACAAAGGTAAAATAATATGTCCTAAAATCTGGAAGTTGGTTGCTCCATCCAAAAATGCAGATTCCTCCAAGCTATCAGGAATGGTACTCTGGAAGAAGTTCTTCATAATCAGCATGTTGTACGGAGAATAAATCAAAGGGAAAATCAATACCCATACTGTATCCAGAATGTTTAAATCAAAGTACAACAAATACTGAGGAATAATACCTGCACTAAAGTACATGGGTACCATCAGGATAAAGGTAAAAAACTGTTTCCCTTTTAATCTCTTCTTAGAGAGAGGGTAAGCTGCACAGGTACATACCAGCATACCAAGAATGGTAAATATCAAGGTAATCACTACGGAGAAGCCCATGGAATAGGTCATGGAATCATCTCCGAATACTCTGGCATATGCCTCAAAGGTAATGTCCTTAGGCCAGAAGTAAACGGATTTACCCATTACTGCTGCATTACCGGAAATGGACTTTGCTGCTACATGGATAAAAGGTAATACACAGGTAGCACATAACAGTACGACAACTGCCATCATGATAAAGTCACCAACACGGAACTTATTAATGGCACGTGCTCCGCCTGCTGCCACTGATTCTTCAGAAGTTTTCTTATTCTTACTCAACCTGCTCACCTCCTATAACAATCCGTCTTCGCCAAGCTTCTTGGCAATTCTGTCGGATAAAAGTACTAATATCAGACCAATCAGGGACTGGAACAAACCAACGGCGGTTGCCATACTGAACTTACCGTTTCCAATACCTTTGTTATATATGTACACTGCCAACTGATACTGGAACTCTTTAACCTGAGTATTCTCAAATGCGGAAAGACGCTCCAAGTTACTTCCCATAACACGACCAAGGTTCATAATTAACAGGGTAACAATGGTACTCTTAATACCGGGAAGGGTAATATGCCACATACGTTTCCATCTGCCGGCACCGTCAATCATAGCTGCTTCATAAAGCTCTCCGTTAATACCGGTAATGGCTGCCAGATACATGATGGTTCCCCATCCCATACCCTGCCATACACCAATCAGCAAGTAGGTTACTGCCCAGTGCCAAGGGGAATTCAGGAAAGGAATTCCTTCTTCAATGATACCTGCATTCAGTAATGCAATATTTACCAGACCGGATGAAGGTCTGAACATGGTCAAAGCCACACTACCGATGATAGCCCAGGAAAGGAAATGGGGTAAGTACAGAATGGTCTGAGATACCTTCTTGAATCTGGGATAACGAAGTTCATTCAAAATCAATGCCAATACGATTGGCATCGGGAATGACACCAGCAAATCTCCTAAGTTGAATATGATTGAGTTTCGAAGTGCTCTGGTAAAATCCTTATCATTAAAGATTTTAATAAAGGTTCCCCAACCTACCCACTCACTGCCTGCATAACCTTTCGCAGGCTTGTAATCCATAAATGCCATACGCAAACCCGGATATGCTGCGTAGTTGAAAAGAACTACCATTGCAATGGGGAAAAGGAGTAACAGATACAACTGCCAATCTCTTTTTAATGCGTTTCTCCAGGTAGTTTTGGTCCTTACCTCAATGTTCTTTTGCATTCTCTTACTCCTCCGATTTCTTCTATCTTATTTCTTCTACGTTTCTTTAAAATCCTGTCTTTATCAGTAATTTGCCTTTTTCACCCATATGCAGCTTATACAGCTCGCCCTCCTTGAAGATATGGCAATCCTCCATAAGGAATTGATATTCACCCAACTCAGAAGGTAACTGTATATACATATCATGCTCGCGTAATGATGTTAACGTAGCTGCAAAGTTCTTCTGCTCCATATCCCATACCATATCAATACAGCCATCAACATATCGGAAATCCTTGATACTTCCCTTTTGCAGTTCTTCCGAAAGTGCCGGTAAAAGCTTTACCAAATCCTCGGACACATACATTACCATTTCCTGTAATGCATTCACATATCCCATAATGGCATCCAATTGGATGGGGGGATCTATACAAAGTGAAATATTCATTTTTCTCCAGTCGTTATGTAGTGTAAAAAAGTTATTGGTTAACGCAGACTTGGCAATATTGTTCAGGCACTGCATTGCGGACTCTCCATCTTCAAACCGGGCGTATATTGCAGACATATGCGCCAGAGACCAACAGGTCTGGGCATCAATTTCCCGCAAATCCACTGCTTTTCGGAATGCCGGAAGCAGCTTCTCCTTATGTAATTTGTTCACCTCACTGCCGGGGAACACCGGATAAATGTGCGAAAGATGTCTGTGCGCATAACGCTCCTCAAAGCGGTCATCCTGCCATTCCTTAATTGCACCCGCTTCATTTATCTTGTATTCCGGAATGGATGCAATAATTTTCTTCCACAACTCCACTCTATCCTGATAAAGCTTCTGGTCTATGGCAATTTCACATAAGTTTCCAAAAAACTCCTTAACAATTGCCAAATCTATAGTAGAATTCACTGTTGTAGGCATAGGATGCGCCATCTGAATATGCTCCGGTGGCATAAAATTCTGGGGTGTATTCTCAGGAGATACGCTTGGATAAAAATGAATTCGTCCATCCGGATAAAATTCAATAAAATCTTCATAAAATGCTGCAACCTCTTCCAAATAGGGAAGCAGTTTTTCTCTCAGATACTGCTCATCCCTGGTATACCAATAATAGTTGCAGTAATGCTGTGCCAGCCATCCTGCTGCGCTTACCCAATTGACAATTACCGGAACAATCTGGTTTGGTGCTGCCACTCCGGGTGTCGTACCTGCCGGCATGCATATGCCCCGCATTCCAAACTGCTTTTTCGCATTATTCTGAAATACAGGAATTCTATCGGAATAGTATTGATACAAGCCTTTTTGGAAAGGTAGCAAATTTCCCGCATAGGTATGCCAATAAATCATTTGTGTGTTCTCATTTGCCATATTATGGCTCCACATCAAGTGGTAATCACCTGCCCACAATCCATACAAAGGAAATGGATTGGACTGCTCAGAGGTTCCACAGATAAACAGATATCGTCCGTATTTCCACAGCTTTTCAATCAACTCAAGGGGCTGCTTGCCGGAATAAGCAGCTGCCAAGAGGTTTTCATTACAGTGATATTCTCCCTGATATCCCAATGAAAACTGTGCACTGTGATACCATTTTCCATGCTCTTGTCTATGCTCCTCCAGCAAGGCTTCGTAATCCCCATCTACCGTTGTCAATTCCTTTTTGAGCTTTGCTATAACCAGCTCTTTATTCTCCGGTTTTTCCTTAACAAACACCTTGATAAGCACCTGAATGTCACTACTGTCTTTCACTCGAATGCCAATGGGAGTATTTTCCATTTCTCCCTTTCCCGGAAGAATCCTTACCACTGCACCATAGCCGGTTCCATCCTGATTCTCAGCGGTATACACAAGGAAAGGAGCTGCAATCTCTATCTTTTTCGTTTGGATTACATGCTGCGCGTATTTTTCCGCACTATCAGAGCCCTCGTTTTGATGCATATCCACGGAAAAAAGGATATTTAAATCCGGTTGGGAGGAAGTAACTCGTTTTACTACCATATTGCTGGTTCTGGAAACAAACAGATAGGAGCTACGCTTAGAAGCATCATCCTCCCATTCACTTCCCACTTCTCCTGAATCCATGTGAATTCCTCGGATGTAATTTTCAAATCCCTTATTAGGCTGTATCTGCATCAGCAAATCCGCTATGGGAAGCTGACTTTCCAGCTCTGTTTTATAATTATTCTTTTTTAGCTCATTAACTACTTCCCAGCTTGCTTCCCGGAATTCTTCCCTGTCCATCATCTCACGCTGGCGGCGAAACGCCTGACTTACATCTGGAAGCGCATCTTCTTTGCCACCATGCCATAAATCATGATGCTGAATCATCGTGATCTCTTCTTTTACGCCTCCGTACACGCAAGCTCCTATGATACCATTTCCTGCCGGTAGACCTTCCCTCCACAAATCATGCCACCAGGTAGAAGGATATCTCATAAACAATGTATCTTTATCAATTCTCATTGCCGTTCTCCCTTTCTTTTACTAAATTCATTATAAAATTCTTATTCAAAATAAGATATGTACAAAAGAAACTTTATTTATGATAAAAAGAGACCTGTCACTAATAGAATTAGAATAGCAAAGCAAAAACCTGCCAGAACTTGTACCCAAGTCTGACAGGCTTTTGCATAACTTTTATTTTTAAAGGGGGAGATATTAGAAAGCTACCTTTCTTCTCCTACAAGCATCATTATAAAACCCTTGCCCCAAATAAGATATGTATAAAAGAAACTTTCTTTATGACGAAAAGAGACTCCCCCTTTTATTTATATTTCCACTTCCAAATGAAGCACACTGCATGCAGGAATGGTAAAGGTTATCTTATTACCATCAACTTTTACACCATCAAAATTTTCCGTATGTACTGCATCCGGCTCTTCAAAGGTATTATGAGCCTTCATGCCACCGGTAAGGATGGTTCCCTTTACGGATTTCACAGCTGTTTCTGTAAATACCGCTTCGATGTCAGAAGCCTCATCCAAGGAAAGGTTGGTCAGAGTCACATGGAGCTTGCCATCCACACCAAGGGATACAGATTCGGTCAGGTTGGGCACCTTGAATTCATCCATACCAATTTCCTTTGTTTCAATGGTGGACTCTACCAATTCTGCATCCTGATGTGCCTTGTACATATTAAATACATGCCAAGTAGGAGTTTTAACCATCTTCTCACCCTCAGTCAGAATTACTGCCTGAAGCACATTTACCATCTGAGCAATATTTGCCATCTTTACACGGTCACAATTCTTGTTAAAGAGGTTCAGGTTAATACCTGCCACCAAAGCATCACGCATGGTGTTCTGCTGATATAGAAATCCGGGATTGGTGCCTGGCTCCACATCATACCAGGTACCCCATTCATCAATAATCATACCTATTTTCTTTTCCGGGTCATACTGATCCATAATGGCACCATGACGCTTAATTAAGTTTTCCATAAATAAAGTTCTGTTCAGGGTAGCATACCAGCCCTTTTCATCAAAATCCGTAGAAGAACCTTTCTTTCCCCAATCTCCTGTGGGCAGAGTATAATAATGCAGGGACAGACCATCCATGTAGCCATTACCATGGTCGAAGGTGGTCTCCAGCACCTTTTCTGTCCAATGATAATCTCCTGCATTGGCTCCGCAGGCAATCTTGGAAATAGGCGCATTAGGATTGTAATTACGCACATAGGTCTGGTATCTGCGGTACATATCCCCATAAAACTCAGGACGCATATTACCACCACAACCCCAGTTTTCATTACCTACACCAAAGTAATCCACCTTCCAGGGCTCTTCATGACCATTTTCCTTACGCAAATCTGCCATGGGCGAAACACCTTCAAAGGTCATGTACTCCACCCATTCACTCATTTCCTGCACAGTGCCGCTACCCATATTGCCATTGATATAGGTTTTACAGCCAAGCTGTTTACACAGCTCCATAAATTCATGGGTACCAAAGCTATTATCTTCAACCACACCACCCCAATGGGTATTAATCATTTTCTTACGATTTTCCTTGGGACCAATACCATCCTTCCAGTGATATTCATCCGCAAAACAGCCGCCGGGCCAACGAAGCACGGGCACCTGAATTTCCTTTAATGCCTCCACCACATCGGTACGCATACCGTTTACATTGGGAATCTCGGAATTCTCTCCTACATAGATTCCTTCATAAATACAGCGTCCCAGATGCTCTGAGAAATGTCCCTGCAATTCAGGATTCAAATGTCCTTTTTTTACCTTGGGATTTACATACAGCTTTGCCATGTTTTTTCTCCTTTTCTTGTGATTTTATTGTTAACAATATTACTTTAAAATTTATAAAACTTTTTATTTCATTTTGCACTTAACTTTTAAACTTTACACTTATATTTATAGTCTATGATATCTTCATGAAATTGTCAATTAAAATCACAGCTTTACTGATATCTTTCACCCCAAACATTACGAACCCTAAAAAAGAGCTGCAGCATTTCGCCACAGCTCTCAAACAATATCTCATTCTGCTTCTTTTTCCGATTATGGTCTCTGTCCCAGACCACCCTCTAAGGTTAAAGTTTCACCTGTCATAAACTTGAAATCAGGGGATGCCAATTGTACGCATACTCTTCCGATTTCTGTTTCCACATTTCCGAAATGTCCTGCGGGAGGCATATGTACATTCTTTTCAAATGCCTCAGGATAAGCATTCTGGAACTGTTCCAGCTGTGCTGTCCATGCCAGAGGACAAATAATATTTACATTGATGCCGTCCTTTGCCCATTCGGTAGCAGCCACACGGCTAAGTCCACGGATACCTTCCTTTGCCGCCGCATATGCACACTGTCCGAAATTACCGAAAAGTCCTGCACCGGAAGCAAAGTTAATAACACTTCCCTTGGTTTCCTTCAGATAAGGATAGCATGCCTTCATATAATAAAATGCTGCATAAAGACCGGAATAAAGAGCCAGATTAAACTGCTCTGTGGTATGGTCAGCAAGGGTTACACCGGAAGCAGAAGCCTGGGCATTATTAATCAGCACATCAATTCTTCCAAAGGTGTCAATAGTCTGCTTAATTACATTATTTACAGTAGCTTCATTATCTGCACCGGCATTCACATCTGCCTGTACAATTAATACCTTAATGCCATAAAGTCTTTCCAATTCTTCCTTTGCTTCTTCCAGCTTCTTTACATTTCTTCCTGTGATTACTAAGTTGGCACCTTCTTTTGCATATGCTGTAGCAATACCATATCCAATGGAACCACATTCACCATTTTGAAGTACCGCGCGTCCTGCACCTGTAATAATTGCTGTTTTTCCTGTTAAAAATCCCATAATCCATTCTCCTTTACTCCCGATTTTCTAAAAGCCTTGCTTTATATCCCTATTATATTGAAAATTGATATCTTCAAAATAACCAAAATAAAAATAAATTTGGATACCAGTATACAATGCTAATTTTATTTATTTCACTTTATACTTTAACAAATGCCATTCTTATAGTATACTTAAAAGCAGAGCAATCCATAAATCATAAAATAAATTCTTATCCTAAGGGAAAACGGAGATTGAACAATGCTATATTTATCCTCTTTTAATGAAGCAGACAAGGTATTAAAAGCCTTAAGCGCGCCCATGCGTATTGAAATCATGAAGCTTATCTACGATACTCCGGGAATGAGCATGAATGATTTAGCCCAAACTTTGGGCTTAACCAACAGTGCCATTTCCATGCATGTAAGCAAGCTCTTGGAAGCAGAACTGGTACAAATTGAAACCACCTCCGGCAAAAGAGGAACTATGAAGCTGGTAAGCCCCAGCCATGAACGGCTTGTCATCGACATGGCTCCACAAAAGGAAGAGGCTCATTTTTATCAGGACGACATCAAAATCGGTTACTTTACCTCTTGCAATATTGCCCCCACCTGTGGACTTGCCACTCCCGAGGGTATAGTAGGTGCCCTGGATGACAGTAAAGCTTTTACTTTTCCTGAACATTTTAATGCTGAAATTCTTTGGTTTGCCAGTGGCTATGTAGAATATGGTCTGCCCAATCATCTGCAACCCGGTCAGACCCTGAAGGAGCTTCAGATTTCCTTTGAAATTTCTTCCGAATACCCGGGATTTAACGAAGATTACCCATCGGATATCCATTTTTTTATTAACAAGCTTCCCTTAGGTATCTGGGTCAGCCCCGGGGACTATGGTGCCAGAAAGGGGTATGTGGCTCCTGCCTGGTGGCCTGACACACTAAACCAATATGGACTTTTAAAGACCCTGATTATCAATTCCCAAGGTACCTTTATGGATGGGGGACAGAAGCTGTCCAATGTGACAATACAGGACTTACAGATAAATTATAACAGCACTATTACTTTCCGTATCGAAGTTCCCAAAGACACAGCTAATTGCGGTGGTTGTACCTTATTTGGAGAACATTTCGGAGACTACAACCAGTCTATCCGTATGAAAACATTCTATTAAAAAAAGACATCTATCACACAATCTTCACTTCCGAACTTCTTCTGTGAATATTTGTGTATAGATGTCTTCTCTTTATTTTCTGGCAAATAATATTCCAAAGGTTCCCGGACCACAGTTACAGGTAATAGTTGCAGATGCTGTATTAATAATAATTTTTTTAAATTTAATTATCTTTTGCACTTCTTCTTTTAAAAAATTCACATATTCATAGGAACAGCCTACACTAACCAAAAATGCCACATTGGTATCTATGGTTTCCGGATTTTTCAACATCCTTTTAATGTAGGTCTTTGCATATCTTTTTTGATTACCTATGCATATACCGGATGCCCCCATCCTACTGTCCCTAACCTGCAAAATAGGATGCAAAGAAAAAGTTTCACACAGGGTAGCAATTCTCTTGCTTATCTGTCCGTTGATATATAGGTGTGCTGTGGAATCTACCACAAAGCTGGTACAAACCTTTTCCCGAAGCATTTCCACTTCCTTCAAAATCAATTCATAATCTGCTCCGGCTTTTGCCATTTCTGCAGCAGTCAACACCAACAAGCTCATTCCGCCGGACAGCTGTGCCGAATCTACCACATAAACATTTTCCAGATATCCTGCCGCCTTACTTGCCGCCTCAAAGGATTCACTCAGATATCTTGCAATACAGATATGAATAATTGGACCATCATGATTTCTTCTGATTTTCTCAAAATACCCACGATATTCTTCCATGGAAGCACTACTGCTGTGTGCTTTTTTTCCCTGTGCCAAGTATTCCACCATATTTTCTGCATTTACTTCAATAATATCCTGAAATCGTCCTTCCTCTGTTTTCACATAGAAGTACATCACACTAAGTTCTAAATCCTCCCACATCTTTCTGGGAAGATCACAAACACAGTCTACAGAAATCAACACTCTATTCGCCATTGCCATCCTCCTTATAGACCAACATTTCCTTAGGCAGCCAACGCTTCAAAATACGTTCCATGGAACCCATTTCTATAGGCTTTGCCAGGAAATCCTGAAATCCTTCATCCAAAAACATTTCCCGGGCACCGTTAACTGCATTTGCTGTCAATGCAATAATCGGTACCTGTTGGTAATATTCTCCCTGCATGGCTCTGATATGATGAACCGTTTCCACACCATCCATTTCCGGCATCATATGATCCATAAATATCAAATCAAACTGCTGACTCTGCAAAACCCGAAGTGCCTCCACACCGCTATCCACCGTGCGCACGGACATCTTGTAGGGCTTTAATAAACCTATGGCAACCTTCAGGTTCATCATATTATCATCCACTACCAAAATATTGGCATTCGGTGCTTCAAAGTTCTGACGCTTCATTTTTTCTGTGCCTACGTTAAAGGACAGTCTGTCTCCATTAATGGCATTTCCCACCGGTAAGACATAAAAAGGCTTATAAATATTACGTACTCCTTCACCCAATTTGATGCGATTCTTATGATCCTGCACCACAATAACATCCATTTCCTTTGCCAGCATATCAAAATACGCTTTATCTTCCAAGTATTCTTCTCTGGCAAGGAATATATGGGTATATCCCTTACGGGATTCCAATTCCTGTTTTGTCTTTTCTAAATTAGGGCAATAGCAGAATTTAATATCAAAACCTTTGGCAATATTATGTACTACTTTATAGTAATACTCTGCTACAAAGGCATGCTGATACTTCTTCATTCCAATATAAGCAAGAACTTTTACCTTATGCTTATTTTTAATCTCAATAATAGGTTCCGGCTCCATAATTCTCTGAGGAATTACTACAGTAAATTCCGTCCCCTTGCCATATTCACTTTCTACTTTAATAAATCCACCCATCTGGGTTATCAGCTGTTTGGAAATGGCAAGTCCAAGTCCCGTACCTTCAATAGAACGGTTTTTCTTGGTATCCACCTGACTAAAGCTGCGGAAAATCTTTTGCAGATTTTCTTCTTTGATACCGATTCCACTATCCTTTACAATAAATACAAGGTTTACACCATATTCCTCCGGGCGGGCATATATCTTAAACAATACACCGCCCTCTCGGGTGAACTTAATGGCATTGGTCAATAAGTTAATTAATACCTGACGGATTCTGATTTCATCCCCATAAAGCTTATCCGGAATGTCGGCATCACAATCCACAATAAACTCAATATCCTTTTCCCCTTTTCTTGCCACCGCCATATTAATTACATCATTCAATAGGGAGGAAAGCTGATAGGAATCCTCAATTAACTCCATCTTTCCTGATTCAATCTTGGAAAAGTCAAGCAAATCATTGATAATTCCAAGCAGATTCTTACCGGAAATATAAATATTATTGGCATTGTCCCTAATGTCATCAGAAATATCATCATTCAATATCAATTCGCACATACCCATAATGGAGTTCATGGGCGTTCTGATTTCATGACTCATATTTGCCAAAAAGTCACTTTTGGAACGATTGGCTTCATATGCCTGAGATAACAGATGCTCCTGTTCACGATGATATCGAAAAATCCGATAATGGATAATGAAACACATAAAGGTCTGTAATATGTAAACAATTGGGAACCTTAGCAAATAGGAATCCAAATACTGATATCCTATTTCTTGTAATGGTGTCCACATATAAACTATGGTGACTAGCATTAAACAAAAGCTCAGCATGCTCCCATAATACAGCCCCAAAAAATACATGCATACTGCCGGCACTAAAAGTAACCAAATAGAACTGTAACCATGCTCTCCGCCATCCACAACAAAATAGACAGACATCAATATAATGACAATCATCATATTATAAATCATATATTGAACTTTGTTTTTAAAAAAGAAAGAGGCACTTAGAAAAAACCACAGGGCAATGCCACCCAGTACACATGCCATGGGCATATTTCCCACAGTATAATTAACCAGACACATGGTCATACAAATACCGGCAAAAGTCAACCAGGCAAGCTGAAGCGGCTGCCTCTCCACCTCTCCCACTTCTTCTTTAAAGTTCCGTATTTTTTCTCGTGGATTAATTAATTTTCCCATTTTCATCCTCCTACCGTCAGACCTGTAAAATACACCCTTTTACTCTCGCATCTGACGCATTAGCTTTTCCAACTCATCCGAATCCTGAAAAAAGCAATCCAAAAGTACCGGCTCATAATATTCCCCTCTGCCCTCCAGCATAATTTCCCTGGCCTTTTCCATGCTCATGCCCTGCTTATACTGTCTCTTTGCCACCAAAGCATCAAACACATCTGCAACAGCCATAATTCTGGCTTCCAGAGGAATTTCCTTTTCCTTTAAGCCCTTGGGATATCCCTTGCCATTCCATTTTTCATGATGATAATTAGCTACATTAGAAGCGATTACCACAAACTCCGGTTCTGCAAGACGACTCATATTTTCCCGAATCAATCTGCCCCCCTCCTCCGCATGAAGCTTCATAATCGTGTATTCCTCATCGGACAAGGCTCCCGGCTTTCTTAAAATACTATCCGGTACCGTAATTTTACCAATATCATGCATAGGTGCTGCCTGCTTTAGATAATTTACAAAGTCCACAGTCAGCTCTTCCCTGTAGATATTGTTTTCTATCATTTTTTTCACCAGATACTCTGTATAAATACTGGAATGCTTTACATGCTCACCTGTGGTACCATCCCTGCTTTCAATCAGGTTTGCCATAGTGATAATGATATCCTGCTGCAATTGGGTAATTTTTTCCAACTGCTGCTGTACCATCAGCTCCAAGCTACGCCTGTAATCCTCCAGTTCCACGGTACGCCTCACACGACGTTGCATAATGGCGGGGATAAAGGGCTTTCCGATATAATCCACTGCTCCCACATTAAAACAGGCCTCTTCTGTCTCCGGTGTTCTGTCCGCAGTCAGAAAAATAACGGGAATCTTGCACCACTTAGGATTTTCCTGCAATAGCTTCATTACCTCAAAACCATCCATCTCCGGCATTTGAATATCCAAAAGGATTACCACGGGTTCATTTTTTTCCAGATACTGAAAAGCCATTTTTCCGGAATTTACTACCGCCACTCTATACTCCTCTGCCAATACCTTTTGCGCCATCAGCAAATTTGTCTTATCATCATCCACTACTAAAATTGTTTTTTTGTCATTCTGCAACAACTCCGTTCATCCAGGTTTCCAACAGTTCCTCTGCTCCTGCATAGTCAAATCCATCAATTGCCTCCTGAAGTCCTGCAAGCATTTCCTGCACCTTCTCCGGCTCCAAACCTTCCATGGTCTGAGTCTTCATTTGCTGGATTTTCTCTTCTGAAGCGCTCATTTCATAATTTCTGATTAATTCCAACAGTTGCCTGCATTGCTCCATGTATTCCTCCTGAGATAACTCAGTCAATTGACTATCGGCTACTGTCTCTGTCACAACCTCTTCTCCTGCATTTTCCTGCAACATATCTGCTGCTTCCTGCAATACTTCCTTAAGACTCTGATAGAAGGACTCCCAATTTCTGATAATCCAATCCTCCTTCTCTTCCTTGCCTGCCATCTCATGATTTTTAGCCTCATCGGAAAAGCTTCTGGCACCTACATTCAAAGAAGTACTCTTTAAAGCATGGGCTGTTACAGCATAATTCTTCCAATCCTTTTCTGCAAAGTATTTTTCCAATATCTCCACATAACGCAGTCCCTGCTTATAATAGGCATCCAGCAAATCAAAGTACATTTCTTCATCCCCATTACAATAGGACATGCCCAGCTTCATACTGATTTGTCTGCCATGCTCCTGTATGGGAAGCTCCTCTGCCATTACAAGATTTTCTCTGGAAGATACAGGCTCTTTTTTCTCATCTTCCACTGCATCCGCAGGTAATATCAAATTCTCAGGAAGAAACTTCCTTAACGCATTCTCCAGCTTATCCGGTGAAATAGGCTTGGATAAATATTCTGCAAAGCCCTCTGACAAATACATTTCCCGGCTTCCTGCCACCGCATTGGCTGTCAGCACAATTACAGGTGTCCTATGATTCTTTCCGTTTTCCTGCTGACGAATCAGTCTTAAGGTTTCTATTCCATCCGGCTCCGGCATCATATGATCCATTAGAATAATGTCATATGCATTTTCCTTACAAAGTTCCAGACAGTCCGTACCCGATAATACTGTATCCAATTGCACCTGCGTTCTCTTTAAGAAACCTTTCACAACGGCATGGTTCATTTCATTGTCATCCACTGCAAGAATTCTTGCATGAGGTGCCACAAAACCACTTTGATATTTTTCTAACTGTTCCTTTTCTTCCCTAAACGCTTCTGTTCTCATTCCTACCGGCGTTGCATCAATCACTTTTTGAGGAAGTACAACTGTAAATAAGGAGCCCTTTCCGTATATACTGCGTACTTTAATCTCGCCTTCCATTTCCTCAACAAGCGTCTTGATTAAATTCAAACCAAGACCGGTTCCCTCAATATTTTGATACTTCTTTTCCTCCAAACGAGAAAAGCTTTCAAAGATTTTGGATAAATCCTTTTCCTGAATTCCCACTCCCGTATCTGCCACCGCAATCCGAAGGAAAAATTCCCCCTCATCACTGCTATCGCCGCTTACAGAAAAAGTAACTGTTCCTTTTTCCGTATATTTTACAGCATTACTAAGCAGATTACTGATAATCTGTTTAATTCTGACTTCATCACCATAGAGATAGGAGGGCAGCTTTTCATCCACATTTACCACTACCTCCAAAAACTTCTTCTCCGCTCTTGCCTGTATCATATGTACTTCATCATTTACCAATGAGGCAAGCTGGTACACGTTTTCTGTAAGATTCAAGTGACCGGATTCCATTCTGGAAAAATCTAAAATATCATTTACCAATGCCAATAAAGTACGCCCCGCAGACTGGGCATTTTTTATGTAAGTCTCCAATTCCTTGTCTTGATTTTCCCTTGCAATCATTTCATTCATACCAATCAATGTATTGATGGGGGTACGAATTTCGTGGGACATCTTGGCAAGAAAGCTTACCTTTGAGGCATTATCGGACAGAGCACTCTGCATCTGCCTATCCATGTTCATAACATCTTTACCGGTTTTTGAGGCTGCCATTATCAGTAAGAAAATCATACCAAGACAGATAAGACTTCCGCTCATTTGTCCATTGTTTAAATAAACCTTTACAATTTCTGCAATGGCACTGATCATTAATACTCCCAAACCGATTGCTACATACTTATAGGATTCAATCCGCTTTTCTTTGATATCAATACCTGTTGTAATAACCCCTAATATAATCACCACTAAAATAGAACCATGCATGAACAAAATATTTTCAAAAAAGTCTCGAATATTCAGCACCTGCAAGACAGTACATATAATAAAATCCAAAAGTACCATCCAATAAATAACATAATACCAGACTCTGTAACGATACTCCTGTATATCATTAATATAAGCAATAAAAGGCAGGGGTAATAACATCAGGCAAAAATATGCCAAATTGGAAACCACTGTTACATCCGGGAAGATTAACTGTCGTAATCTGTTTTCCGAAAGCACCCAGATGGCTACCATTAAGATTCCCCATCCCAAATAGTCCAGCATAATCTTTTTTTCACTACGGAATTTAATCACATTACTAAATACGATACAGGTTATAGCAAGCACTACCATTAAAAACGCGATTAAACATTCCGGTGCATACTGTCTGGCAACATCATCCCAAATCGCCAGTCTGTCCCCATAATACACCTGATTGGCAGTACCTGCATAAATAGAGTTACTGGAAAATTCCACCCGAAGAATCTTTCCTGCATCCTCTGTGTATACCTTGGTAAACACATACGCACTGGCACTGGTTTTTCCAAATGTTCTGGTCTCCTTGGTAGAATATTCCCGACGTAGCTCCTCATTTATATAGATTCTCATATCCTGCTGGGAGCTGCGGAAACAAAGCCAATTTCCTTCCTCTATTTTCTCCGGCAACACAGCTTCTAAAACAACCGTCTCTCCACGTTTCGCATCCAGATTATTGGGTACGGAAACCTGCTTACGGGTATTATCTGCATAGACTCTTTCCCAAGCAACATTCAGTACACTGCCCTCCTGTATCATGTGCTCTGAATTCTCATAAGAGGATATGGTACCAAACACCAAATATACCATAACTCCCATAAATAATATATAAAACAGCCAGCGCATACCGGCCTGTGCCCGTCTCTCTTTTCCCATACTCGTCCCTCCATGTGAGTGGTGCGTGTTGCTTGATTTTCTTCTTGCGTATTATCAACTCGCAAGCTCGTGCTTCGCACTCATTGTCTGCTTTGCAGACTGCTTGCTCGTTATCGCGTTGAAAATCAAATGCCGCTGTGCGGCGCTTGATTTTCTTCTCGCGTACATTCATACTCGCAAGCTCGTGCTTCGCACTCATTGTCTGCTTCGCAGACTGCTTGCTCGTTATCGCGTTGAAAATCAAATGCCGCTACGCGGCGCTTGATTTTCTTCTCGCGTATATTTTAACATATTTCGACATAATTATCTATATTTTACGGTGCAGAAAGATGGAAAAAACAATATAAAAACAGTGCCTTACGCTTATAAAAAGCTTAAGACACTGTTTCACATTCATTTTTGATTATCAAATTGCTCCAACTTATGCAAAAGGATTCTCAGTAGGATACATCATACCCTTAGGCTGGTTGAAGTTCAAATCCTCTACGGGTACACCGATGTACTTGAATACCTCATATAAAGCCTTTCCATAGTGACCAAATGCAACTGCACCATGATGAGGATAGTTCTTCTCAATCAATACATGGCGATAGAAGCGTCCCATTTCAGGAATAGCGAATACACCGATACCACCAAAGGACTTGGTTGCTACAGGCAGAACCTCGCCCTGTGCAATATAAGCACGCAGCTTGCAGTCAGCAGTGGACTGTAAACGATAGAAGGTAATATCGCCGGGAACAATATCTCCCTCCAAAGTACCCTGGGTAACTTCCTCGGGAAGATTTCTAGCCATAATCTTCTGATACTTCATACTGCATGCCGCCAGCTTCTTAGAGTTGGTATTACCACAGTGGAAGCCCATGAAGGTATCATTGTGGGTGTAATTATATTTACCCTCAATGGATTCCTTATACATATCAGCAGGAACGGTGTTGTTAATATCAAGTAAAGTAACGATATCCGCACTTACTGCTGCACCGATGAACTCACTTAAGCATCCGTAAATATCAACCTCACAGGATACAGGGATTCCCATACCGGTGAGACGGCTGTTTACATAGCAGGGCACAAATCCAAACTGGGTCTGGAATGCAGGCCAGCACTTACCGGCAATTGCCACATACTCTCTATAGCCTCTGTGCTCCTCAACCCAGTCAAGAAGAGTTAATTCGTACTGAGCCAGCTTAGGAAGTACCTCAGGCTTCATATTACCTGCGCCAAGCTCCTCTTCCATTTCCTTAATCTTTGCAGGAATTCTTTCATCACCATCATGCTTCTTGAAGGCTTCAAATAAATCCAATTCGGAATTTTCTTCGATTTCAACGCCCAAATCATAAAGGGGCTTAATAGGTGCATTACATGCAAGGAAGTTCAAAGGTCTGGGACCAAAGGAAATAATCTTCAGATTCTTAAGACCAACGATTGCTCTTGCAATAGGCACAAACTCATTAATCATATCTGCACATTCAGCAGCGGTTCCTACCGGATTCTCAGGGATATATGCCTTTACATTACGCAGCTTTAAGTTGTAGCTTGCATTCAGCATACCACAGTAAGCATCGCCACGACCATCCAATAAATCAGCCTGACTCTCTTCTGCTGCTGCAATATACATTGCGGGACCATCAAAATGCTTAGCCAGCAAGGTTTCGGAAATTTCAGGACCGAAGTTTCCAAGGTACACGCAGAGTGCATTACAGCCTGCTGCCTTAATATCCTCTAATGCCTGTACCATATGAATTTCACTTTCTACGATACATACAGGGCACTCATAAATATTGTCCATGCCGTATTTTGCAGCGTAAGCCTCTACCAGAGCCTTTCTTCTGTTTACAGATAAGCTTTCAGGGAAACAGTCACGGCTTACTGCTACGATACCGATTTTTACCTGGGGTAAATTGTTCATTGTATAAATCCTCCTTATTATGTAACATTTTATAATATTATGTTCTTTTATTTCCACTTACTTGTTATTGCTTATTTTAGGTACTACTTGTTTTTACATTTCTTTACTCGTTTACATCAAGATTCTTGCCCTTAAGTCCAAGGAACGCACCTTCATCCAAGCCACCCTCGGGATGACCAAT
The DNA here is from genome assembly GCA_017624835.1 of Lachnospiraceae bacterium. Lineage (GTDB taxonomy): Bacteria > Bacillota > Clostridia > Lachnospirales > Lachnospiraceae > Acetatifactor. Next base: position 23,708 of record JAGAMG010000043.1, read on the forward strand.
CAGCCATTTATTGACAGCAGTAAGCAATGCATCCTCACTATCAGCCTTGCCATCCGTTACCTTAGCATGAGCCCCCTGCAAATCATAATTGGTACCCTTAGGAAGCACGATTGCTACTTGGAAGCCCTTTCCATCCAATGCACAGGGAGCATAGTGCATACTGGTTGCAAAAATCTCCACACCACAGCCTGCGGGCAAAAGGAATGCTTCCACCTTGGAAGTATCATAGGTAAAATCCTCTTCCACATCCGCCAAAAGCCCTAACAATAATACCGCATCGGTAGCTGCAATGTTAAGCTCTGAATCGCGATGATATTCCAACGCATTGAGCTTGGAATTGTGTCCATTACAATAACCAATCTGAATGGGCATTTCTCCATAGCATACCTTAGAAAGCTGCGCCATAACAGGCAGTGCCTCCAATTCCGCCACTGCCGGCTGATACTCCACACCTTCCGGCAAGGGAGTTGACTTAAGAGTTTCCACCAAGTCGGATAAATCAACATTGGTAATGACTCTGCCATACTTGCGGAATGCCGGGTCATTAACAGATAATATTTTCATACCAAACTTCTCCTTTATATTTTAATCTTTCTATATAGAATATGCAACCAAATTTGTACGTTCTATACCTTTGAAATACCTTACTAAGCTTTACTTTGTAATAATATCATAAAGGGGCTTGCAGGCAGGATAAATCTCCTTAAACTGTGCATATCGTTCTTCATATTTCGCAACAAGCTCTGCCTCAGGCTCTACGGTATCCACTACCTTAACCATTTTGGCTGCAATCTCTTCCACGCTTGCATATTCCCCACAGGCTACTGCTGCCAGCATGGCACCGCCAAGGGCAGGTCCTTCTTCACTTTCAATCACATCCACTTTCAAGTTCAGCACATTGGCAATCATTTTCTTCCATAAAGGACTCTTTGCACCGCCACCACAAATCTTTGTACGTTCTAAGTTAATACCAAGGGATTTTGCAACCTCTAAGGAGTCGCGAAGGGCAAATGCCACACCCTCCAATACCGCCTGAGTCATATCCTCTCTGGTAGTATCCATGGTCATACCAATAAAGGTACCTCTGGCATTGGGATTGTTGTGTGGCGAACGCTCTCCCATCAAATAAGGCAGGAAGTATACATGGTTCTCTCCCAGCTTATCAATATTCTTCTGCTCCGCTGCATAGTCCTTGGTACCAATAATTTCATCCATCCACCATTTATTACAGGAAGCCGCGCTGAGCATACATCCCATTAAATGATAATGTCCATCGGCATGAGCAAAGGAATGCAGGGCATTAAATTTATCCACTCCAAAATTGTAGGAGGAAATAAAGATGGTTCCGCTGGTTCCCAGAGAAATATTACACATATTATCTCCAACAGTACCTGTTCCCACAGCTGCTGCCGCATTATCTCCGGCACCGGCTGCCACCACTACATTCTCCGGAATCTCCAATTCCTTTGCAATGGCAGGAAGCACCGTTCCCACTGCCTCGTAGCTTTCATAGCATTTTGCAAGCTGGGAGGGCTTTACTCCGCAGATATCGCACATTTCCTGTGACCAGCATCTATTCTTTACATCAAACAAAAGCATGCCGGAAGCATCGGATACGTCCGTGCAATGCACACCGGTCAGCTTGTATGCGATATAATCCTTGGGAAGCATAATCTTTTCTATTTTGGCAAAATTTTCCGGTTCTTTATTCTTTACCCACAAAATCTTAGGCGCAGTAAAGCCTGTAAAGGAAATATTTGCTGTATATTCAGAAAGCTTTTCCTTGCCGATTACATTATTTAAATAATCACATTCTTCATAGGTTCTTCCGTCATTCCACAAAAGCGCGGGACGTATTACATTGTCCTCCTTATCTAGGATTACCAGACCGTGCATCTGTCCGCCAAAGCTGATACCTGCCACCTGACTCTTATCCGCATCTGCAAGCAGCTCCTTTAACCCTGCCATGGTCTGTTCATACCAATCCTCCGGCTTTTGTTCCGACCACCCGGGATTGGGGAAATAAAGAGGATATTCCTTTGATACAATATTTAATATTTTTCCTTCACTGTCCATTAACAGTAGCTTGACAGCAGATGTTCCTAAATCAATACCTATATACAGCATACGATACCTCCTTGTACAGTCGTGCTCGTGCACGCTATCTTTACTATAACTTCTCTGAGAAAAAAAATCAATAGTCCCTTTCCAGAAATCTCATTTTCATTAAATTGCAACATTTCAAGGAATTGTTTCTAGTAAAAATGCCAATTGGGAACTGTTTGACTTGTCACTAAAATTATGTTAGGGTTTTTATATTATTGAAAACGCAAAGAGAGCATGATGTGGAGGTACACATGGCTACTATTAAAGAAATTGCAGCATTGGCAGGAGTATCCCGAGGTACTGTAGACCGGGTTTTAAATAACCGTGGCTCCGTAAATCCTGCCACCGCACAAAAGATACAGGAAATTGCAAATGCATTGGATTATAAACCCAACCGAGCCGGATTGGTTCTGGCTGCCCAAAAGAAAAAACTCAAGTTGGGTGTGATTCTTTTTTCTACGGACAATCCCTTTTTCTTGGATGTATTAGCGGGTATCAAAGAAAAAGCCGAGGAGCTTGCCGGCTATAACTGTACGGTTATTATCAAGCAGGTAGCCTTTGGCGTTGAGGAGCAGTTAAAAGCAGTGGAGGAGCTGCTTGCCCAGGAGGTAAACGGCATTGCCCTGTCTCCTTACAATGATGACCGCATCCGCAAATGTATCAATGAACTTTTTGAACAAGGCATTCCGGTGGTTACCTTTAATACGGATATTGAAAATTCCAAGCGCCTTGCTTATGTGGGAAGCCACTACAAAAAAAGCGGGGAAACTGCTGCAGGATTGTTGCAGCTGATGACCCATGGAGAGGTAAATATCGGTATTATTACCGGTTCCTCCAATATTCTCTGTCACACTGAACGCATTGCCGGCTTTTCAGAATCCCTAAAGCCTTATAATGACCGCATCCGCATTATCGATATTGCAGAAACTCATGACGATGAATTTGAAAGCTATGAAAAGACCTCAGCGCTTTTAAAAAAGCATCCTGAAATCAACGCCCTTTACTTTGCCGCCGGTGGTGTCTATGGTGGATGTCGAAGTGTCACCGCATTGGGACTTAAGGACAAGCTACGCATTATTGCTTATGATATGGTACCTACCACAAAAGCACTTTTAGAGGATGGAACTATATCTGCAACCATCTGCCAATTGCCCAAGGTACAGGGAAGCAAACCTCTCTCCCTTTTATTTGCCTATCTGACTACAGGAGAGTTACCGGAAAAGGAATTCAATTATGTAGCAGTGGATATTCGCATTAAAGAAAATCTGTAAAAAATGTAAAATATTGTTGCGACACTCTTGTCATTTACAAGATATGGTAGTATAATGAATGAAGTTGCTACGAAATGTAGTTTTTTTATACTATTTATACTCATGTGGGGCATGAGGGGAGCGGGATAACAAATGAATCTTTCTGATTACAAAAGAAATGCATATATGTTGCGTGGTTCCATGACAAAACGCGGATATGTACGCTGGTGGCATTCCTTCACCGGTGTTTGTTCCGCAACCCAGGAAACACGCACTTTTTTTGTGGAGTATTTTGTAATTAATCCCGGATTAGGTCAGGAGCAGCCCATTTTAGGACAACATCCCTATTTTAAAAAACGAGGAATGAAGCCATCCTATGTAATGGTAAAAGCCGGTGTGTTCCCCAATGAACAGGGGGAAGGCGGCAAAGAGCTCCACGCTTTTTATCCCATCAGCTCCATGAAGGTAGCAAATGACCCTTTTTATGTACAGATTGAAGACTGTTCCTTTAGTGAGACCAAGCTTTCCGGTTATGTGGATGTATCCTTTAACGAAGCCAGGCATCGTTCTCTTATGACGGATGTGGGCTACATGGAATGGGATTTGGAAATGAACAAGGTAATTTCCTGTCATACAGGAGCTATTGCAAATCGCTTTTTCACAGCCCTGAATGCTTTGGAAAGCTTTTGGCACGGAGAAGGTATTCGCACCCAGTTTCGTGGCACTGTAACTTTGGATAATACCACCTATGAAGTTAAAGAAGATACCTGTCATGGTTATGCGGACAAGCATTGGGGACGGAATTTCAACAGTCCCTGGCTACAATTTGCTTCCAGCCACCTGATAAGCGAACGCACGGGCAAAGCATTAAAGCACTCCGCCCTTGCAATCGACGGCAATAACCCGAGACTTTTGTTTCTACCCCTTAAGCGTAAGCTCATGATACAGCTTACCTATACGGGTGAGGATTTTGAATATAATTTTGCAAAACCCGGTCTCCTGTCCCGTTGTAAATGGAAGGTAAAGGAAACCAACAAGCGTTACATTTGGCGCATTAAAGCGCAGAACAAAACCTCCGTCATCAAGATTTCCTGTAGCTGTATGAAGGAGCAAATGATGCCCCTTAGCTACGAGTCCCCTGATGCTATTGTACGCAAGAAACCATTATTGGCCGGCGGAGCAGGTTTAGGTGTTATTGAAATCTACCGCAGGGCTCCCGAGGGTCTGGAGTTAATAGACCGCCTTACCATTGCCAATGGCTTCTGTGAATTTCAAAAGAAAGCATAAAATAATGATAAAAACAAGACTGTATCCGGGATATTTCTCACATCTGAGTCAAAGCCCCGAATACAGTCTTTTATTATATACTATAATTCCAATTTTCCAGCCGCTGCTTACGGCGTTCCAGCAAATCTCCGATGGTTACATGATCCACCACCTGATTTACCGCTTCATACAATTCCTTCCACACTCCAAGGGTTTCGCAGGTATCACATCTTTCACAGGAATCCACTCCGTTTTCCAAACAGGTAACCGGTGCCAGCGAGCCTTCTGTGAGGCGCAATATCATACCCACAGTGTACTCCTCCGGTGTCTTAGCCAATCGATAGCCCCCCTGGGCTCCTCGTACACTTTTGACATAGCCGGCTTTATTTAAGATTGCAATAATCTGCTCCAGATATTTCTCAGAAATACCCTGTCTACCCGCAATTTCTTTTACCTTGATACATTCTCCCCTGTCATTACTTGCCAAATCAAGCATAACACGGACGGCATATCTGCCCCTTGTTGAGATTTTCATAGTTCCTCCTAGTTAAAAGGAATAGCACCACCATTATAATTTTCGGTAATGTAAGTCTTAATTGCATCGGATGTCAATACATCAATTAATGCTTTGGTCTTCTCAGTTCCTTCATTGCCTTCCTTTACCGCAATGATATTTACATAAGCAGCAATTGCCTCGGACTGGTTGGTTTCGCAAAGAATGGCATCCTCTGCTGCACTGTAGCCCGCTTCCATTGCATAATTACCATTCATAATACCAAAGGTTACTTCCGGAAGGGTTCTGGGAATCTGTGCAGCTTCCAATTCAACAAACTCAATATTGTGAGGATTCTCAACAATATCATTGATGGTTGCAGTCAAGCCTGCCCCCTCTTTCAGAGTGATATAACCATTTTCCTGTAACAAAAGCAAGGCTCTTGCCTCATTGGTAGTATCATTGGGAACTGCCACGGTTGCACCGTCAATCTTTGCTAAATCGGATTCCTTTCCGGGATACAGACCAAAGGGCTCATAATGAATACCACCGGCATTTACCAGATGGGTTCCTTTTTCCTCATTGAAGCTGTTCAAGTAAGAAATGTGCTGGAAGTAATTGGCATCAAAATCACCTGCTTCCACTACTTCGTTGGGCTGTACATAATCGTTGTAAACCTGGATTTCCAAGGTGTAGCCCTGCTCAGCCAAAAGGGGCTTTGCCTGCTCCAAAATCTCAGCGTGGGGTACAGCGGTTGCTGCTACCTTAATGGTCTTTGCATCGGTTTCCTTGCTGCCGCATCCCGCAAAAGCTGCAACGCTCAGTGCTGCAACAGCAACCAAAGCTAATACTTTCTTTTTCATAATATTTCTCCTCCTTAATTTATGCATAATACGGCTTATTAAGCCATTAATGCCCTACTTCATGCGCTTGTCCAGCTTCTTGGACAGCTTCATGCCGATAATCTGTAATACCTGTACCAATAATACTAACAGCACCACAGTTACCATCATAATATCAGTCTGATAACGGTAATATCCATAGCGGATTGCAATATCACCCAAGCCGCCACCGCCAACAGCACCTGCCATGGCAGAATAACCCAAAATGGTACCCAAAGCAATGGTAGCCCCCACAATCAGGGAAGTACGGGATTCTGCCAACATAACCTTCCAGATAATGGTCCAAATATTAGCTCCCATACTCTGCGCTGCCTCAATCACACCGGGGTCAACCTCCAAAAGGGAGGATTCCACCATACGGGCAATAAAAGGCGCAGCCGCAAGGGTCAGGGGCACAATGGTTGCTGTAGGTCCATAGCTCTGCCCAACAATCACACGGGTCAGGGGAATTACCATAATCAGCAAAATAATAAAAGGTATACTTCTTACAATATTTACAATAATATCCAACACCTTGTAGATTACTTTATTGGGACGAAGTCCGTCCTTGGCAGTAATTACCAAAGCAATTCCCATGGGAAGTCCCAATATATATGCCAACAACGTGGAAACCACAGTCATATAAAGTGTTACAAAGGTGCCTTCTACAAGCATCATAATCGTTGCATTATCCCACATAAGAATCCAGCTCCTCCACCTCTAATTTTCTATCCTTCAGATAGTGAATCATCTTATTGCCGATGGCCTCATCCTCCGGTAACTGTAATATCATCTGCCCATGGGCAATTCCGTTAATATCCTTGGTATCTGCCAAAAGGATATTGACCGGTGCTTTGCACTCCAGCACCATATTGGCAATCACAGGCTCAAAGGAAGAATTCTCGCTAAATACAATACGAATACAGCGTTTACCCTGCATTTCCGTAGCCTTGGGGTTTACCATAAATACCAGCTTTTTGGCCGCCGCAGTCTTGGGATGGGAGAAAACCTGCTCCACCGTACCATGCTCTGCCAATTCGCCGGCATCAATTATGGCTACATGGGAACAAATTTCCTGCACTACCGCCATTTCATGGGTAATAATCACAATAGTAATGCCATACTTCTGATTGATTTCCTGCAATAATTTCAAAATCGCCTTGGTAGTTGTGGGATCAAGGGCACTGGTAGCCTCATCGCAAAGTAAAATCTTAGGATTATTGGCAAGTGCTCTTGCAATCGCTACACGCTGCTTCTGTCCGCCGGACAGCTGTGCAGGATAGCTTTTTGCCTTATCCGCCAAACCTACGATTTCCAAAAGCTCCATGGCACGTTCCTTGGCTTCTGCTCTGCTCTTTCCTACAATTTCCATGGGAAAGCATACATTATCCAATACATTTCTCTGCATCAGCAAATTAAAATGCTGGAAAATCATTGCAATTTCCGTGCGAACCTTTCTCAGTTCATCCTCTTTTAAGGCAGATAAATCCTTATCCTCAACCACTACCGTTCCTGTGGTGGGCTTTTCCAAAAAATTTAAGCACCTTACCAAAGTTGACTTTCCTGCACCACTCATACCGATAATGCCATAAATATCGCCCTTGTGAATGTCAAGGTTGATTCCCTTTAAGGCCTCTACCTGATTTTCTTTTCCAATAAATGTTTTTGAAACGTTTTTAATCTGAATAATGGGTTCCATTATTGCACCCTCCTGTTTATTCCGGGGCAGAGCCTCCTGCCTACTACGGGCAGAGCCTTCTGCCTACTACGGGCAGAGCCTCGAAAAAACTTCGTTTTTCCTCGGTCGCTTCGCTCGCCAAATCCTCTGTCAAATATCTGCATGCGCAAGCGCTGCATCTATTTGGCAGCCCTTCTGCCGTCTACGGGCAGAGCCTCGAAAAAACTTCGTTTTTCCTCGGTCGCTTCGCTCGCCAAATCCTCTGTCAAATATCTGCATGCGCAAGCGCTGCATCTATTTGGCAGAGCACTTGGCTCTGCCCTATTCGGATATTCTACCACACTATTTAGCTTTCTGTAAACATCGGGGTGGAAAGATATCTGTCTCCTGAGTCGGGTAATAATGCCACAATTGTTTTGCCTGCATTTTCAGGACGTTTGGCAAGCCGGGTTGCCGCGTGGAGCGCAGCACCGGAAGTAATGCCTACCAATACCCCTTCCTTTTGTGCCATTAATCTGCCTGCCTCATAGGCATCCTCTGTGGTAACCGTGATAATTTCATCATAAACCTGAGTATCCAATATAGAAGGAACAAAGCCGGCTCCAATTCCCTGAAGCTTGTGGGGACCTGCCTGACCACCGGACAAAACGGGAGAATCCGCAGGCTCCACTGCCACTATTTTAATTTCCGGATTCTTGGATTTCAGATACGTACCAATACCCGTAAGGGTTCCTCCCGTACCCACACCTGCTACAAAGATATCAACCTGCCCATCCGTATCTTCCCAAATTTCCGGTCCCGTAGTTGCCACATGGGCTGCCGGATTGGCGGTATTATCAAACTGTCCCAAAATAACTGCACCGGGGATACTCTTTTCCAATTCCTGTGCCTTTTCAATAGCACCATTCATCCCTTTGGCACCATCTGTCAGCACTAGTTCTGCTCCATATGCCTTTAACAAAGTCCTTCTCTCCATACTCATGGTTTCCGGCAATGTCAGAATGGTACGATATCCCTTAACAGCCGCCACACATGCCAGACCGATTCCGGTATTACCGGAGGTAGGCTCTATGATGGTTGCACCGGGCTTCAAAATCCCTTTTTTCTCTGCATCCTCCACCATTGCCAATGCCACTCTGTCCTTTACACTACCTGCTGGATTCAAATATTCCAGCTTAGCAAGCAGCTCTACCCCATCCACTGCCTGTTCTTTCATATAATTATTTACTTTCAATAAGGGAGTATGCCCAATCAACTGTGTTGCCTGCGTAAAAATCCTACTCATATAACTCCTCCTCGCATCCTTATGCTGTTTCTACTATCAAAAGATGTTCTTTCATTTCCTACTAACTTGATAGGTTTATTATGAATTGTATCTTACTACGCCCCACAAAAGATGTCAATATCCCTTTGGAAAAAATACCCTTTTCATTTCTCCAAGGAATATGTATAATGTAACCAGCGCAAAAGAAAAACAAGCGCCGCAAAGCGGCATTTGTTTTTCTTGCGCGGTTAACGAGCAAACGGACTGCGAAGCAGGCCAAAGAGCGCGTAGCGCGGGTTTGCGAGTCTCAACAAGTACACCATTCACCGACCCCAAGCCCCACAACGCATGCAAACAGAGCGTAGCGCGGGTTTGCGAGTCTCAACAAGTACACCATTCACCGACTCCAAGCCCCACAACGCATGCAAACAGCGCGTAGCGCGCATTTGCGAGTTCCCAACAACCACCTTCACGCGCATCCAAGCCCCACAACGCATGCAAACAGCGCGTAGCGCGCATTTGCGAGTTCGCAACAGACATATCAAAATAACAATAATACAACAGGAAATAACAAAAATGCAAACATCAACCTACCCCGTCCCAACCATATACGATACACTAACAGCTTCCCCCAGCGAATCCCACCATGCCCCTCTTCATATCCAGGTTCCCGGCTCCAAAAGCATAACCAACCGTGCCCTGCTACTTGCCACCTTGGCAGAGGGAATGTCCACCCTGCGGGGCGTACTATTCAGTGACGATTCCAGACATTTCCTGAAATGCATTCAGGATTTAGGCTTCACCACCACAGTGGATGAAACAAACAAAGTCATTACCGTAACCGGTCATGGTGGAGCTGTTCCCTTGTCCGAAGCCCATCAATACGTGGGCAGTGCCGGAACAGCAGCACGTTTTCTCACTGCCTATCTGGGGATTTCCAACGGCACCTACCATATGGATGCTTCAGACCAAATGCGCAAACGCCCCATGGCTCCTTTACTTTCATCCTTACAGGAATTAGGCTGTGAAGTAACCTATGGGCAATCTGCCCCCCATACCGGTGGATATTCCCCAACCCGTGAAGGCTACTTTCCCTTCACACTCCGCAGTCACGGCTTTGGCAAAGACTCCATTACCATAAATATTGACCACAGCAGCCAGTTTTTAAGTGCTCTGCTGATTGCCTCCTGTCTGTCCAAACAAGACTTTACCGTACATACAGAGGGTACCCACGGCATGGCATATATTGAAATGACCTGCAAAATGATGGAACAATTTGGTGTTTCTGTAGAAAAAACGGACGATACCACCTTTGTGACCAAGAAAGGGCAATCCTATCAGGCTCTGGATTATCAGATTGAACCGGATGTATCTGCTGCTTGTTATTTTTATGCTATGGCACCATTATTACATGTACCCGTATTGGTAGAGCATGTACATTTTGATTCCCTGCAGGGAGATGTGGCATTTATCCATATTTTAGAACAAATGGGCTGTACCGCTCAGGATACCGAAAAAGGCATCCTGGTAACGCCTCCTGAAACTTTAGTATTTCATGGGGTAACTGTGGATATGTCCGCCTGCTCCGACCAGGCAATTACTTTAGCAGCCATTGCTCCCTTTGCAGACAGTCCCACCACCATTACCGGCATCGGTCACATCCGTTTTCAGGAAAGCAACCGTATCAAGGCAATTGTTACGGAGCTTGGTAAAATGGGCATTCGCTGCGAGGAAACAGAAAGCAGTATTACCATCCATCCCGGGACTCCTAAGGCATCCCTTGTGGACACCTACGATGACCACCGCATGGCAATGGGCTTTTCATTAATCGGTTTGCGTTGCCCCGGTATTGTCATTGATAATCCCGGATGTTGCGGCAAAACCTTTGAAAATTACTTTAAGGTATTGGAACAAACCATTAACATCTTAGTAAACAATATCTAAAACTTATCCATTCGCAGCAAGCCGACAGTCTCAAACACTCTGTACCAAAAAGGCGCGTTACCGCCCTGCCCCAAGGGCAATCAGTAACGCGCCTATCATAATGCAAAAATCGGAAACATTAAACACAATTTTTCTAAGTCCCTTCCATTTCACATTAAAGCTCACATAATCCACTACATATTTTCGTTTTAACCGGTCATAGGTATTGCTAAATCCGCCTCCCAATAACAGGGATAAGCCCACACGAAGCAAATGATTTCCATGCTGCCCGAAGCTTAATATGAAAAACATCAAGGCACAAACCACCAACAGCGCAGAAAATACTGCCACTACAGGACGCCTTTTTTCTCCAAAATTGAGCACCATCCCCTTATTATGATGTCTGCGAAGCAAAAGCATTCCTCCTGCAAGCTTCCGCTCACTGCCTTCCACCACATTTTTTTCAATCTGATTTTTTATCCACAAATCCCCAAAGAAAATTCCTGCAATAATTCCAATACATATGCCGATTATCATATCTTATACTTCCTTACGTTTTCCTGCAACTACCGCTCTTAAAATACCCATCAAAGCAGCAAACAACACACCTGCAATGGGCCATACAATCCAGGAAATCCCCCAATTATTCTGAGTAAAGCTGATGCCCAAATATATGGCTGTGGCAATACACCAATATACTCCGGGTACAAATCCCATACTACGCTCAAAATCCTTATTTAAGGACTTTTTCTCCTCAGTAAAATCGCCCTCCTGAAGAAGCTTCTGGTAGCTGCCATAAATCACGCCGGACCACACAAAGAACCATACTGCAAAAGCTATCAATGCCAGCAAAACACCCACGCAGACTACCACCGGGAAACCGTCACCAACAATACTTCCTGTTACAATCAGGGGAGCCACACCTAAAATACAGCTTACTACGCCAATTGTAATGCAGGTATAAAAAGGCTTCTCAAAATCCTTTTTCTTTTTTTGTACAATACCGGCAACACCATATTGCAGAGAAATAATTTCTTTTTCCAAATAAGTATATTTCCCCATTCGAAGTCCGCTGATTATCATAACAGCCACTGCAATGGCAATCATCGTTAAAAGAGTCCCCATACCAATGGCTCCTGCCATTTCTTCTGACAAAGCAGCCACCTTATAATCGGAAACACCTCCTAATATAATAAGAGGAATGGGGGACAAGACACAAAGGGACACTGCCGGTGCCAGCTTCTTTGCAAAGTTTCTGCTTTCTTCCATATATTCATTGGCCAGTTCCACGGACACGCTATGTACCTCCTGGGGCTCATCATCCGTTTCCGAATAAGTCACAATCTCCATTTCATCCTTTAATAAGTAATCCGTGCTGACACCGAAGAGGGAACTCATCTTTATAATCTTATCCAAATCAGGAATGGATGCACCGCTCTCCCATTTGGATACGGATTGTCTGGATATGCCAAGCTGATCTGCCAGCTCCTCCTGAGACCACCCGCTTTTCTTACGAAGATTCATTATTTTTTCTGCTAAAATCATTTGTTCTTCTTTCCTTTCTACAATTCCTTATATTTGTTTTTAATCTGTGTTCCTTTTGACAGGCTCTGTGCGATACAGCTCCTGCACACGATATCGTTGTAGAAATCCTAGCAAAATTCACGGTTGACAACCACCAATTGCGCTGTAAAATTTGTCAACTATTGGTTGCAACTACCGGTTGCCATACCTGTTTCAAGCATTTTTATTCTAAATTATTCTTTTCTTAGAGTCAATATAATGTGGTTTTTATTCTTACATGTACAAGATTTTCTTTTTTTGCAGAAAAAGTGAATTTCACAACATGAATTTTCTGACTTTTCCTTGTTTTATTTTTTAAATTATGTTAAAATATTATCACTTCAAGAAACTACATAAGATTAAGGAGTGATGGACATGAAGAAAAAAATATCGTTCTCTATTAAAGCAAAACTCTTGTCAATGATACTGATTCCCCCTATTATCCTAAGTGTAACACTTACCTACATGGCTACCACTAATATAAAAGCAGGTATGCAGGATGAAGCATTTAACGGATTGAGAGGTATGGCTCATTCCATTCAGCAGATTTATTCCTCTATTGATGCAGGCGACTACACTGCTGATGCAAACGGAAATGTAATGAAGGGGGCTTTACAGATTTCCGGTAATTATGCCATTGTAGATAATTTGAAAGCATCAACTCATTATGATGTAACCATCTTTTATGGGGACACTCGTGTGACCACCTCTTTAACGGACGCTTCCGGCAATCGTCTGGTGGGTACTCAGGCCTCTGAAGTTGTAATTCAAAATGTTTTAAATGGCGGAAATGAATATTCCGACCCTGCCGTTGTAATTAATAATACCCCTTACTATGGTTACTATGTACCCATTACTCAGAACGGTTCTGTAGTAGGTATGGCATTTGCAGGTGCTCCCAGTACCGAGGTAAATGCTTTTATCCAGCAAAAAACTACTGCGATTGTAACTATTTGTATAACCGTATTAGCAGTTATTGTTGTATTAGGTTTTATATTTGCAATGTCCATGGCAAAGGCTATCCAAAAAGCTGAAAGCGTTATTTCTGAAATGGGCAAAGGTAATTTGAAAGTAACCGTAGATGAAAAAACTAAGAAACGTGGTGATGAATTAGGTTCCATGACCCGTGAAATGGAAAACTTCATCCATCAGTTATCCGGTGTAATTACCAATATCAAACAGTCCTCCAGTGTTCTGTTTACCTCCGGTACTTCCTTGGAAGAAATGGCTACCCAAAGCAGCAATACCACTGATGAAATCAGTAAGGCTGTAGAAGGTGTCAGCCGAGGTGCCAACAGTCAGGCAGAAGAAACCGAAACTGCTTCCCGTAGTGTGGAAGAAATGGGTGATGTTATTACAGAAATCGTAGGAAGCGTAGATCATTTAGGACAGGCCTCCCTTGATATGAAGGATGCCAGCGATGCTTCCACAGAAATTATTATTGAGCTTAGTGAGTCCAATGATAAAACCACTGCTGCAATCGGCAAGATTGGGGAACAGGTTTACTCCACCAATAATTCCGTACAGGAAATCCAGAAGGCTGTGGAAATCATTACCTCCATTGCAGAAGAAACCAATCTGCTTTCCTTAAATGCAAGTATTGAGGCTGCAAGAGCAGGCGAGCACGGCAGAGGCTTCGCAGTAGTTGCTTCCCAGATTCAGAAGCTGGCAGAGGAATCCAACCGTTCCGCATTGGAAATCACACAGATTATCAATGGTCTGTTAAAGGAATCCGAAACCACCGTTCAGGTTATGGATGAAGTAAATATTATTGTCAAAGAACAGCAGGTCAAATTGGAGCAGACCAAGGAAAAATTCAAGCAGGTTGCTGCCGGTGTTGATTCCACCAGAAATGAGACCGAATTAATTCAGAAGCAAACCGCAATCTGCGACAATGCTCGTGGACAGATTATTGATGTTATCGCTAACCTCTCCGCTATTTCTGAAGAAAATGCTGCAAGCACCGAAGAAACCACTGCTGCTATGGAAGAATTAAATGCAATGCTGAACCTTTTGGCAGAATCCTCCAAGGAACTGCTTGAGCTGGCTACAGAACTGGATAAGAGCATGGAATTCTTCAATATATAAGCACCTTTGTCGCCGCTAGGCGCACTTACATAAAAAGCTGCCTCCCGCGAGGCAGCTTTTTCATGTCTTTATTAAAGTTTATCCCTTATCTTTTGGCACTCATTACAAATCTCCATTTCAGAAATCTCATACACTCCTGCATAAATAGCCGGTTTACCTGTCTTGTCCGACCAAAGCCTATCCCCATAATTAAAATGCCACCACTCGGAAGCGATACCTGTAAATCCGGCTTCCAGCATAGCCCTACGTAATATTCTGCGGTTTTTCCGTATTTGTTCCACTTTCACAGGCTCTGCCACCGCAGCCTCATTCTTTTCCAGGGCATCCTCTTCATAATAGGCCGCATAGGCTTTGGGAGAAATTGAGTCAAATTCCGTACCCATATCCAACTCCTGCCCCTGTGCATCAAGCAAAGTCACATCCACTGCCCCACCTGTAGTATGGGTAGGAAGATAGGTTCTGTCAGGATTCGGAAGTGCAATATATTCTGTTATAATAGCTCTCTGCTCCTCCTCGGAAGCATTTTCCAAATGAAACTGCTCAATAATTTGCTTCCTATATACATAGTATAATTCTTCCTGAAGCTTAAAGGGTCTCCATGCATCCCAGATTCTAAGTGTATACCCCTCCGGTAACAGTGACTGTGCCTTTAACAGCCTTTCATAAACCGACTTACGCACAAAACACCTGCTCTCACTCCACTTCATTCCCAATAGCGGATATTGCATTTTAATATCAATTCCTGACTTTGGCAATACTTCTACAAAGGGTTCCTTGTTAAACCGGGGGGAATTTTTCCTATTATTGTTTTCCATTCTCTCATTGTACTCCTCGAAACATAGCCTTCACATAGCTTTCATACTCTGCACAGGAATTTATCTTTCTCAGCTTCTTTTCATGCTTTGCAGCATCAGGGAAGCTGTGAACCATATAATGCCACAGTTCCTTCATTTTAAACAAAATATTTCTGTCACCAAACTGGATTGCCTGATAGCCTGCATACACTTCATCATGAAAGGCCTGTAACCGTTGATAATCCCCCGTAACCAAACCACTCTTGCCAGCCTCAACAGCCCTATTTGCCTCAGCCTCTTTTATCTGCGTAACTAAGCCCGGATTGGCAATAACCCCCCGTCCCAGCATCACACTTTCCAGCTCAGGAAAGGTGTCTTGCAGTCGAAAATAATCCTCCACAGTAAAAATATCTCCATTATAGCACACAGGATTTTTACTTTCCTTAAGCGCCATACCAAAGGCTTCCCAATTGGGGCTATTCTTATAAAAATCCTCTCTCACTCTGGCGTGAACAATTAATTTCTCCAAGGGATACTTGTTATAAATTTTCAGCAAATCCTCCCATTCCTCAGGCTTCTCCATTCCAAGTCTTGTCTTAATGGATATTTTTACTTCTGACTTTTCAAAAATTTCTGATAAAAATTTATCCAGACGCATGGGGTCTTCCAGCATTCCTGCCCCCTTTGCCTTGGTAGTCACAGTACCGGAGGGACAACCTGCATTCAGATTAATTTCTCCATATCCCAAGTCCTTTAGTTTTTTTGCCGCACGCAAAAAATCCTCCGAAGAATTGGTAAGCACTTGGGGTATTACCCTAATCCCCTCATTGTTTAATGGTGAAATCTCCTGTTTTTCCTTATGATTAAATTCCTTTTCCTTATGAAGAGAGAGAAAAGGCGTATAATACCTGTCAACTTTACCAAAATGATGAGCATAGGCATTTCTGTATATGTAAGTGGTAATCCCTTCCAAGGGTGCTAATTCAAAAATCATTCTTTCAGCAAACCTTTCTTCTTGCATCGATATTCAAATCCACATCCAACTTTATGTAGCAGAAAACAGTATCAGGAAAATAGTAATACTGTTACCGAATGTGGCGCAAAGGTATAAAGCAGACTATTCTCCACAACCTCTGCCTCCTGTTGTACCGGCACTACCCTATCGGGATGTTCAAAGGTATTTTCTGCGGTCAAGGCAGGTGCAGTTAAGCTTATAATATCTACAGCATGCTTCTGTGTGGCTGCATTTTCTACCCTGTTGCAATCAGTAGTCTCTTTTGTTTCTGCCAGACAAATTTTTGTTTCTTTTGCCTCTCCCGTCAGATTTACCACCTTTAAAATGGTTTTCTTCGTCTGTTCATCCACACTGGCAGCTATATATAATTCTTCTAACTCCGGCAATCTATCCACAATATCATTGTAAATTTCGCCATTAACAAAGGTTCGGATATGACGTCCGCAAACCTCCAGACGCAGACGGTATTCCATATCCTCCACATGGAAGATTCTATGGGAAATAGCTGAACCTCTGCCATTGAAATTTCTGTCAGATTACAATCCCAATTATCCCAGCCGCCAAATTCCCATAAAATCGAATTGTCGGAATCCTTCTTTCCAAAATAGATTTTCAGTCCCTTCCTGCCCGCACTTCGTTTAAACGAAAACTCAAGGGAATAATTATCACAGGCAGCTTCCGTCAAATAATTCTCCACATTCTCCTTATCCACCATGAAATCAGGTAGCTTGCGACTCTCTCCTGTTGCCGTATTGGTAAAGGTAATATCCCAAATCCTACCTTCCACATCATTTCCCATAATGGTAATATCGCCATGAAGTGCCGGGTTATCCGTCAAAACAATCACCTCGTCCAAATCGGAAGTACTGTATGCCACTTCAGCCGTTCCCTGATTGCTCATAAACAGCTTCTGTACATAATAATTAGGGGTTTTCAGTATGCGATGATTGTCAAACCACAGCATGTCCGGTTTCCAGTTTACATAATCCACATTACACAGCATGGGGGCATAACATGCCAATGCCACCGCCTTTGCCTTTTCTAAATGAGTCATATAAGCTGCTTCCACCAGCGCATTATAAAAGGTATTTCCCCAGGACGCATATCCCCCCAAAAACACCTTAGGACCCTTCTCATCAAAATCATCATAATGATGCATATTTGCCAAAAACCACTCAGGGGAAGAATAGTAATGCTCGTCCACCAAATCTGAGCCATATTTGCGAGCAGAATTCCAACCATCCTCATAGCCTTCTCCCACGGAAAACGGTCCGGCTGTATTAATCAGCTTTATTTCCGGATATTTGGCACGAATAGCATTATGAAAATAGGGATATCTTTCAAAAAAGCCCTCACCGATTTCCTCGTTTCCGATTCCCAGATACTCCAAGCCAAAGGACTCGGGATGTCCCATCCCGGCTCGAACGGCCCCCCATTTGCTATCTGCTGTTCCGTTGGCAAATTCCACTAAATCAAGAGCTTCCTGTACCCATTCCTGCAAATCCTCCATGGGCACGCCCTCCCCCTTGTGAGGATTAAACCCCCCCGGCAATACCGGCAGGGGTTTTGCTCCTATTTCCTCGCAAAAGCAGAAATACTCATAATATCCTAATCCCAAGGTCTGATTATAACGCCAATTATTTCTCCAAGTGGGGCGTTCCTCCACAGGTCCCAAGGTTCTGCGCCAACGATACATGGAATTTCTATCCTTGTCATTTAAGCTTCCGTCATGCACCAGACAACCTCCCGGGAAACGCATAAACTTAGGCTTCATTTCCTGCAGAGCCTCTGCAATATCCCTGCGAAGCCCGCCCTTTTTGCCTAGAAAGGTATCCTGCGGAAACAGGGATACCATATCCAAATCATACACA
Source organism: Lachnospiraceae bacterium (assembly GCA_017624835.1). GTDB lineage: Bacteria > Bacillota > Clostridia > Lachnospirales > Lachnospiraceae > Acetatifactor. Next base: position 41,900 of record JAGAMG010000043.1, read on the forward strand.
CCCTCTTCAAAAGTAAGTACCAAGCGACCTTCATAGGTAGTCTCAGTAGCAGTTAGTACAAGCTCATATTTATACCAATCACCTACATCACTGAGTTCCTTTTCCTTTCCAACCATTAATGCAGCTTCTGCACACAATTTACCCTCATCTGTTCTGACTGCTATTGTGATTTTTGCAGAGATTGTAGTTCTCAAATAAACAGAAAAATCATAATTCTTTCCGGCTTCCACATAAATGCCTGAATTATACCCCTGATTCCTAATGCAGCTACCCTTTTTTGCCTCTACATGCAGATAATGGGTATTTTCTTTATTTAAAGGATTTCCGGTTTCAACACTCCAAACAAGATTATCCGATTTTTCCCATGCTGTCAGACTATGGTATTCCGGTTTATCCACTTCACAAAATTCAAAGGAACGGTTCTGTACCAGCTCCCCATACAAACCACCATCCGCTGCATGATTAATATCCTCAAAGAAAAGACCATATAAATCCCCTAATTCTTTATAGCCTTCCTGCTGATATATGGTAATTGTTTTCATAATAAGCTCCTCCTAAAATCCAAATTTTGAGGTAAATGATTTTAAAGTCGCACTATACTTTTCCAGTGTTTCTGCTGCCTCATTGATATTTTCCAAGGCTTCGCTTAATTCCTCCGTATCCAGACCTGCAATTGCCTCATTGATAGCATCCACGTCCAACTGCTCCAACTGGGCTGCTATCTGAATCCAATCCACCGCACCTACTGTTTCCTCCAGCATTCCTACTGCATCATTAATTGCTTTGAAGTCCACAGCGGAAATCTCTTCCACAACCGGCTCTAGCTGTTCCACATACCCCGATACGGTACGATATGCCACAAATCCTCCTGCCAAAATTCCCATCATACAAAAGCAGGTAATCAGGGTAATGATTCGGTTAATTAAAATTCCTCTTTGCAGTTTTTCCAAAACTGCCTCTGTATTTGTTTTCTCCTGTGTGTTTACCATATCCAATCCTCCTGTATCTTATTTCTTCTATCTTTAATCTCGTATCTCTTTTTTTATTCCTGTTTTCTTCTTTTAGCGCATTTCTTTTAGCTGTCCGTGCATCCGTCCAGTAATTTATGCAAAATACGATGCAATGTTAATGCCTCTTCCGGCTCCAGCTTCATACAAGCTCCCATTTGCCTAGGTATTTTTACAGCCTTTTGTTTCAATTCCTCTCCAACCTCCGTCAGCGTTACCAGTAAAACACGCTCATCCTCCTTGGATCGTTCTCTGTGAAGATAACCCTTTTGTTCCAGTTTTTTCAAAACCGGCGTCAAGGTTCCAGAATCCAAATACAAAAGCTCCCCCAATTGCTTTACACTGATTTCTTCCTGCTCCCATAATACCAGCATGGCAATATATTGGGTATAGGTCAAATCAAATTCATCCAGATAGGGCTTATACATCCTTACTACCTCTTTGGCGCAGGCATATAGCGGAAAACATAATTGATTACATAATTTTAATTCTTCAAATTCTTGTGCCATATTTTTCTCCTTTGCACGAAACACTACATTGTACACAATTAAATTTACCATTTTTCCTATTTCAGTGCAAGGGATAGTTTTTTATGTGCAATATGTAGAACAATTACATTTTTCATGCGCTTTTTGCATAAAATTTTTACTTATACGCCAAAAATATTGTAAATTTTTGCGCATTATTGTAAAATTAACTTATATTTTATTGCATAATAAAAAATCAGGCAAAGGAGTGTTTATCATGGGGAAAGATTATGTAAACCTAAAAGTTGAGGCGAAACTAAAAAAAGCCTTTACATCTATTTTAAGGATGTTTATTGCAGCTATTTTTGTGCCAATTTTGGCAAGTTTTCTTGTTGTAAGCTCGTTCAGTAAATTTTATTCAGATGCCTACACCAATACAGTGGCACAGTTGCAAATCCAACGCGATATCCAGATGGTAGGAAAGCTTGTTTTGTTATCCGTTACCACTCAGGACAGTGCAGAAGCTGCAAAATATGTAAACGTTGCCAGCGGCAAAATGGAAGGTATTTCTGCCAATGTAGCAACCTTACAGGAAGCCTTTTCCGACCCTGATGTTACTGCCCGGCTGGCAACGGAAATTGATGGATTAAAAGCCGTTATTGCAACCTTGGGAGAACAAATAACCGCTCAGGAACTGGCTGCGGCTGTAAATACTTTTGACACTGATTTTTATAGCAAATCAGAAGCGGTTAATACAATTTTAAACGAAATCGGAACCACTTCCGATGCCAATGCCCTTAAGGAAATCAATATTTCCACCTACCTGGCAATCGGCAGTATTATTGCAATGATAATACTTGGTATTATTAATGTACTTTTTGCAACCAGGATTTCCAAGGCTCTGACCAATATTATCATAACTCCCATTAAGGAGCTTAGAAATGCCATGTCTGAAATGAGACAGGGAAATTTGGATATTAAGGTAGAATATCAGTCTCAGGATGAATTTGGCGAATTGGCTGCTGATTTTAACCAATCCACACAGATTCTTCATGTTATTGTTGAAGATGCGGGAGAGCTCCTTGGCGAAATGGCTGAGGGTAATTTCAATATCAATACCCGGCATGAGGCTCAGTATGTAGGCAGCTTCCGCGCCTTAATCGAAAGCATGCGTAAGCTGAACAGACAATTAGACAACACATTAAGACATATTAATGATGTATCAGAGCAGGTAGCTGTGGGCTCCGGCCAGTTAGCCGACAGCTCCCAGGCTTTGGCGGAAGGTGCCACAGACCAAGCAGCTTCCATTGAAGAATTATCTGCAAACATTGAAAATGTTAGCAATATTGCTGCCGGAAGTGCAGAAGGCGCCCAGCAGGCTGCCAATCAGATTGCCGATGCTGCCCGCGAAGCAGAAAAGAGCCGCGAGGAAATTAATGAGCTTACCGCTGCCATGGAGCGCATTACTGAAACCTCCAGAGAAATCGAAAATATTATCGGTGCCATTGAGGAAATTGCTTCCCAGACCAACCTCTTGTCCTTAAATGCTTCTATTGAAGCAGCTCGTGCCGGTGAAGCAGGACGAGGCTTTGCGGTGGTTGCCGACCAGATTGGCAAGCTGGCGGCTGACAGTGCTCAGTCCGCTGTTACCACAAGAGAATTAATTGAAAAATCTCTCCAAGAAATTGAAAAAGGAAACGAAATCACACAGCATACCGCCGAAACAATCGGTACTGTACTCGCAAGCATGACCAGCTTTGCCGGTGCCGCTACCTCCTCCGCAGAGGAATCCCGTTCTCAGGCAGAGCTGTTAAAGCAGGTTGAATTAGGAATTGAACAAATTTCTACCGTTGTTCAAAACAACTCCGCATCTGCTGAAGAAACCTCCGCTGTCAGCGAGGAGCTTTCTGCACAGGCGGAATCCTTAAAGGATTTAGTCGGACGCTTTACATTACGTGAATAAACATAGTCAAAGTTCTTTTGATAAAGCGCTAAAAAGAGGCTATGCATCATATTTGATGTGTAGCCTCTTAATTCTTTCTTTTATTTCTTTCCCTTCACTCTGCAAAGGTTCTTTGTCATTTGTCGCTCTATTGTTCTACATTCTTTTTCTTAATTTTACAGGGGTGCTGTAATTCCACTGCCAATAATACCGGTGCTGATACAATTAAAGGATACATATACCTTACTAAAGAACAGGGACCTAACAGGATGGTTCCGTAATATGCCAAGAGTAACATTGATACAGTTACCACTTTCCAATTCTTTGACAACAGTGCATGCAATACACATACAGCCAACATCCAAAAATAGAATGCCGGAGCAAAAAGTGTTGCCAAAAAAGGAATCTCCTGACAGGTATTCAGCGTAAACAAATCCTCAAAAATATTTTCCAGCCAAGGGAACAGACTATAGTGCTCTACTCCATAGCCCTTTGCTACACTTGTAATCAAATAGCCCTTTCGTTCCTCAGGATTGGTTCCATACACATAAGCATGGCTGACATCATCCAAAAAGATATTTCCCTGATTAATATACAAGGATGCATCTATGGACACACCGGAAAATTGCTTAAACAGCTTCCACCATACATTCAAGAAATGCTTTTCCTGTCCTTCGATTTGGATACGCCCCTTAGCAATATCCACTGTAGATAAAACATAATCACCGGTGGATATTCCCAATGCATCAATTTCAGCCACCATTTCCGGAGTCATCTCAGAACTGCAAAATGCATAGCATCTTGCAATCTGAGAAATGGGCATGGACATCATTTCATTGATGGAGCCGGGTTTTGCGTCCACAGCCTTTATCATTACCATATTAGATAACTGTCCGATTGCAAATATTGCGATAACAACAGCAATACCCATGCGCATTCCATACTTTTCCAGCTTATTAATGAAAAGAAAACCGATAAATACCACTGCCCATACTGCTAATGCATACTTGGCATTATTTCTGAATAAAAAGACCAAGATACCGGATGCTGCCAACATGCAACATTTAGGAATACTTTGTCTGAATTTTTCCTCTTCCAAGAACCGCAATACTAATACTGCAAACAAGAGCACAAACACGGAAAACAAGGTATCCTTTGTAGCACTGATTGCCAATAAGGAATTAATTGGCCAGATTGCAAAAAACAAAAGGATAGCTATCCGCAATATCCGCTTTACTCTCTTGGTATATAAATACCACAATACATAAGCTAATACCAAAGCACATATTACCATTTGCACAATCGTATAAATTGCCACTCCTGTAGTATAGCTTCCCAGCTTTTCTCCAAGCAGATAAAAGAATTTCAACATCAGAGTATGTATCAGCGGATGATGAGTGGTATACTCTGCATTCTTTACCATGGTAATCTGTATGTGTACATCATAGGCAAAGATTCCCGGATAATACGCCAGAAATCCCGGTATCCATGCCACAAAAAGAATCACAAAATAGCTCCAATAATATTTTTTAAACAGTCCATAATCTACTGTTTCTTCTTTTTGGGTAAACAGCTTTTCATAAATCCTCGTCACTAAATATGATACTGCTGAAAATCCGGTTACTCCACAGGCAAAAATATTCCAGGTATAATATTCAAAAACACCATCGCCACCGCTTGTCCTAAGTAAAAAACCAATAATCCCCACACAGGTAACAACAAAGGAAAAGAGCAGCACCCAGAGATTCCACTGATAAGTGCGCCAATACAGGTAGCATCCGCTTACAACCAGACAACCGATTACTGTAATAATAAACATGGATTCGGACTTTTGCAACATTCCAATATCACATAATTGTTCTATAAAAAAGTATCCGCATAGGAAAGAAATTACAAGCAATATCCATTTCTGTTTTTCCACATCCAACTTCATGCTCTATTTCTCCTCCGCCTTCATATCGTCTGCATCATTTTGACATGCTAATACGCCCAGCATCAGCGGAATGATTACAATAATGGGCAACACATATCGCACCTGTACAACAGGACCTAAAAACATAGTCATCAAATAAACCAAGGGAAGCAGGGTTACTAATATTTTCTTTTTATGCTTCATATAGAAGGATGCAATTACAGTTAACAGTAATGCCCAACAATAGAAGCAGGGCTTAAAGAAATTAGAAATTACCGTCCAATCATAAAAGCAATTGGCACTTACCAATTCTTCCAAAGCGCTCTCCAATGCCGGAAATTTGGAAACATGAGCGATTCCTTGGGGAATTTCCTCGGAGGTGGAAGAGGTATATGTGGACAACGCACCCATTCTTCCTTCCAGACCGGAGCCAAATACCTCCGCCCAGGTTACATCATCCCAAAACCAATAACCACTGTTTAATATCAGGAAAGCATCCAGATATTCATTGGGATATTTCAGACCAATTTTAACCCAATCTATCAACATCTGCGAAATACTGGGTGCCCATGTATCATTATATACAAATACTCCTACATAACTCTTTACCGGATCCGATAAAGCCGGATTGTATCTTTGCCAAAACTCCTGAGGAACATATTTATCCAAAAGTGCAAAGGTCTCCGGATCCATTTCATCCCCATGATAATAACCAACTCTTGCCATGGTCTGCAAGGGAACACTCCACATTTCAACCTTGCTTCCCCGCCCTTCAGTACCGATGACAATTTGCATTCCTTCCAGACCCACCTTACCACCGATTACCAACAGCAGACAGACAATTAAAATGCGCAGTCTTTGTTTCTTTGCTCCCAAGATAAGGTAAACAAACATAAACACAGCTACCGCATAAATGGCATTATTTCTAAAGAGCATCATCACAATACCCTCTAACACCCACAAAATATCCATTACCTTCTGCTTGTGTTCATCACACAAAAAGGTTCTTTCCACAAACAAACTGATAAATACAAGGAAAAGTGCTGAAAACAACACGTCTTTGGTAGCACCAACGGATAATACGGAAATAAAAGGAAAGAGTCCGTAAAACAGCACCATTGCCACAACCGGCCATTTCTTTTTTACCAGACGATACACTGTCACACAGGAATAACCGCAGGCTGCCGCAAACACCAGCATCTGAAAAATACTGTAAAATGCCATACCTATTTCATAGCTGCCAAACACCTTACCAATCTGAAAAGCCACCCAGATTAACCAGGTATGGGCAAGGGGCTGATAGCTGTTAAACCACACAAAGCCCTTTGCCGCCTCTATGGACTGTCTGTGAAAATCATATGCCATAACTGCCGGATAATAAGCCAGAAATACCGGTATCCAGCAAACAAAAACCGCTGCCATGGCACTGAGGAATACATTTCTGCTTTTCCATGTCTTAGCAGACTGCACCGGTGAAATATTCTGTAGCTTTTCAATTCCCATAAATAAATAATTGGTAAAAGGAAATACACAAATACTTAAAGCCAGACTTCTAAGCACAATCCATACCTTGCCCCTAAAGCCACTCTCCGTCATCATGGTCATTCGAAGCTGATATCCCATAACCATAACTACCGCAAATAAAAACGCCACTCCGAAAGCATATAGGATACGTTTTCTGCGCGACTTTTTATCTTTCAATTCACTGATATTCTTTGCAGTATGCTGTAGCATCACAAATACCACGGCATATACAAATAGGGAAATAATTCCGTTGGAAAAGTAATTTGCTGTAAACAGTGTACTTAAATAGGTGATTCCATATACACCGAACCACGCCAATACCAGCATTAGACCTATGTACAGCTTATCTTGTTGCTTTTTTATTGTTTCTGTTATGTTCTTCATAAATTTATCCTTGGCGGAACCTTAAATGCCCGCAGCCTTTTCCCTCTCTTCCATACAGTTTAAACGATATTCAAATTCCCTTCTTTCCTTAGCTGCAATTTCTGACAAAATCATACCGGAGAAAAAGGACTGTATGGCTGCCAGTGCCAAAAATCCACTGACAATCAATGTAGGGAATTTGGGCACCAGACCGGTTTGCAGATATTCCATAAATACAGGCGTAAACAATGCTGCAGCAAGTACCATCAGTAATAAACTGATTACACCAAAAAAGCCAAAGGGCTTGTAATTCTTAAATAACTGTACAATCTTATATAATACCTTAATACCATCCTTATAGGTATTCAGCTTGGACTCACTTCCTGCCGGTCTGTCACGATAGTCCACTATTACATTCTCCACCTGCATCTTATAATTTACTGCATGGATAGTCATTTCTGTCTCAATCTCAAAGCCTGCAGAAATCACAGGGAAGGTCTTTACAAACTTATAATTAAAAGCACGATACCCTGTCATAATATCCTTGATATCAGAACGGAACAACCAATTAATACTGCTGCGTACAAGGCTGTTTCCAAAATTGTGAAAAGGACGCTTATTTTCCGTAAAATAGGTGGAAGAAAGCCTGTCCCCCACTACCATATCTGCCTGATAAGTCAGAACCTTGTCCACCATTTCAGGTGCATTTTCCAAAGGATAGGTATCATCACCATCAATCATCAGATAACATTGTGCATCTATTTCACGAAACATACGGCGAATCACATTACCCTTGCCCTGCTTGTACTCATGGCGCACTACTGCCCCTGCTGCCTTTGCAATTTCAACTGTCTTGTCCGTAGAATTATTATCATATACATAAATCACTGCCTCCGGCAAGGTTGCCTTTGCATCCCTTACTACCTTACCGATGGTCTTTTCTTCATTATAACATGGTATCAAAACCGCTATTTTATCCATTTGCATTTCCTCCAAATATTCTATATAGATTATAAGGAATTCGTCCGGTAAAGTAAAGGGATTTAGGTATAAAGTTTTAGTCTATACGATGTTTTCCCGCTTTGAAATCAATTATCAATAGGACAATGGCACAAATAATAACAGCCGCAAAATCCAGCATATCCCATAAATCAAAAACAGGAATATTCAAAATTTTATAAAGCAATAAGTTAATTAGTATGCACATAGGGATTGTAAGTAGCAGCGAAAGAGCACCTGCAAGCCACTTTCGCCCTTTCAGCTTACGAAACAAGGCGAAGACACTCCATAAATATAGGATTACAATAGGGGCAACGCCGCCACCTACATACATAAATAAATCTACGCCTTCTACCAAAATACTCAGCACATACAAAAAAGGAATTGTAAAAAGACTTACTGCTGTTAGTGACCATGCGATTCCTTTTCTATCCCATTTAATCATTGGAAACAACACAAACCATGCATATATAATCGCACTGGTTGGAAAGAGCGACCAAGATAATCTTTCGGTAATTGCAAGGTCACATATGCTACACACTATTATGCCTAGTAAAAGTACAGCTGAGAACAGAATGGCAAATAAATTCTGCCATGATTTCATTCGATTCTTTGCAGATTTGTCTGCATATTGTATGGCGTTATCAATATTTACTGTATCATTCTCCATATTCAACTTGCTCTTCTCGCCGTTTAACAGTTCCTCTACGGTTATTCCAAGTACAGCTGCAAGCTCCGGTAATAATGTAATATCAGGACAACTTACTCCTCTTTCCCATTTTGACACCGCCTTGTCAGTAACATTTAATTTTGCAGCTAACTCCTTCTGTGTCATTTGCTTTGCTTTTCGCAATTCCACAATGAATAGTCCCATCTTTTGATTGTCCATAACAAATCCTCTCTTTCAGTGGCTATGCCTTTTATTTTAACTGAAAGTACCATATTTTCATAGAGGATTACACTCTACTGTTGGTTTACTTGCACTATTTCCAATATTCCAGCAGTTTCTCATCAATCTCCGCTATCCGTTCTTTTCCCATAACCTGACTATAAAAAGCAAGCTTCTCCACCTCTTCTTTGTCCTCTCGCTTTTGTATCATTGCATTCAGCATTTCCTCTGGCAGGGAAACTCCATACAAGGCTCCATATTCTTCATGCCACTCCGGGTTAAAATATCCCGGCGCCATCTTGAAATGCATCAAACCAAGATAAGTATATTCCACATCCTTTAGCCCAAGTTCCTCGTAGCCCTCTCTGATAATACAATCTCTGACTGATTCCCCCTCTTCTTTACAGCCGCCAAAAATCTCCCAATTCTTCCGCCAATGATTCCATCCCATAAGGTATTCCTTGCCGATTTTCACAACCAGCAGAGCATGATTTACCGGAGTGTAGATTTGCTCAGCCTGCATTTCCTCTACCGGAATTATCTCTAATAATTCGTTACCTTTTCTGTCTTTGATTATCACTTCATTTGACCTCCTTTCTTGTGGGCAGTACAGAACATATTTCCGGCTCCATGCCCATTTTGCTAGCTTCTTGGCGCCTACCTCTTGGATTCCCTTCACTTTCTTGGGCAGTACAGAACACATTTCCAGCTCCATGCCCATTTTGCTGGCTTCTTAACGCCTGCTTCTTGGCTTTCCTACGCTTTTGTGGGCAGCACAGAGCATTTTTCCGGCTCCATGCCCACTTAATTGCCAAATGTTATCCCACAAAAAAACGCCTGTTAAGGAAATTATTTTCCCTAACAAGCGTGGATCAGACCTTTCGTCTAATATCTATTTGATGATAGCATGCAAATATAGCATTTGTCAATGAACTGTATGCAATATAACATCTCTGTATGCTGTATATCATCTCTATATGCAACATACAACCTCTATACTGCTTTACATAAACTTAACCCTGCCTCTACATCTCCGCCCAACTCACCTGTGCATTTCTATCGCAATACAATTCTCCATCCTTTACAATCAACTCTGCCACCTGTACTACAGCCTTGTTCCGGTCTCGTACTGGAAGATTGGCATTTTTTGCTTTTTCCTCTTCCAGCTCGCAGGCAAAAGGATGGCAGAAATAGAAAAGATAGGCTCTTCCATCGCGGACTACCACATCCGCATGATGTCCCAAGCCTTGGTCCATGAGTCTGGTTCCTGACTGCTCCAAAATGTTGCTGCAGCGTGTCCAATGAGTAAAGTCTTCGGAACGGTATACCGCAAGTCCCTTCCAAAAGTCAGAAATCATCCATTTGATACCGCCCAATTCAAATACATTGGTTCCCTCCTGGGCGCAATCGGACACTTCCTCTCCCACTACCTCCCAATGGTATAAATCCTTACTGATTGCTGCATAGGTTCTGCTGTCCTTTGCTTCATCCTTGTACCACATTTTGTAAACATGGGGCTCCACCTCATAAACACAGGCATCAATTACTCTATGAGAATTTAAGTCTATCTTTCCAATAAATTCCCAATCCCACAAATTAGAAGAAGTGTAATGTAACATTTCTCTGGGATAATTCCAATCGGTTGGGATTCCCGTAATATAGGACAGATACATATGATAACATCCTTCTGCCCAAATAATTTCCGGTGCCCAAAAGGTATTATGCCCTCTTTCAATATTCAGTCCTTCCAAAATACCGCGGTAGAGCCACTTACTGCCATCTGCACTTACCGCTACGCCGATATCGGTACCATGTACCCAGGATACACCAACTGCCACGTCATTTGCACGTCTTTGGGTATAGAACAAATACCACATTTTTTCCTCTTCATTCCAAATCACTGTAGGGTCCGTGGGACAATCATAAATGGGGTCACGGAAAAGAGGTGTCGGTAAAATAATTTCTTTTTTCATTTTGTGGATTCCTTTCTGACTATCTTTATATATTTTCACTGCTTTGCTATAACGTTCCAGTATTACATACTTCCTATCTAAAACCTTATCAGCTTTGCCCGAAATTGAATCCGTCTTGTCTGGGGAAGATTCTCAAAGGCAATCTCATAGGTTTGGCTCTTTTCATCCACGGCTACAATTTTCCCCTCCCCAAAGACTCCGTGAAGCACGGTTTCTCCAACCTGAAAATTCGCTTTGGGAAGCATCATCGCAGGCTCATGAGGTGCACCGATTTTACTGTTACCGATACAATCCAGCAATTTTGCATCTATATTACTAAGGAAGCTGGATTGTATGGCATCAAAGGAGCCGCCCTTGGTTTCATAGCTACTCAAGTACAATTGCTTCTTTGCACGGGTAATTGCCACATAAAACAAACGTCGTTCCTCTTCCAGTTCATCCGCATTTTTCAACCTGTTGCTGGGGAATTGCCCATCCACCAAGCCATTCACAAATACGGTATCAAATTCCAGTCCCTTGGCAGTATGAATGGTCATAATTTTGACCAAATCCTTCTCCGTATCATCATCCTGAGCTGAAAAAAGTGCAAAATGCGCCAACAAGTCTTCCAAGGAAAGCCGTTCCATATTTTCCTCTTCCAAGGCTGCGATAGCAGTAATAAATTCTGCCACATTATCGATTTTATTCTGATTTACATCCTGCTGTAGTTCCTGCCGATATCCGCAATCAAGTACCTTATTTACCAAATCCTTGCAGGAATAATTGATATAAGTTCTGTGAAGAACCCGGATATCATCATAGTACTTCAACACATCCTGTTTCTTTACAAGCCCAGAACGAATCTGCTCTCCCAAGGCATCCAGCAGGGAAAGATTTTTCTGCTTGGCGTATGCCTTTAGCGCCTCCATGGCTTTCTTGCCAAAGCCCCTGCGAGGTCTTTGGATGGTCCGGACAAAATCCAAGTCATTTCCTGCATATACCATTCTCAGATAAGCCAATACGGTTTTAATTTCCTCAGAGCTGTAAAACTGCGCCCCATTTAAAATCTTGTAAGGAAGCTTTTTCCGGATAAACATTTCCTCCAAGGCTCTTGTCTGGGAGGATGCCCTCACCAAAATGGTATGGTCACCATATTTCTTCCCCTGCTCCACTGCTCCCTTTATGGTATCGGCAATCCATAGTGCTTCTTCACTTTCTGTTTTTAAATTGTTATAAACAGGCTTTGTACCGGAAGGATTATTGGTAAACATTCTCTTGACAAGCCTATGCTGATTGGCGCCAATCAGGGAATTGGCTGCATCTATAATTTCCGGAGTACTTCTGAAATTTTCACTTAAATAAAAATCCTTTACATTAGGATAGGATTTATTGAAGTCCACCATGTAATCCACTTTGGAGCCACGCCAACCGTAGATACATTGGTCATCATCCCCTACCACCGTAAGGTTCTGGAATTTACCACTTAAAAGTTTTAACAATAATTCCTGCTTATCATTTACATCCTGATATTCATCACAGAGAATATATTGGCATTTGTCCTGCCAAGTTTCCAGGGCTTCCTTGTAGTGGGTTAATATGTAAATGGCAAAGTTAATAATATCCTCAAAATCAAGAACATAGTTGTCCCGCTGTTTTAAAAGATAATGATAGTACACCCTGTCCACATCCTCTAACGCCCCTGCCATTTTCTCCAATAAGGCGGATTTTTCCGTACCAATCATATATTGGATATAATCCAGCTTTAATTTGCGCTTACCGATTTCCTCCATATAATTCCGGGCAGCAAAATCCTTTAAGGACAGGTGAAGCTCCTCTGCCACTTCTCTGATAAGGTCTATCTGACCACTTTTATCAAGTATGGTAAATGTCTTAGGATAGGACAATCTGTGGATTTCTTCCTTTAAAATCTTATTACAATAGCCGTGAAAGGTTCCTGTAAAGCAGGTTGCCTCATCCCCAATCATCTGTTTTAGCCGATGAGTCATGGAAGCGGCGGCTTTATTGGTAAAGGTAAGAGCCACTATGGAGGATGGATCCACATAAAGCTCCGTTATCAGATAGGCGATACGATGGGTAATGGAAAAGGTCTTCCCGGAACCCGGAACTGCACCGCAACGAATATATCCTTCTGTAGTTGTAATAATCTCCTGTTGTTCTTTTGTAGCCTCTGTAAACATATTCCTATACCTGATTCTCCGTATATTTAAATACTATTTGCAATTTCATTCTGACGATTTATCTTTTGAATTATAATAAAGATATTACCTACTTACATATATTAAAACATATGTTCGTCAATAAATCTATAGTAAATATCAAAATCTCATGATAAAATAATTCCAACCTTAACATACCATTAAGATAATGTTAAGGTTGGAATCACAATGCAGAAAGATTATCTTGCTATCCTACAGTATGGAGGCTTGCTATGAATAAAATAAGTAATTTTTTCGTTGAACTGAAACAAAAACATGTCCTTATCTTTTCCGTTATACTCATTATAGGCATTAAACTGCTTAGTATGGCAATTAAACTAATATTATCCGCTTTAGGAATTAAATTTGGGCATACAAATTTTGATTATATGCTATCCGAAATACTCCTCTTAACAACTATCCTTTTCACTGCCGCACTTTGCAGGCAGACACAGATACTACACTGCCGTACAAAGGGACTTTTCAAGGGCTTATGGTCAGGAATGATATTTTTTGTTTTGGCAGTAATCGGATTTTTGCGTTTCACAGTAATTACAACAGCCCAAGGGGATACTTATAAATCCACACCTGAAATCATTGCCTTCCTTCTGTTCGTACTATTAGTGGGACTTGCAGAAGAAATTTTATTCCGCGGAATTATTGCAGACAGCATATTAGCATGTTTTGGCAAAAACATCCGCGGAATTTGGCTCTCCGTATTTTTAGGTGGCACCTTCTTTGGCTTATCCCATATTACCAATATCTTATCCGGTCAATCTGTCGAAGAAAGTATCATTCAGGCAATTTGCGTAAGTATGACCGGCATGCTCCTTACTGCAATTTATGTACGCCACAAAAATATATATGCAGTAGCCATACTACATGCAACTCTGGACTTCTTTACCATGCTGGAAAACGGATTATTGGCAGATTATTCCATCACCCCTTCCGCTGCGGATATTGATTTTTGGCCCACATTACGACAGGGCCTAATCAGTCAGAGCATGTTTTTGATTGTGGCAGTTTTTGTACTTCGCCCGAAAATACTCAAGAAGCTGGTATCCTAATTACAGACATTCTTCGATTTTTGCTTTCAACTTTTTCATATCGGTGGGCTCAAATCGAGCAACAATCTCACCATTTCTGTTAATCAGGAATTTGGTAAAATTCCATTTTATCTTGCCATTGTTTTTATAATCCTTATCCGTTTTCTTTACCACTCCTGAGAGCATCACTCCCATAGGAGACATACCAAAACCTTCAAAGGTTGTATTATCAGTAAGCCATTTAAAAAGGGGAATCGCATTTTCACCATTTACATCCACCTTAGCAAACTGTGGGAAAGTAATCCCATAGCGTCCGGTACAAAAGGAATGAATTTCTTCATCATCGCCGGGTGCCTGCTCTCCAAACTGATTGCATGGAAAATCAAGAATTTCAAGACCTTTGTCCTTAAATTCGTCATAGATATCCTGCAATTCATCATACTGAGGAGTAAAACCACAACCGGTTGCAGTATTTACCACAAGCAATACCTTACCCTTATAGTCAGAAAGTGAAACCCCACCGCCATCCTGTGCCTTAACTTTAAAATCATAAATGTTCATTGTAAACCTCCTGAAATATAATCTATAATTGTTAATTTATTCATTATTGCTATAATACATCTACTCTTTATGCTTTCGCTGCCTCATATGCCTCCCTAACCGCCAGTGCCAATTGATCCGCACAAGAAGTAGGTCTTCTTCCGCAGGTAATGCCTTTACATTTTTCTTCAATCTGTTCCACGGTCCAGCCGTCCACCAAAATAGGAATGGTTTTCAGATTGCCATTGCATCCACCGGTAAAAACAATATTTCTAACAACGTTGCCATCAATCTCCAGCTTAATATTGGTAGAGCAGGTATTTTGTGTCTGATAATTGTATTCCATAATTTTTTCCACCTTTCTGCGTTTTCAAACGCTCTGTCCAGCTTTTTCCCTTTATAATAGTTCCTTTATGCCCGCTTCCACAGATTCCATATCTGCGGTAGGCTCAAAACGTGCAACTACGTTTCCCTCTCTATCAATCAAAAACTTTGTAAAATTCCACTTGATATCAGGCTCATTCCAATATTGGGGATTGCTTCTTTCCAGTTTGCTTTCAATGATGGAAGTCAATGGATGATTGGAGGCAAATCCTGCAAACTTTTTTTCATTCTGCAAATAACGAAACAACGGTAATGCTTTTTCACCATTTACATCTACTTTGGCGAATCTGGGAAAAGTAATGCCGTATCTGGAATCACAAAAGCTTGCAATTTCCTCATCACTTCCCGGTGCCTGATTGCCGAATTGGTTACAGGGAAAATCAAGGATTTCCAACCCCTGTTCCTCATATTTTTCGTAGATATCCTGCAAGTCATCATACTGTGGAGTAAATCCACATTCTGTAGCAGTATTCACTACTAATATCACCTTGCCTGCATACTCACTCATATTTACTGCTACGCCCATTGCATCCTTTGCTTCAAAATCATAAAATCCCATTGTCTTCCTCTCCTTTTTCCTTCATTATTCTTTTGGCTTTTCTTTTTACATTGCTTCCTTTTTAATTGCACTCAATCATTTTGTGTAATTGCATTGTACGCAATTAAATTGTATTTGTCAATACTTTTTATACAAAAAAATACTCCCTCCTGAATTAACAGTTTTTCATTTCAACTGTCCATCCAAAAGAGAGCTAAAATATTCTTAGAATATACCCTTAATAAATATTTCAAATCCTATAAAAATTAGAATTACACCACCAAACAGGGATGCTTTATTAGAAATCTTGGTTCCTACCTTTTTACCTATGATAAGTCCTGCTAAACAAATAAAGAATGTCACAAAGGCAATAATCAAGGCACATACAATTGCCATAATCAGCCCATATTCCGCAATGGTAAATCCAACGGACAGGGCATCTATTGAGGTAGCAACTCCCTGTACCAGAAGTGCCATCAAATCTACCTTATTATCCTCAGTCTCACTTTCCTCGTTTTTGATTCCTTCCTTTAACATTTTGCCACCAATAAAACCAAGCAGCATCAAGGCAATCCAAGGAATAAATTTTTCAAATGCCTGAAAATACTGCACAATGGTATGAACACATATCCATCCAATCATGGGCATCAATGCCTGAAAGAAAGCAAATACCCCTGCAATACCGCACATCTTTTTGTTTTTCATTTCCGGTTCATTCAAACCGTTTGCAAGGGATACTGAAAAAGCATCCATGGCAAGCCCCACTCCCAGCAAAATGCTGTTAAAGAAAAATAATAAGTTCCATTCCATCCTATGTTCCTCCGAAAATTATAACCACACCTCTTATTTTATTAAGGAAGTGTTACTCCGTATTCCTCTCCCTGCTGCCGCAAAAAAAGCAAAAAATCGTCTTTATTTTCCTTTGTAACCTTTACTCCAAAGCCTTGGGCAAGCAATTCCTCATTGTGCCAATCCTGATACATCACATCCATCATCAGCTTTGTTGTCTCCACATTAAAATGGCTGGGCTCATAATAATTTGCATCATTTGTGGTAATCTCTGAAAAACTGCTAAAATTATAAAATTCTGTAACCTCCGACAAGGCTTCCAAAAAATCAAGATATCCATTTTCTGCACTGTTGGCATAGGTTTTATAATACAAGGGATTGGTAGCAATGCGTAAGTTAATATCATATTCCTCACATAATTCTATCAACTCCCGAATTTCTCCC
This sequence comes from Lachnospiraceae bacterium, assembly GCA_017624835.1. Taxonomy (GTDB): domain Bacteria; phylum Bacillota; class Clostridia; order Lachnospirales; family Lachnospiraceae; genus Acetatifactor. Next base: position 58,912 of record JAGAMG010000043.1, read on the forward strand.
ATGCATTCCTCCAACCGGAGAGAATAATACTCTGCCCAAAACCCTCCATGACCTGTACCATCAAAATCAACCGCAATATCTGTACGTTCCATTCCGGATTCCCGAAAACGCCGGGTATATGCGGAATCTTCCTCCTGATAATTCAGAATAACCTGAAGTGCTTCCAAATTGGTAATTACATCACAGTATTTCCTGTAAAATTCCAGATGGGATAAAAAACCGCCTGTAGGATAAGGCACCCGATACAGCATCTCTTCATGTAGTGCGGGATTTACAAAACAGCTAATGTCATCCATCAAGATCAAAACATTTTCAGGTACAAAATCATTTTTGATTAATACCTTTAAGGTATTCAAATGCTCTGCCGGAACTGCCTCTGATGAGCTCATATTGTAATATTTTCCATCCGGCAAACTTGCCACATCCACAAAGCCCGCTCTGGAGGAACCAAACACCAGCGAATCAAATTCATCCGAATGTTTGAGCAGATACTTGGTTTTGATAAAATTCTTATTTGCTTCCACACCATTATCCACCGGGTACTCATAATGGAATACATTGTAGGGGTCGATTATCACACTGACAGAAACAATAATTCCCAACAGCAATAAGGCAAATATGGATATTTTTAATAAATATTTCTTCATAACCACCTCTAGAAATTAAAATAAATAAACTGCTGGGATACCCCACCATGCATGCACAATACCAAAACCACTAAAGCAGCTCCCGTATAAATTCCCCACCGAATAACAGCAGGCAATTTATTCATGGAAGCAAGCATATCTGCCTTTTGGTTAAAATAGTCAAATATCAAAATAAAACAGGTAGCACCACCCACCTTAATCAGTCCCATGGTATCCATTGCCATCCTCTGTAAGGCTACAGATACATTCCAATCCGTAAACATATTTCTAACCATATACCATGCATCCGATATCGAGTTCGCCCTAAAGAACATCCATGCGTAGCTAACCACGCAGAAGGTAATCAAAGTGCATAATAAGGTACGCATCCTCTGCCAAGGAGAAATATCTATATTTGAAAATTGACCTTCGCTTTCCTGTTGTAAATTTTCCTTCGGGTGTACTTTATCCCAGGCTTCCCCCATTGTCTTTTCTACAACCTGCACCACACCATGGATACCTCCCCAAAGCACAAAGGTCCAATCAGCTCCATGCCACAATCCGCTTACCAAAAAGGTTATCACAAGATTCAGACTTCTTCTCCATTTAGACACACGATTGCCTCCCAGAGAAATATATACATAATCCCGAAACCAAGTGGACAAAGAGATATGCCATCTGCTCCAGAACTCTTTAATAGAGGTTGCAAAATAAGGACTTTTAAAATTAATAGTAAGGTCAAAGCCAAGCATCTTTGCCAATCCGATTGCCATATCCGAATATCCGGAAAAATCAAAATAAATCTGGAAGGTATAGACAAGGGTAGCCAACGCAAAAACAATACCTGTATGCTCATAAACATTATCAAACACCACATCCACATATTTTGATAATTGGTCTGCCACCACAATCTTTTTGATAAGTCCCCATAACAGCAATCTGGAACCATATACCACCTTGTCATAGTCAAACTGCTTTTCCACCTCTAACTGAGGAATGAAATTTCCCGCTCTCTCAATAGGACCTGAGGAAATATTTGGGAAAAAAGAGACAAAGACAGCATATTTTCCCAAATGATGCTCTGCTGAAATTTTCCCCCGATAAATATCTGTCAGATAGCCCACAATCTGAAATGTGTAGAAGGAAATGCCCACTGGCATAACCAATTTTATTGTGGTTTTCCACATGGGAATCGAAAGTCCCTGTAAAATTTCTTCCAAAGAATGAAATGTAAAAGCAGCATACTTAAAAATAAACAACAAAAGCAGCGGAGTTCCCAACCCCGCTGCAAAAAGAAGCTTCTTCTTTCTTGTATCCCCTTGCTTTTCCATACCCAATCCCACGAAATAGGATATTAAAATAGTAAAGAAAAGAAGCAGTAAATATTTCACATCAAAGGAAAAAAAGAAGTAGATATTTGCTGCCAATAGAACCATCCACCTGAATTTATGCGGTATGATCCAATACACCAAAAAAACCACTGTCATAAAAATTGCAAATGCAAGTGTATTAAATAGCATGTTGTCCCTCACTAGTGATTACAGGAATGTGAACCACAGCCTCCGCTTCCACAATTTCCATGATGCTCATGCTCTTCTCCATGATGATTACATTTTACATCAGGATTAAACTCCAGGCTATTTTGTAATAATGCTTCCACTGCCTTATCAGCCTCTCCTGCCACACCACCATAAGGCTTGATGCCAGCCTCAGCCAACGCTACCTGTGCACCGCCGCCGATACCGCCACAAATCAACACATCCACCTTATTATCGGACAATAGAACTGCTAAGGCACCATGACCGCTGCCATTGGTATCAAGAACCTGAGCCGAAACCACTTTCCCATCCTCTACCTCATAAATTTTAAATTGTTCTGTGTGTCCGAAATGCTGAAAAATCATTCCATCTTCATAGGTTACTGCAATACGCATATTTTTCCCTCCTTAAAGCCTTTACTGAAAAATAGTATATCACATTTTTCTATAATTTTGCTACATAAATCATATCAACCACGGATGTCACCAGTATAATTGCCAATGACAATATCATGGATGCCATTCCCCCAAGCAAAATACTCTCCACTACAATAAGCAAGCCTGCTATCATAAAAGTAATCCCGGCAAAATGATTTGCCTTTTTCCAGATTTCATCATCACTCAGAGTTTTGGCTGTTCGAAAGCCCACAACTGCATTCTGCTTTGCTTTGGGCATATAATTTCCTAACACAATCAATAGAATTCCCAACATCATTCCAGTAATCATGTTAAAATCAACAGAAGCTACCGTAGCTCCTTTTATGGCTTCCGTATAAGCTGCCATAGTTGCCACGATTTGAATCCCTAACATCAAAAGATTGGTTGCTACCGCTGCTACCCGGATAACCTTTATATTATTTTCCGCTTCTACCTTTTCCTTCTCACTCTTGCTTTTGGAAGCCTTCTTCTGAAAGAAGTATATCATACCCTGCCAGAAAAAGGAAAACAATAATAGTAAAATGGGAAAAATAAAATTCTCATTTTTTGAACCCCATCTATCAATATTCCCCTGTATATCATAATGCATGGGAATCCTGTCCGGCAAAAAAGGATGCGCTACACAGGTTGCCAAAAAAGCAATTACTACAATACTCCAAAAAGCTTTATTATTTTTCATTTCCATTCCCTCCAAACTGCTGTAACCACATGATAATTTCATCAAAAACTGTGGTATTAATCTCGTACCAGATAAAGTTTTTGTCCTTATATTCCAGCACAAATTCTGCCTTTTTCAGCAATTTTAAATGATAGGATAATGCAGCGGGAGTCATCCCAACAGCTTCTGCAATACTTCCGGCAGTCATTCTTTCTTTTTTTAATAATTGTAAAATCTCCCTGCGCACAGGGTCTGAAAGAACCTTTAGGGTATCACCGATGCTCATGTTGTCCTCCTACGCATGTTAGTATCTATTTAAAATTTTCTTTAAATAGATACTAACACATGGAAACGCGAAAAGTCAATAGCTATTTAAAAATATTTTTAAATAGCTATGAGGATTTTATAATTTGGACGCTAAAATTGTCTCAATAATATTTTGGTTTTTCATTTTCCTTACTGAAGCATGTATTGTTCCCCAAATAATCAAGAATACCGCTAGAAATACTACTACCATCGCGAGCCATGGAATAGAAAATCCAATTGGCATAATCTGAATCATTGTATAATTCAGTAAGAAAATAAGGATTAATCCAATGGGTAATCCGTAAATCAATGCCTTGCCCACACAAATCAGACTTTCCAGATTCAGCATCTTCTCTAAATCTTTCCTGGTCATACCAATACTTTGCAATACCGCAAATTCCCTTGCTCTCATTTGTACATTGGCAGATATGGTACTGATAACATTCATCATTCCAATCACAGTCAGCATGATTACAAAGCTGTAAAGAAATACAGTTGCAATCATAATTGCAATATTCATCACTTTGGCATAGTCATCGGTGCGGTACACGCGGGTGGAGTAGCCCAATTCCACATATTCATCGGATACTCCCCCCGGGAAATATTTTTCAAGCACTTCCTCGGCATATTCCATATACCCTTCCTCATCCTCCGGGGAAGACATCCATGAATACCCTCTCACGGTAACATCCGGCATAACAATGCGAATCGGATTCATATTCAGGAAAAAGAAATCCTCGGGAATTTCTTCTGTGGTAAGCATTCCCTCTATAATCACTTCCTCCGCTGTTCCATCCGCTTTCTCAAGCAGGATGGTTTCCATGTTCTCCGCAAAGGGAACAATTCTTTTTTCCCTCCCCCTGTCATTGTAGGTATAGCTGTTTAGCAGAATCACTGCTCCCTTTTTTACACCTGCGGCATCACACAATTCCTGATAGGTTTTGTCATCCATGGACAAAATTTCCACCTCAAATTCGTTCCAATCTGCCAACTCCCATTCCTGCACAGCCAAAGCTTCCTTCATATCCTCGGTCAACATTTCCCGGGACAGCATGGCAAAATAAGTATCATAATCATTTCCGTAAGCAATAAAATCCTTATCCGTATATGCCTTTAATTTCTCCGTAATTTGCGCTGCTGTAGCTGCGGTAATGGGATTCAGGCTCCTGTATTCCCTTCTGCCGGTATCAGGATTTACTCTACCCTCACGATTAGAAACATAATCCACAATTATAGTCTGCTTCGCATCAAAATTTAAGTACTCCTCTGCCCGTCTGGCAATATCCTGCAAACCACTGAGCACAATAAACAGCACAATACTGATGGACAACACCGTAATGGCTGATTTGGTTTTATGACGATTCCGTCTCACATTGGTAAATGCAAGCCCTCCTTCAATACTACCCAAAAGCAAGCTGCTTTTCTCTTTTTCCTTTCGGGTTAATGAAAAACCGGTCATTTCCACCTGCTTCATACATTCCAGCGCAGCCTTCTTTCCCGCCCTGCTGGCAGGCCGATAGGCAGAATAGAGCACTGCCAGAAAGGAAATCACCCCGGAAAACAGCAATATTTGCCACGCAATCACCACCTCCACTGACATGGTAAATTTCCTTATCATCATGTTTACCAAACGATTCAAATCATCCAAGTATTTATTAGCAACAGCTGCCCCCAGATAAGTGAACAGGATTCCACACAGAACCCCTGCCGGAATGGCAATGATTGATAAAAAAATACTCTCATACATAACCGTTTCTGTAATTTGCTTTCCTGTTGCACCCACACATTTCAAGGTACCAAACTGAGAAAGACGCTCTCCCGCACTGATTTTAAACACATTGGAAATTACAATTACAGACATTGTAAGAATCAATCCCCCAAAAATAACAGCAGGAACCAAGAGCATTGCTTTATAAGCATTTCCATAAGAGGCATAGTCCGCCCCCAGTGTCTGCACCAGCATCTCATTTCCGCTTGCCACCAGACTGCACACCGCCGTTGTAAGGGAAGTGGATAATGCAATAATCAAAATCGTTACCAGAGAACGGGAGCGCTTTCTTATGAGCTGACTGAATGCTAAATATGCCGTTACACTCATGCTTTCATCACCTCATCCCTTATAATTTTCCCATCACTGATTGTAAGAATGCGATCTGCCTGCAAGGCAATTTTTTCATCGTGGGTAATCACAATCAGGGTCTGATTTGCCTTTTTATTGGCAAGAGTTAGTAAATCCATAATCTCACGGCTTGCCTTGCTGTCCAGATTTCCGGTGGGTTCATCCGCCAAAATAAATGCCGGATCATTGATAAGTGCCCTGCCCACAGACACTCTCTGTTGCTGCCCACCGGATAATTCTCCCGGAAGATGTGTTTTTCGCTCTGTAAGCCCAATCATATGTAAGATGGTTTCCATTTTTTCATAATCCGGCTTACGATGATCCAAAAGACAGGGTAACATGATATTTTCCTGAGCGGTCAGATTCGGAATTAAATTATAAAACTGATAGATAATGCCAACGTTTCTTCGCCTGAAAATAGCACGCTGACTTTCATTCAAGCTATAAATATCTTTTCCATCAATTACCACACTTCCCTCTGTTGGAATATCAATTCCTCCAATCAGGTTCATCATGGTTGACTTTCCGGAACCGGAAGGACCTACAATTGCCACAAATTCTCCTTTTTTTACAGTAAAACTGATATGGTCAAGAGCAACTACCGCATTTTCACCCTGTCCATAGATTTTGGTCAAATTCTTTACCTCAAGTACTGTCATGTTCCTTGTCTCCTTTTTCGATTGCCTTTCTCTTTCTAACTTAATCATACTGCACCAAAGTGACTCTAAAATGACTTCAAGGATAAAAAATCAAAAAAATAAGTGACAGTTTAGTCACTTATCTAAAAAACTTTAATGTAAAGGTAGCTCCCAATCCATTTCCACCCGGTTCTACCTCAATATCACCATTTTGATTTCTCATAATGGAAAGTGCCAAAGGCAAACCGATTCCATATCCGTTTTCATTCTTGGAATTTTCAAATCTCCGAAAGAGTGAGGATAACTGTTTTGGCGAAATTCCCTCTCCTGCGTCCTGAATGGAAATCCATTGATAAATTGGATTTTCTCCACAGTCCACCACAATAGAACTGTCTTCCCCGGAACATTCCAAAGCATTTTTAAGCAGATTGGAAAGTGCCTCCGTAGTCCACTTTTTGTCGCAGGTAATGGAAATCTGATTTCGAATCTCTATCTCCTGACTTTTGATATCCAACAGGATTTCCAAAGGTTTTATGGCATCTTTTAAGAGGATATCTGTGGAAGTTGGCACCGGATGAAAGGTAATCGTTTTGGAATCCAGCTTTGCCATCTTAAGCAATACAGAGACCATCCACTCCATATGCGCCAATTCCTTTTTCATAGCAAACAAAAACTCTTTGTGCTTTTCAGGAGGTGCATCCTCCAATATATTTGACATTAACATCAAAGAGGTAAGGGGCGTTTTTAGTTGATGGGAAATATCTGCAAGAAACTCTGCCTGCTTCTGAGTTTCCTTTTGGGCAGCATATCTCTGTTCCTTTTCCCGATTAATTAAAGTATAAATATCATTTTTTAATATGCTTAGGGCACCTTCTTTGTGGTCTCTGGGGTCTACCTCCTGTCCGTCAATCGCTTTCCGAATCAGCTCTGACAGCTCCACAATTTCTGATTTTTTAATCCACACGATATCCCATCCCCCTGACCGTCTCAATGCTGAGAGCATCTCCTAACTTCTCCCGTAGCCTCTTGATATATACGGTAAGTGTATTGTCTTCCACAAAATTTCCGCTGGAATCCCAAATTTTTTCTATGATTTGCTCTCTTGTAAGAAGTAGGGAACGATTGGTTGCAAATATCAGCAACAGTCGGTATTCCAAAGCTGTCAATTCCACCAATTTCCCCTGAATGTACACCTTACCCGCCGCTGTATCAATTGTCACATCCTTTATCGAAATCCGGGAATGAACACTATTTTCTTCTGTATGGATGGAACGCTTTACCCTGGCAAGTAATTCCTTCAGGCGAAATGGCTTGGTTATATAATCCGCTGCTCCCTTTTCCAGGCAGGATACAATCTCATTTTCGTCCTCTACGATGGTTAAAAAGATAACCGGAATTTTCTGCTCTATGAGTAAATCCCCTACCTCCTTACCACTTCCATCCGGCAGCTGCATATCCAGAATTGCCAAATCAAAGGTCTGATGCTTAATGGTTTCAAACGCTGCTTTAACAGTTTTACAATGGATGGGATTGTAGCCTTCTTTTTCAAGCGCATACATCAATCCCGATGCGATTGTCAGGTCATCCTCTAATAGTAAAATGGATTGGTTTAACATGATTATTTTTTACTCTCCCATTTCCTGCACTTTAAATATCATGCTCTCATTTTGGATAGCCAACTCGTTTGCATGCTCCTGCATCTGGGCAATCTCACGCTTCATACGTGGGTATGTAGTAACATCCTTGTAAATAAAGTAAATTGCAAAAGCTAATAAAAACAACGCTAATATATTAGCAAAATAATGTGAAACACCGATTAAGGGCAGCGCCTTAAAAATAGTAGCTGCACTACCAATCAAAGAAACAATGGTACGCAAATATGCCAAATGGGTCTGTTCCACAGCCAACTTGCTATTGGTAAATGCCAAATCCGTTCTGATTTTTGAAAATTCTGTACGTTCTACAGCAAGCTGGTTTTGATTGAACGCTAATGCTCTTTTTGTTGTTTTTTTATCTGTTTCCCTTTTTTCTCCCATAAATAGCACCTTTTCCTTATTTAGATAATAACTATATTATACTATTATGCTCGCTTTTTAACAATAGAATTGCGCCCTGTAACCGCCCAACAAGCTTCAAATAATGAAAGAATTCTACGTTCCTTCATTGATAGCATAAAAAATACTTTACACCTTATATAATTTGTAAGATGTAAAGTATTTTATCATAATAGGTTCATATACTGCAAATCCTTGCCCACGCAATCTGTTCATAGCTTTAGTCAGTGCAATTATCCCTTAACTCATTAAACACACTAACCAACCACTCTGTCATCATTTTATTTGTTTTGTATAACTCCTGATACTTTTCCTTTCCATCAAACCAGGCAAGGGCAAGGAGCTGATTTGACAAAACAACATATGGTATAGCTTCTTTTTCCTCTTCTGTAAGCTTTACAACAGTATCATATCCATAAATAATGTTTTTATAAATCTGAAGCCATTTCCATAATTTCGTTTCATTTCCTGCTTCAAAACTTTCTGACAGAATGGCTGTTGCAGCATAACAGGGGTCAAATATTCTAACATTTCTCTCACATAATTCAAAATCAATAAATCCCCATCTGTTGTTACCCACAATGATATTACCCAGGTTAGGATCCCTGTGAATTACCTGCTTGGGAAGAGTCTGAATAAGTTTTCCAAAGTTTTCAGTATACTCTAAGAAAACATCCTCCGATATATCAAGCTTTCCTTTCAACTTTGGAATTGCCAAATTAACAACACTCTCATATATGTTTGTATCCTTAACTAATAACTCCAGTCCTGCCAGTGCATTGCTAAGCTGTCCTATCACTTCCCCAACAAAGCGGGCTTTTTCCACAAAATCATCTTCGTACATATCTGTAGTTTTTATCTGCTGTCCCTCCAACCGTTTTGTCAGACAAAAATAAAGTTCTCCTTCTGCAATATACTCCTTTCCATCCAAAGTTTCTACAGGTGTTGCAGCAAATAATCCTACATTTTCCAAGGCTTTTGAAATTGTTATATGACTCTTTAGCTTACCCAAATGTGGCGAAAATTTTAGCACATAATCCGTCCCTACATAAAAAGCATTTTCATTTCGGTTTCCACTTCCATCATAGTAAATATCAGAAAGTTTTTCATTTTCTAATCCCCAATTTTTCAAAATCTGTGTTGCTTTTTTATGTGTAACCATTATATGTTCCTCCTTAAAAACATTGATTCTATAAGGCTTTTTTACCTTATATCGTTTTAAGTACTGTGTAGGTGTACATCCAAACTCACGGACAAATGCTTTATAAAAGCCCGCATGTGTTTCAAAACCATATAGCAAAGCAGCATCTATCATTTTGTTTCCGCAGCTTATTTCATAAATTGCATTCAATAATCTCCTTCTCAATATATACTGCATTACCGGCATTCCTACTGTCATCTGAAACAATCTGTAGTAATGAAATAATGAAAATCCGGCTCTTTCGCTTAATTCCCGGGCTGAAATCTCACACTTAATGTTATCTTCAATATAATCAAGACTATCCTGTATCACTTCTCTGTACACGCTTGCACTCCTTTTGTTTCTTTGTTGTAGCTACACGTATATCATAAATAAAAAAATTTCAAAAACCTTTCCGATTTTGTCAGAGTTGTTTTCAAGTGACTTTCTCATTTGCCTCTAGAGAATAAATTTAAAAATGCATTTCTGCGTTTCTACATTCCCTTCGACTGCCTTTTCCAATATTAATTGCATTTCATCATTCTTAAGAAAATCTGTATCCAAAAACATTACCTCAGCCTCCTCCGTCTATATTTACCGTATGTACTCTCTAATACTCATAAATTGCTCATTTAGCATATCTACATCCACCATACCATCACATCCTACCGCATTACCTTCCGCTGTAAAATTTCCTACGTATTCAGTCTTTTTTATGAATTCGAAAAAACATTTAAAATCAATCTTCCCTTTCCCAACAGGGAGTGTTCGAAGATTACGCCAATCCATATATCCACCGGCATAATCATTGATATGATAGTGCTGAATATATCCTTCTTTCCATAACCATTCATATTCCGGCTCATACAATAACTCCAATTGCTCATGGAATGCTGCCATCTTGGTATCAAACACAAACCTAATATTAGGATACAATTCCTTTAATTCATACAAATGCTTCATCGGATTTTCCACATTACAAACCACATTTTCTATCAATAACTCCAAGCCATATTCTTTAGCTTTTGCATCTAAATATGGATATGCAGTACTGTTGTTTTGAAAGTTGGAATCCGATGCACATCCTCCCCACAAATGCAATACCAGATTGTTTGCACCGATAGTCTTTGCAACATCACAATCTATTTCAAATACCCTGTATGCTTGTGACAATTCTAACTCGCCACCCTTACTAATCATTTCACCAATATCCTTTTCACAATGAACCACCGGTATAAATAAATCCACTTCTTGCAAATATTTTTTTAATGCTTGAATGTCCTCATACCAAATGCTATCCATCATTAATTCAAAACCATCACATAAAAGCTGCTTTGATAATGGTTCTAATAATTTATAGTCATACCCGTTTGTTTTTCCGGTTATTGCTCCTGTGGAGCATAATATCTTGTTCATAGTCTCTTTCCTCCAATCCTCTAAAATAAAAATCGCACCAAACATACTTATATGTCTAGTGCGAGTAATCCAATGAAAATATATAATAAAATTCAACTATTACATTCTCATTAATGCACAGACACATAAGACCTACCGGCTTATAACTGTGCGCTAATGTCAGTTATAAGCAAATACGTCTATAATAAGTGGACATATGAGTTGTTGAATGTAATCTCTGGTTCATTTTGAATCTCCTCAATTGATTTTTTGATATATTAGCATTTGATTTATTTTCTGTCAACCTTATTTAACACCTTTTCAAAAAAGCTCAGAAAGCCATCTTCCACAGCAAACTGTTCCAATTCAGCATCCGCCAAATCGTAATAGTACTTATTGGTTTTCATATCAATAGACATACTATCCAAAGGAAAACCCTTTTTTCTGATTGCACTATGGGGCTTGTCTGTTAATATGAACTTTTCACTCTCCATAGAAGAATCCATGGCTTCATAAATATGATTTTCATCCATTATAAAGCAGATTGCATTTCTATACCTTGCAATAAGGTTTCCATACTGTCTTGCAAGACTTGCGTAATATTCCATCATTTCCTCATCGGATAAGCATTTTCCATCTACATTACGCACATGAACGCCCGGTTGAATTTCATCCGGAACATTATCAAAATACAGCCCCGAGTCACAGGAGAAAACCGGCATCTGAAATGTCTCATAATATGCCAGTGCTTTTAACCTTGCATTTTCAAGGGGTGTATTACCATTCTCTAAGACCTCCGGAATGTTCTTTCCCTCCGCTCTTAAATCGTTTAAACCTATCAATTCTATTCCTATCGTCTCAAGTCGGCTTTTCATGACAGATAATTTTGCCTGATTACCTGTTCCATATAGTAATTTCATTTTAATGTCACCTGCACTTTCGATGTTTTCTCCACAAGTCGGCAACATAATCTTAAATATACCAAGACTTGATTTTACTGCTTCTGTAAAGCCCATACAAAATATTTCGTGGAATATTCCCTTTTTATTTTCTGCCTCCACCTCTTCGTTTTTCATAATTCTCCTTCTGATATGGTTTATATCGCCGATATTTTACCTCATTTGCACATTTTATTTTGGCTTACTGATTTTCTGTTGCCAAAGTGTTTCCATGACTTACAACTTTTCTCACACAGTCAAAGTACTTATTTCAAATACACCGCATCAAATTTTGAGAGAAGGTATACACAATATTGATTCATACTGACCCCTTCTTTCTGAGAGTGTTCTGCCAAAGCTCTGTGCAGACTACGCGGTAATCTCAATTTAAATTGTCC
>JAGAMG010000044.1 GCA_017624835.1 Lachnospiraceae bacterium
ATTACTTCATATTTCTTCTGTTCATCCATGTTCAAATTAACCTTTCTGATAATATCAACCTCCTTTATAGGAGGGTATCATACCACATCTGTGACATTTTCCTTTGTGGTATATAGTGACATTATCAAAAATGATTTATAAAACAACTGAAAAATTAAGGTAAAGCACTTGACAGATTCACAAAAAAGGACTATTCTGAATAAAATTATAAAAACCATTGATTAGGAAAAGTATCCTTTTAGAATACTTGCAGAGAGTCGCAGGTGGTGGGATTGCGATAGTAGGAAAATTGGAGAATGGGCCTAAGAGGGCGAACCCAAACCGAGTAGGAAGTAGGGGAGACGTGTCTGCACGTTATAGCAGGGCGTGTATGTTGGTACACGATAGAGAGCATTCTTATGGAATGAAGTTAGGTGGCACCGCAGAAGTAGACTATACTCCTGTCCTATCAGTTGGTAGGGCAGGATTTTTCGCGTGTAACGAGGAAAATGCCATGCTTGCATGAGCATTTGACGAGTACCGCGAAAGTCTGGAAACATGAGAATCATGTTTTCAGACCCGAGGAAAATGCCCTATCGGAAGCAATGAAACATTTGAAGCGAAAAGGAGAGCATAATTATGGAAAAGAAAATCCCTTATAAAATTTACCTGGAAGAGCACGAGATGCCAAAGCAGTGGTATAACGTTCGTGCAGATATGAAGAAAAAGCCTGCACCTCTTTTAAATCCTGCAACCCTGCAGCCTATTACTGAGGATGAATTGTCTGAGGTATTCTGTAGAGAGCTGGCAAAGCAGGAATTGGATGACACAACTGCTTATTTTGATATTCCTCAGGAGATTCGCGATTTCTACAAGATGTATCGTCCTTCACCGCTGGTAAGAGCATATTGTCTGGAGGAAAAGCTGGGTACTCCTGCTCATATTTATTATAAATTTGAAGGAAACAACACCTCCGGAAGTCATAAGCTTAACTCTGCAATTGCACAGGCTTATTATGCAAAGAAACAGGGCTTAAAGGGTGTGACTACAGAAACCGGAGCCGGTCAGTGGGGAACTGCACTTTCCATGGCATGCTCCTATTTGGATTTGGATTGCCAGGTATATATGGTTAAGTGCTCTTACGAGCAGAAGCCCTTCCGCCGAGAGGTAATGCGTACCTATGGCGCACAGGTAACTCCTTCTCCTTCTATGTTGACTGAGGTAGGTCGCAAGATTAACGAGGAATTCCCCGGTACTACCGGAAGCCTTGGCTGTGCAATCTCTGAGGCAGTAGAAGCGGCTACCAATCAGGAAGGTTATCGCTATGTATTAGGCTCCGTGCTTTCACAGGTAATGCTTCATCAGTCCATTATCGGTTTGGAGGCAAAGGCAGCCCTTGATAAATATGGTGTAAAGGCAGACATTGTTATCGGTTGTGCAGGCGGTGGTTCTAATTTAGGTGGATTGATTTCTCCTTTTGCAGGCGAAATGCTGCGTGGAGAGGCTGACTACAAGATGATTGCAGTGGAGCCTAAATCCTGCCCCAGTCTTACAAGAGGAACCTATGCATATGATTTCTGCGATACCGGTAAGGTTTGTCCTTTGGCAAAAATGTACACCTTAGGCAGTGGGTATATTCCTTCCGCAAGCCATGCAGGCGGACTTCGTTACCATGGTATGAGCTCCGTAGTTTCTGAATTATATGATCAGGGACTATTGGAAGCAAGAAGTGTTGAACAGACAGAGGTATTTAAGGCAGCAGTAGAATTTGCAAGAGTAGAGGGTATCCTTCCCGCACCTGAGAGCAGTCATGCAATTAAGGTTGCCATTGATGAGGCTATGAAGTGCAAGGAAACCGGAGAGGCAAAGAATATTGTATTCGGTCTGACAGGTACAGGATATTTCGATATGTTTGCATACCAGAGATATAATGATGGTGAAATGCAGGATTATATTCCTACCGATGAAGAAATTGCAAAGGCACTTGCAAAGCTTCCTAAGGTAGAGGCATAATTATAAGTGGATAAAAGAAAGCTCCTCCAGGGTATTTATTGATACTGCCCGGAGGAGTTTTTTTGAAATTACACCAATGCTACTATGGCTGTTTCTATCTGATGTTCTACAATTACTGTTACTTTAATCGTTAAGCCGGAGGTTTCGATTTCTAAGGTGGTTCCATCATCAGGAATCGTGCCTAAAGCATCAAAGATTAAGCCGTTAAAGGTTTCGTATTCTTCGGTGGGAAGAGAAATGTTCAAAGCCTCTGCCACATCCTTCAAATCTGCACTTCCGTGAATTTTCCAGGTATTGGAATCTAACTGCTCAATAGGCTGGGGTTCATTTTCCGAGGAACTGTCATCACCCAAATCACCTACCAATTGCTGTACTAAGTCGTTCATGGTAATAATACCGCTCATTCCGCCATATTCATCCATAACAACTGCCATAGTATTATGAGTCTTTTTCATATTACGGAATAAAACATCGGCTTTTACACTTTCAGGTACAAAATAAGGTGATTTTACAGCATATCTCATTACGGTGTCCCGTTCTCTGTTTTCCAGACGGAAATACTCTCTTGCATTTAAAATACCTACAATGTTATCTGCAGTATCTTCGCAGATGGGATAAAGCGCATGACGGCTGTTATAGATAATCTCCTGCCACTCCTCCATGGTTTCTTCCATCCACAGCAGGCAAACCTCGGTTCTGTGGGTTGCAATTTCCCCTGCGGTTATATCATCAAATTCAAATACATTCTGGATAAATTCTTTTTCCTCGTGGTCGATAACACCCTTTTCACTTCCCACATCTACCATCATACGGATTTCTTCTTCGCTGACTTCGTCATCCTCTGCATCAGGGTCAATACCCATAAGGCGAAGCACTGTATTGGTTGAGAAAGTCAAGAAACCAACAATGGGTGAAAACAATTTGGCAATAATGCTAATCGGAGAGGACATTGTTAAAGCAAGGGGCTCTGCCTTGCGCATTGCTACACGCTTGGGAACCAACTCACCAAAAATCAGAGTAAAATAGGAAAGAACCAAAGTAATAAATACAACGGCAATGGTATCCAAGGTTTTCTGGGGAATGGGTACTCCCAAATCCAGCAGCCAGGTAACCAGACCATCGGAAAAGTTATCTGCCGCAAAAGCACTGCCCAAAAA
Source organism: Lachnospiraceae bacterium (assembly GCA_017624835.1). Lineage (GTDB taxonomy): Bacteria > Bacillota > Clostridia > Lachnospirales > Lachnospiraceae > Acetatifactor. The sequence goes on from JAGAMG010000044.1 coordinate 3,150, forward strand.
GCCGGACAGGGTAATTGCAACCTGAATAGTAGCAAGAAAGCGAGCAGGCTGACTGGTTAATTTAGAAAGCTTGGCAGCCCGCTTGTCACCCTGAGCAGTAAGCTTTGCCAACCTGGTATCATTTATTGAGATAATTGCAATCTCTGCACAGGCGAAGAATGCATTTAATGCAATCAATATTACTTGTAAAAAAATCATAAATATGAAAGACGTTTCCATGAAATCCTCCTTAGAATAAAAAAAATAATTATAAGCGCACAAAAGGACACAACCCATTCATCTGTATGATTCACTCACGCAGAAACAGGTTATGTCCTTTTTGATTTGTAATAAAATATGTAATAGAGTAAGTATCTCCGTTATTACTGTCGCCTTCGTCCATAGAAATTAAAAAAATATCTCCTTAGCACTCTTTATATTATTTACGATTATAAGGGAAAATCTGATTTTGTCAATTAAAACAGTGTTTTTTTCCTGTTTTTTTATGAAATCTTTACAGTAATATAAATTATTTATAAAACTTAAAGAAAAATTAATAAGGAGTTTCGTGACGTCTTAAAAAACTTGTGGTATTCTAATTCAGATATAATAAACATGTACTATCACAACAGTGAAAGGACTTGGAATTATGAGTAAGAACGGTTCTATGAGTGAGATGGAACGTATACAAAGAGGTTTGGAGGCATTTCTACAGCAGGAGCTGGAGGGGATGCAGGAGCAGCCTCAAAGTAGAGAGCCACAGCTTTTTAATATAAAAGATACAAATGATGAAAGCAATAGCAGTAAAAAAGATCAACAAGCAGAAAATAGAATAAATGAATCGGATGATTTGGAAGAATATGATGAGCAGGATGATGATATGAGAGGCTATGAATATCACGAGGATTGGGACAGCAAAGAGCATGTAGCACAAATGAAAACCATAAAGAAGCAGCAGAAGCGAGCTGCAAGCCAAAATACCCGTGAGACATCCAAAAAGAAAACGGAAAAAACAAAAAAGAAAAGAAAAAAGTCAAAATTTAAACGTTTTTGCATGTTTTTGTTAGTTTTTCTTGCTTTGTTGGCAGGTGGAATGTATTATGTAGTAGGTAAGGTCTACAACAAAATGGAATATGAAGAGATTGAGGCTCTTGCTACCGCACCCATGCAGGAGGAAGGAGTAGTCAATATTCTTTTAATCGGAAATGATTCCCGTTCTGATGGTGAAGATGGCAGATCCGATGCAATGATATTGCTGTCTGTCAGCAAAAAAACAGAGAAGATTTATATGACCTCTCTGCTTCGGGATATGTATGTGGAAATTCCCGGATATAAGGGGAACCGTTTAAATGCAGCATATGCATATGGTGGTGCTGAGCTTTTGATGGATACCATTGAGCACAATTTTGATATTACGGTAAATAGGTACGTGTTGGTGAATTTTGAGGCATTTGCCAATGTGGTAGATGCGGTAGGTGGTATCGAATTGGAGCTTTCAAGTCAGGAAGTAGAATATGTGAATGCCTATTTGTGGGAATATAATGTATTGACCAATCGACCGGAGGGAACCGATTATATGGATACTTCTGTCAGCGGTTTGGTGCATTTGAATGGGGCACAGGCACTTTCCTATACCAGAAATCGTTATTTGGGAACGGATTTTGGCAGAACGGAGCGTCAGCGTAAGGTATTGGCGCAGATTATTCAAAAGCTGCCAAAGGCAATGGTGACTAACCCCAAGGAATTGATTAATGGTTTAACTACCAATCTTACCACCAATCTGACTCAGCAGGAATGTGTTCAGCTTTGCTTCTGGGCAGCAGGTGCGTTATCCTATGACATGGAGCAAAACAGTATTCCCTTGGAGGGCACTTATACGAACGCAACCATTAGGGATATGTCCGTGCTTGAGGTTGATTTTGAGACAAATAAAGAATTTATACGAAAGAATATTTACGGAGAAGAGGAATAATAATGGAAGCAATTTTATTTGCATTTATCGGTGCCATGTGTTTGATGTTGGGGGTACGAGTTTTTTGTGCAGAAGAGCAGAATAAGATTTTTACTAAGTATCCCATACAGGTAACGGATGTAAAAAAATATAATCAGGCATGTGGTATCCTGATTATCGGATTTGGTATTGTAGCAGAAATTACATTGTATTTTATGATAAGCTCAGAAGGACTACTCAGTACCCTGTTTACGCTGGGGATTATTATTGAGGCTTTGATTACTATGGTAATTTACAGACAAATCGAAAAAAAGTTTCGAAAGACAAAGTAATGGAGAATTTGTCATGTTTGGGCTAAAGAGATTTAGAAAAAAAATATGGTTAACGCTAGGAATCTGTTTTTTGACGGGTTCCTTTTGTGCTTGTGGAGATGACACAAGTGTCATTGTTTCCATGTCGGATATACAGGAGCAGATACCAAATCAGCAGGAAGTGAAGGAGAACATAGAAATAAATGGACAGGGTCAGGATGTACAAGAAACGGTTTCCGGGTCTGAAATAGCTTCCCAATCTACTCCTACAGCAACTCCCACTCCCCAGCCGAAAGAAATTGCTGTTACCATATCCGCAGCCGGAGATGTAACCTTGGGAAATTATCCTGAGCAAGCGGGGTATTCTATTCATCAGGTATACGAACAGCAGGGGGATGCCTACTTTTTTGAAAATGTGTGGGATACTTTTTCTCAGGATGATATGACCTTAGTGAATTTGGAGGGTGTGCTTACCAATGCCACAGAAAAGCGGGAGAATCAGACCTATTGTCTGAAAGGAAAGCCGGAATATGTAAAGGCGTTGACTGAGGGCAGTGTGGAGGCAGTGAGCATGGCAAATAACCACAGGATGGATTATTTGCAGGTCGGCAGTGACGAAACCGTAGAACAGCTTGAGGAAGCAGGCATCGTATATGCCTATGACAGCAACCTTGGCATATATGAAGTAAAAGGGATACGGATTGGTTATATTTCTGTAAATTGGCTGTCCCATGGACAGGGAGTGGAAACGTTGATTCAGGATGGAATTGCAAAGCTTAAGGAAGAGGATACAGATTTAATTTTGGTCTGTTGTCATTGGGGCATTGAAAGAGAGTATTTCCCGGAAGGGTATCAGCAGGCATTAGGACGTAATTGTATTGACTGGGGAGCGGATTTGGTGATAGGACATCATCCCCATGTACTACAGGGTGTGGAGGAATATAACGGAAAGTTTATTGTGTACAGTCTTGGAAATTTCTGCTTTGGTGCCAACAGGAATCCAGAGGATAAAGATACCATGATATTTCAACAGACCTTTACCTTTGTAGAGGGGGAGAAACAGGAGGATAAAAATATCCGTATTATTCCCTGTTCTATAAGCTCCGTGTCAAGCATTAATGATTTCAGACCTACACCTGTTATTGGGGAAGAGGAGCAGCGTATTATAGAGAAAATAAATGAATTCAGTAAAGATTTTGGTGTAGAGTTTGATTCTGACGGAAGACTTTTGCAATAATAGAGACAATTTAAAAAAAGTATGATAAAATAACAAAAAAGTATCAATTGAGAGAAGCATAAAAGTAGGAGTTCATTTTTGGGGTAAAGAAATATGTATAAGATAGTTGTGGTTGATGACGATTTTTTTAATATAACGGTAATGACCAGTATTTTAGAGGATGAATATGAGATTACCTCTTTTCGTTCCGGCGATCAGGTTTTAGCATATTTGCAGGGAAATCCCGCGGATTTAATTTTGCTGGATTATCTGATGCCGGGAAAGGATGGTATGGAGGTTCTTTCGGAACTGCGTAAAAACAGTCGGACAGCTTCCATTCCTGTAATTGTCCTAACGGCAAGTCAGGATGTAGCTTTGGAAACAGCGTTTCTAAAAGCAGGTGCAGAGGATTTTATTACAAAGCCTTTTTCACCGGATGTTGTACGTTCCCGAATCAGTCGTATTCTGGATTTGAATGCCATTAGGGAAAATCTGCAAATGCGCTTGAATGAAAAGACAAGGCAGATGGAGAATGTTCTTTTGCAGGCATTTACCACCGTTGCTAATATTGTGGATGCGAAGGATGATTTTAAAGAGGATCATTCCATACATGTAGCCCGATATGCGGCGGCAATTGCCAAGAAGCTTGGCTGGAAGGATAAAGAGGTTCAAAATATTTATTATTCCGGTTTGCTTCACGATATTGGAAAAATCAGTGTGCCCGATAGAATTATCAGAAAGAACGGTTCTTTAAGCGAAAAGGAATGGAAGGTTATGCGTGGTCATACCTCTGTAGGTGCGGAAATGCTTAAGGATGTTCATATGGTAAAAATGGCAGATGCGGTGGCATTGTATCATCATGAAAAATATGATGGTACCGGTTACCCAAGAGGCTTGAAAGGGGATGAAATCCCTTTGGAGGCAAGAATCGTAAACATTGCTAATGCTTATGATGCTATGTGTTCCAGCCGGATATATCATAATCGTTTTTCTAAGAGTGAAATAATAGAAGAATTACACAACGGAAGCGGAACTGAATTTGATCCCAGTCTGGTAGAGATTGTAATAAAGATGATAGAAGATGACAGCTTTGAAAAAGAAGCTTTGTTGGCGGATTCCCTACAGGATATTAAGATTGGTGCAGAAGAAGGAAGCAGTCAGCTTTTGTTTAAGGTTTTGGAGGCAAATTCCAAGGCTGTAAAAAGAGAGGCTATGAAGGATTCTCTGACCGGATTATATAATCGTGAGTATGCGGAAAAATATGTAAATACACATTTGAGTCAGTGCCAGCATTGCGCTTACTTTATGATTGACTTGGATAATTTTAAAATGGTAAATGACAGATTTGGTCATATTGCCGGCGATTATGCCCTAAAAAATGTAGCTAATATGCTTTCTGAGATGGCACGTAATTATGGAATTGCCTGCCGTATGGGTGGGGATGAGTTTTCGTTATTCATACATCAGAATATGAGCAGGAAAGAACTTCACAAGCTGGCAGCTTCTTTGTTGGCGGAATATAACCGCATTAAGGTAGGAAATGAGAGTATTGCAGACACTTCCCTTTCCATTGGAATTGCACTGATGCCGGAGGATGGAAATAGCTATCAGGAGCTGTATAATGCGGCAGATAAGGCATTATATCTGTCTAAGAGGGGCGGTAAAAACAGATATTGCTTCTTTAATGAAGGGGAAGCAACCCAGACAGAAGTAAAAGAAACGGAGATGGATTTACAGCGGTTAATGGAAATGCTGCAGCTTGGCAATTTCCGAAAGGGCTCCTACAAGGTTCCCTACAAGGATTTTCAGCGTATTTATAGCTTTATTATCAGATGTATTGAGCGAAACAAACAATCTGCACAATTGCTGTTACTATCCTTAAAGTCACCTAGAGGAGGCTTTGATTCACCGGATATGCTGGAAGAAGAAATCAGAAATCTGGAGCTTGCAGTGGTAAATTCTCTGCGTCGTAATGATGTAAGCACCAGATACAGTAGTTCCCAGATTTTGGTGGTATTGGTGGACAGTAAAGAAGCCCATGTGGATAAGGTAATCCAAAGAATTTTAGATACCTATGAAGCCTTAAAGCATCATGGGAATTATACGGTAAAAACAGAGAGAATGTCTCTTTCTGAGCGTTTAAAAGAATCCTAGTATAAAAATACATAATGAAAAGAAAGGATGGGTACAACATGGAGAAGAGAAAGCTTGATAAATTGGGAATTGAGACTTCACTTTTAGGATTCGGCTGTATGCGTTTTCCTCTTACTGCAGATGGAAAAATTGATGAGGCTGAGGCTGAAAAGATGCTGGATGAAGCTATGGCAAGAGGAATCAATTATTATGACACTGCCTATCCTTATCATGATGGTGCCAGCGAGCCTTTTGTGGGAAGGGCTATGAAGAAATATGCCAGAGATAGCTTTTATCTGGCAACCAAGCTGCCTGTATGGCAGGTGGAAAGTATTGCAGATGTGGATCGTATTTTTGCAGAGCAGTTAGAAAGATTGCAAACGGACTATATTGATTTTTATCTGATGCATGCCATGGATAAGAATCGTTGGGACAAAATGTTAAAAATTGGCTGCGTAAAGCGTTTGGAGGAATTAAAGGCAGAAGGAAAGATTCGTTACTTAGGATTTTCCTTCCATGACAGCTATGAAGTATTTGAAGAAATCATTAATTATAGAGATTGGGATTTCTGTCAGATTCAGTTAAATTATCTGGATGTAAATGAACAGGCAGGAATGAAGGGCTATGAGCTTACCGTAAAAAAAGACATTCCACTAGTGATTATGGAGCCTGTAAAGGGTGGTTCTCTGGCTGCTTTTGCGGATGATATTATGGCAAAATTCCATCAGGCAAAGCCCGGTGTATCAGCGGCATCCTTTGCTCTTCGTTGGGTAGGAAGTCTTCCCAATGTAAAGGTAATTTTAAGTGGTATGTCTGCTATGGAGCAGCTTCAGGATAATTTGCAAACTTTTGGAAACTTTGAGCCCTTGTCCGATGCAGAACAGGCTACTGTAAAAGAGGTTGTAGATTTGTTGAACAGTCGTGTACAAAATGGTTGTACCGGATGCAGTTATTGTATGCCTTGTCCCGCCGGTGTAAATATACCGGGAAGCTTTAAGGTATGGAATACCTATCATATGTACCAAAATTATAATCAGGTACAGAAGTCTTGGGAAGAGGGATTAGGAGAAGCAAAACAGCCCAAGAATTGTATAAAATGTGGTAAATGTGAGGCAGTATGCCCTCAAAAGATTTCCATTCGTGAAGATTTGGAAAGAGTACAGGCTGATTTAGATAAAAAAGAAATGATTTGGTAGTATGGAGAAAGCGTTTAAATTAGACTTTAAAAATGATAAAATAGGAAGTCTTTATGTAAATTGTTGCGGATGTTCTCAAACAGAGCCCCTGCATAGCTTTGGACCGGCCTCGAAGCCTCATTATCTGATTCACTTTGTATTAAGCGGTAAAGGAGTGTTTCGATTTCATGATAAGGAGTATCGTTTGGAGGCAGGCTATGGTTTTTTGATACAGCCCAACGAGCTGGCATTTTATCAGGCGGATGAGCAGGAGCCATGGAGTTATCTCTGGGTGGGCTTTGCAGGCAGTAGGGCAGAGGAATATCTGAATACAATGGGACTTTCTGCCAGACATCCTATTTTTTCATGCACCCGTTCGGAGGAGTTGTACTCTATTGTAAAGGATATGATGGAGCATAATACCTTTGGGGTAGCGGATGATTTGCGCAGAAATGGTTTGCTGGGCGTATTTTTGTCAGTAATTGCGGACAGTGCCGGAGTGGTGGCAAAGGAAGAAGAGGATAAGGGCAATCAATATGTAAAAAAAGCCGTTTCCTTTATTCAGAGCAACTACTGTAATCCTATTAAGGTTACAGATGTGGCAGAGTATGTTTGTATTAACAGAAGTTATTTATATACCCTGTTTCAGAGCTATCTGGGCATGTCTCCCCAACAGTTTTTGACTACCTTTCGCATTACCAAGGCAAGGGAATTATTGGAATCCACCAATTATCCCATAGAAAGTATAGCACTTTCCTGTGGTTATAGTGATGCGTTGGTGTTTACCAAGGCATTTCGTGCTATGAAAGGAATTTCCCCTTCCGGGTATCGCAAGGAAAGTCGTAAGGGGAGTACCAAGGAGCAGTTACAAGAGGTAGACAGACTGATAGCGCAGCTGTTGAAGCCTCAGGAAAATGAATAAAATCTAAATAAAAAAAGAAAATCCAGATACGATTATGCTTCCCAAGGGAGTATAAGATATCTGGATTTTCTTGTTATAATGATTTCTTGATTATTCAATGATAATTACTTAAATTACAATGGTCAACATAGTAAGTACAAGGTTTAAAAGCCACAGAGCAGCCATAACGGATGCGCCTATGATACAGAGGACTTTACCTGTTTTTGCCTGTTTTGCTTTGCTGGAGCCCTGTCCCATTCTGCAACGGGAAAGACCAATAACCGCAAGACAGATACAAACGATGGGCCAGAAGCAGAATACGATGGATAAAATACCCAAAACAAAACCTTGAGTTGCTGCCTGATGATTGTCAACTGTCTGAACCGGTATCGGATTAGATGCAGTTGCCTGACCGGTAGCATTTCCGTTTGCAGAGCCAGCAGAAGCTGTGTTTGGCATATTTGCAGCACCTTCTGGAAGAGGCTGTTGTAAAACCTTAATCAATTCCATCAGATTATTCTTGTAGGGCTTTTTCATTGCAATACCTACAAAGCCTTCCAAATCCCATTCACCGCCGAAGGTTCCCCTTAACCAGGCTTCCAGATGGAAAGTACCGTTTGCGTAGGACCATTTCAGGTACTTGAAACCTTCCATAAGCGCATCACCTGCGCGATAAGCAGGTTCGCCCTTCCAATCGGACATAGTGAATCCGTTTTTTTGCAGATAATCATTCATAATAAAATATACGAAATCATCCGGCTTGTTTAAAACAATATCCTGTGTAAATCTTGCCATATTTCCTCCCTTTGTGTAAAATCACACCTCATAATTTTTATACGCTTTAGCGCAATAAAAACATATCATATCAAAAGTATGATTACAATGGTACATTCGGGCAACTGGCAAGGTATTCGTGGTTTTAAGTTACTCTTTTAAGAGTTAGAGCAAGCCATTTTCCTTTAGTAAAGCTTTAAGCCGGGATATTTCAGCCTGCATAGCATCCCGTTCCTGCTCTGCGGATTTCAATCTTTGTTCCGCGTATATTCGCTCCTGTTCGGTGTTCTCCAGCTTTTGCTCGGTGTTCTCCAGCTTTTGTTCGGTATTCTCCAGCTTTTGCTCGGTGTTCTCCAGCTTTTGCTCGGCGTTCTCCAGCTTTTGCTCGGTGTTCTCCAGCTTTTGTTCGGTATTCTCCAGCTTTTGTTCGGTATTCTCCAGCTTTTGCTCGGCGTCTTCCAACCTTTGCTTGGTGCTTTCCAAATTGCGTTTTACAGCATCAATTTTTTCTTCGTACTCTTTCTCGATATAATCGATATCCAGCATCAAAGACTCGTCAGTCATATCATTCAGCACCTCCATTTCATCATAATGAGAATAAATATGTTCGTATAGCTTGTGAGTCAACCGTTTTAATTTTCTGGCATCATCAATTGTTATGTTATTTAAGCGAAGATTGTCTTCTATGCTTCCGATTATATCATTTTGAATTAGATTTTTCAACGCGATAAGGTTTTCCAGGCTTCTGGATTTTTCTAATTCCCTGCGCAAATTCAAGAGCTTAAAAGGTATTAGGATAACCATTTTCTTATCATTAAGCTCTTGAGTTGAGATTTTACTGAAACAACAGGTATTTACTTTATAGTCAAAGTAGCCTTGACTGCCAAAGTTCAGGCGTAAAGTATATTGCTCCGGCAGATTGGGTTCCGGGCAGAGGTAAATAATTTTAGGCTCAGGAAAAGGAAGCTCATAGTAATCATCCTTTTGGATGCCGTGGCGATTGGCATGGGAAAAGCCATATTCAAATACTCGAAAAATGATGCTGTCATCCTTGGTCATTTGTGCTTCTATGTGATAGCTGTACTTACCATCAATAGTCAGTATGGTATCTGCCAAAATGCGTTTTAAGGTATCATCCATGAATTCGGTCCAATGATATTCAACAGTACTGTCCGGTGAGTAATCTGTTTCAAAAAGACCATTGATGAGATTAATCACTGATTTTGAGGATAGGGTAAGTATTTTTTTGAAGATTTTGTCGTAAATCTGATAGATAGTATTCTCCATTTTGTTTCCTCCTAGGTATAATAATAGCATTGATGAAAAGGTAACATATGTAGTTATTCCATGGAATGTTGCAGGAAGTTGGTAATTTAGAAGCGAATAAGCATAAAAAGAAGTTGCATTTGATATTCCTGCCTGTGACTATAGTATCACAGAAGAAGATAAAATGCAACTGTAAATTTATAATAAAAATAAACGGAATAACGATAACGGCTAAAGAACTTTTATTTCCGTCCTTTACCTGTCATATGTTCAATATTGATTTCATAAACGCCCACGGTATCAATATCCTGTTCGATATAGGAGTGCCCTTTTTCTTTAAATGCAGGGCTATATTTCTCCACCAGAAGCAGGAGTCCTTTTCGCTTATCGGTAGCAGGCTTTACGGTTCCGAAGACGACGGCGCTTTCATAGCTTGTGGAAAATTGCTCCGGCAGAACCTGTGTTTTTCCAATTACTGTAAAGCAAACTTTGGCATTGTGGCGGATATTTTCATATTTATGACCGACATCCTTCGCGCAATGGAAGTAAATTCTATCTTCATCATAGGCATAGCTTAAAGGTACGCCGTAAGGGATGTTATCTTCTCCTACGGTTGATAGAATGCCGTATTCTCCGTTGATTAAAAGCTGTTTTGTTGCCGTAAGGTCTAATTGTCTGTCGCTTCTACGCATTTCATGTACCATATTTTTATCCTCGTTTCCGAAAGTATCTGTAGGTAAAACATGTCAAGTATTGGAAAATTATCGTTTCTGCAATACATAGTAAGTATAACATAGATAACAGATTTTAAAAGAAAAATTTATATACTAATGTATATAACATTTTGACAGATTCAAAAAACATATAGAAGTAGTAAAGCAAAATATTTTTTTGTATGATATAGGCATAAATAAGCAAATCACCCTAAGGGAGCGCGGAAAAGGAAGCCCGAAGGGATAACAAAACAGTAAGAAAATAACGGAGGAACAGGAAATGAACATGAAGGAAACCGTATTAAATGGATTCGCAGAGGTTTTTGGAGACACAGAAGGAGCAAAAGTATTTTTTGCACCCGGACGCGTAAATATGATTGGAGAACATACCGACTATAACGGCGGTCATGTATTTCCCTGTGCATTGACCATTGGTACCTATGGTGTTGCTCGTAAGAGAGAGGATAATAAGTTAAGATTTTATTCCATGAATTTTGAAAAGTTAGGAATTATTGAGTCTTCTTTAGAGGATTTGGTACCCAGCAAGGAAGCCGGCTGGACCAATTATCCTAAGGGAGTTATGTGGGCATTTGAGCAGAAGGGCATGAAGCTTCCCTGCGGTATGGATTTATTGCTGAATGGTAATATTCCTAACGGATCCGGACTTTCTTCTTCTGCATCCGTAGAAGTGTTAACGGGATATATTTTGCGCGATTTCTTTGGTTTTGATGTGACCAATCAGGATTTGGCTTTAATCGGTCAGTTTGCTGAAAATAAATATAACAAGGTAAACTGTGGTATCATGGATCAGTTTGCCATCGCCATGGGTAAGGAGGGCAATGCAATTTTCCTGGATACTGCTGATTTATCCTATGAATATGCACCTATCAAGCTGGAGAATGCCAAAATTGTAATTGCATGCAGCAACAAAAAGCGTGGTCTTGGAGATTCCAAGTATAATGAGCGCCGCAGTGAATGTGAAACTGCTTTGGCAGAGCTGCAGCAGGTAGTAAAGGTTAAAACACTTGGTGAATTGGATGAAAGCACCTTTGAGAAGTTTGCTGCTATTATCAAGAGTGATGTTCGCAGAAAGCGCGCAAAACATGCGGTTTATGAGAATCAGCGTACGGTTCGTGCAGTAGAAGCTCTGAAAAATAATGATGTGAAGCTTTTTGGTGAGTTAATGAATGCTTCCCATGTATCCCTCCGTGATGATTATGAGGTTACAGGAATTGAGCTGGATACTTTGGTAGAAGAAGCATGGAAGGTAGAGGGAGTTATCGGTTCCCGTATGACCGGAGCAGGCTTCGGCGGCTGTACTGTAAGTATTGTAAAGGATGAGGCAATTGACACCTTTATTGAGCAGGTTGGCAAGGCTTATGAAGCAAAAATCGGATATGCCGCAGATTTCTATGTAGTAGAAATTGGTGATGGGCCCTGTGAGCTGTAATGGAAAGTAGGAGGAATATTACTATGATTCAGACTTATATCAGAAAATTAGTTTCCTATGGTGTGCAGACCGGTCTTGTACCCGCTGAGGATGTGATTTATACCACCAACCGCTTGTTGGAGTTATTCCAATTGGATGAACTGGAAGATTGTGACACCAATGTCACAATGAGAGAGGATGAGTTGGAGGATGTTTTGGGAGCTATGATGGACTATGCTTATGAAAAAGGCATTATGTCCGAGAACAGCATTGTATACCGTGATTTATTTGATACCAAAATCATGAGCACCCTGATGCCCCGTCCCAGTGAGGTAATCCGTCGTTTTCATGAGTTGTATGACAATGTATCTCCGGAAGCGGCTACCGATTATTACTATAAGCTCAGCAGGGATTCTGATTATATCCGCAGATATCGTATTTGCAAGGATATGAAGTGGGTAACCTCCACTAAGTATGGTGATTTGGACATAACCATTAACCTGTCCAAGCCTGAGAAGGATCCCAAAGCCATTGCAGCTGCCAAGAATGCAAAGCAGTCCGGTTATCCCAAGTGCTTACTTTGCCGGGAAAATGAGGGCTACGCAGGTCGTGTAAATCATCCTGCAAGACAGAATCACCGCATTATTCCGATAACCATTAATGACAGTGATTGGGGATTCCAGTATTCCCCTTATGTATATTATAATGAGCACTGCATCGTATTTAATTCCCAGCATGTGCCTATGAAGATTGAGCATGCAACCTTTTGTAAGCTGTTTGATTTCGTAAAGCAGTTCCCTCATTATTTTGTGGGCTCCAATGCAGATTTGCCCATTGTAGGCGGTTCTATTTTAAGCCACGACCATTTCCAGGGCGGACATTATGATTTTGCCATGGCAAAGGCACCTGTGGACAGAACCTTTACTGTAAAGGGCTTTGAGGATGTGGAAAGTGGTATTGTAAATTGGCCCATGTCCGTTATCCGTTTGAGCGGAACTGATACGGATCGTATTATTGCCCTTGCAGATGTGATTCTGAACAATTGGAGAGAGTACACGGATGAGGCGGCTTTTGTATATGCTTATACTGACAACGAGCCTCACAATACCATTACTCCCATTGCCAGAAAGCGTGACGGCAAGTACGAGCTGGATTTGGTACTGCGTAACAATATTACTACCGAGGAACATCCTTTGGGTGTTTATCATCCTCATGCAAAGCTGCATCACATTAAGAAAGAAAATATCGGTCTTATTGAGGTTATGGGTCTGGCAGTATTGCCTGCTCGTCTCAAGGCAGAAATTGCGGATTTAAAAGAAGCTATCTTAAACGGCAGTGATTTGCGTGCCAATGAAGAGCTTGCAAAGCATGCAGATTGGGTGGAGGAATTTAAACCTAAATACGATAGTATTTCTGCTTCCAATATTGATAAAATTATTGAGCAGGAAATTGGTCTGGTATTTATGGAAGTATTGGAGGATGCCGGCGTTTATAAGAGAAATGAAGAAGGTCAGAAGGCATTTGACCGTTTTGTGGCAAGTCTGAATGCGTAAGACACAAATCTCACCTTTTTGCATATGATATACCAACAATTATTTGGAGCAAAAAGATGGATTTTTGTAGAACCGTTTTTCATGTAGTGCAGCCCGGAGACACTTTTTATCGGCTTGCACAGCAATACCATACAACAGTACCGGATATTATTACCCGTAATCCCGGAGTCAATCCCTATAATTTGCAGGTAGGAACACGGCTTAGAATTTGTACCGGATATGAAGGTGGAAAACATCATCCTCAGCAGATGGATTTAAACAATGATATGCGAAAGGCATGGAGCATGCACAATTTCTGGGATGCCATGTTTATGATTAGTTTATTTAACACCTTGGAAAATACGGATGCAGTGCAAAAAAGGTTGATGAGGACACCGGAGGACATTGCAGCAGTATTTGAGAAATTTTATGCCCTACCCATTGTAAATCAAATAAGGCAGATGCTGGAGGAGCATGTAAGGCTTGCCGGAGAGCTTACTATGGCGATGAAGGATAACAATACGGAACAGGCAGAAATGCTTGAGAATCAGTTGAGCCAGAATGCAGACCGGTTAGCGAGAATGCTTGCCAATACCAATGGGAAATATGATTATGAGCAGTTGATGCGACTTATGAAAATGCACTTGGATTTGACATCCAAAGCTATGATGGCAGAATTAAAGGGAAATCATGAAGAAGCAGTGGATTTGCTTGATGAAAATGAAAAAAATTTGATGGAATTGGCGGATGTTTTAACAGAAGGTCTGGTACAGCAGTTTTATCAAAGATAGGAAGAGGGGGCAGAATTCTATTTATTCTGTCCCTTTTGATGTGGTATACTGTAATTATTCAGACAGAAAGGTATTTGATTTATGAAATTTCTCCTAGTAGCAGTAAATGCAAAATACATACATTCCAACCCTGCCATCTATAGTCTGAGAGCCTATGCCGGCGCAGAATTACAGTCCCATATTGAGTTGGCAGAATACACCGTTAATAATCATATGCAGGATATTTTGGCGGATATATATAAGCATAAGCCCGATGCAATTGGATTTTCCTGTTATATCTGGAATTGGAGTATGATACAGGAGCTGATTGCAGAGCTGCCCAAGATATTGCCCCATACGGATATTTGGCTGGGAGGACCGGAGGTATCCTTTGATGCACCGGAGATTTTGAAGAAATATCCTTGGTTAACAGGAATTATGATTGGAGAAGGAGAGGCTACCTTCAAGGAGCTGCTTGGCAGATATGCGGAAAGGACAGAAGGGGCAAATGGATTTGAAGACAGGAATAAAAGGGAATGGCAGGAATGTTTGCAGCATTGCTCCGGTCTTTGCCTTCCATCCGGCTATACCCCCATGCGGGAAGTAACGAATATGAGTGCATTGCCTTTTCTATATACAGATTTGCAGCCCTTTGAAAATCGAATTGTCTATTATGAATCCAGCAGGGGCTGTCCTTATCGGTGTAGCTACTGCCTTTCATCCATAGAGAAGCAGGTGCGATTAAGGGATATTTCTACTGTAAAGACAGAATTGCAATTTTTCCTGGACAACCGAGTAAAGCAGGTGAAGTTTATAGATAGAACCTTTAATTGCAATCATGACCATGCTATGGAAATCTGGCAATACATTTACGAACATGACAATGGTGTCACAAACTTTCATTTTGAGATTTCCGCAGATATTTTACGGGAGGATGAGATTGCTTTGTTAAATCAACTGCGTCCCGGTCTGGTACAATTAGAAATTGGAGTACAGTCCACCAATCCTGATACCATTCGAGGAGTCAATCGAATTATGAACGTAGACCATTTGGAACAGGTGGTAGCTGCCATTCATGCCGGGAAGAATATCCATCAGCATCTGGATTTGATTGCAGGATTACCCTATGAGGATTATGAGAGCTTTGGTCGTTCCTTTGACCGGGTTTACAGAATGAAGCCCCAGCAGCTTCAATTAGGCTTTCTAAAGGTGTTAAAGGGCTCTGAAATGCAGGAACGGACGGAGGAATTTGGAATCTGCTATTTGGACAAGTCCCCCTATGAGGTGCTTTATACCAAGTGGCTTTCTTATGAAGATGTGCTTCGGCTAAAGAAAATCGAAGAAATGGTGGAGCTGTACTATAACAGCAATCAGTTTACCCATACCCTTCCTTTTTTGGAGAAGGCATTTCCAAGTCCTTTTTCTATGTATGAAGCATTGGCGGATTTTTATGAGAGAAAGGGTTATTTTGTAAACAACCCCGCAAGGGCTTATCGATATGAAATTCTGCTGAACTTTGCCAGAGAATGGGATGGAGAAAGAGAAGCGATATACAGGGAGCTTTTAACCTATGATATGTATTTGCGAGAGAATTTGAAAAGTCGACCTGCTTTTGCGGCAAATATTACCGGGGAAGATAAGGAGGTTATCCGTACAGTATATCAGAAAGAAGAGCAGGAGCGACAGCTGTTACCCTCTTATGAAAAGTATGATTGGAAGCAGCTTAGTAAGATGACTCATATAGAGATGTTCCAATACCCTGTGTGGGATGTAGAAGCATTAGAAAAATTTAGTAAGATGACGGAAGATGGAAATGCCAAGCAAGAAAGGGAAGTGGCATATTATGTATTGTTTGACTATGCACGTCGCAATCCGCTGAATTACGAGGCATATACACAGGTTTTAGGGGGAAGCGTATGATAAATACTTACATCAGTATTGATTTAGAAACTACCGGCTTAAATCCCAAGCAGGATAAAATCATTGAAATCGGTGCAATCAAAGTAGAAGAAGGAAAAATAACGGATACCTTTTCCCAATTGCTAAATCCCGGACGAAAGTTGGAGGAACGGATTGTAGAATTAACCGGGATTACAGATAAGGACTTGGAAGGAAAGCCTTATGTAGAAGATGTATTTCCGAAGCTAATGGACTTTTTGGGAGATTATCCCTTATTGGGGCATAGTGTGCTGTTTGATTTTTCTTTTTTAAAGAAGGCAGCAGTAAACCAGAAGCTGACCTTTGAAAAGCAGGCACTGGATACCTTGAAAATTGCCCGCAAATTCCTGGCGGATTTGGAGCACAGAAGCCTGGATTATCTGTGCGAATATTATGGGATACCTCATCATGCTCATAGGGCGTTGGCGGATGCAGAAGCCACCCACATGCTGTATCTTAGGTTGGCAGAGGCTTTTTATAAGGAAGAGGAAGCGTTATTTGTGCCGCAGCAGTTGCAATTTCAGGTAAAGAGAGATACTCCTATTACAAAACCTCAAAAAGAAAGGTTATATCGGCTGCTTACACAGCATAATATAACCTTAGAGGTTTCGGTGGAAAAGCTCACCAGAAGTGAAGCTGATCGGTTTATTGATAAGATTCTCGCAAAGTACGGACGATAGTCTTTTTATTCATAGTGCGTAGTGCTTCAGCCTTGATAATTAAATCCTCTATTTGGGAAAATTCTCCTCTTGAAGCATAGATATCTGCTAGTTTATAATAGGTACGACTGATATCTGTACCGGTACTGACAGCAAATTCCATTAGGATACGTGCTTCATATACATATTCTGCTTCACAAAGCACATCTGCCCACTGTTGCAGAGTACGTACAAGAACGGTATAGTTTTGGTCATATTCCGTTAAAGGAGTAATATTAGCAGTACCGTATTCCAGCTTCAAATCCGTATTGGAAAAGCCGGTCAAATTTACCACGGGCTGGGTGGCCAGAGTCTGAATAATGGATTGATATTCTGCAACTCTGGAATCCTCAGATAAAATGTCCATGGGTAGCTTGTCCAGAGGGATTTTGATATAGTTAAGGGAATCCAGAGATTTACGGCGGACGGAGTTTGCGGCGCGTTCTCTTGCCCAGAAGCGTTGCTCTTCTTCCTTATGTTTTCTTTTGGAGCTTTTTACTGCCATACCGATAAAGGATGCAAGCAGGATAGTGCTTGCCAAAATAAAAATATTCATATATAATATCCTTTCAGAGTTTATGTATTTGCACGATGGAAAGGTAAGGTGCTTATTATGCTAAATTTACACAGTCGTAAGGCAAAAAAGAGAATTTCTGCGGTACTTATCATACTAATTGTAGTTGCTATGATATTACCCACTTTAACATATTTTATCTATTAATTCAATTGTTTGAAAGGCAAGGTTGTTCATGAGGAGAAGTATGAGGAAAGGATATATGGGTATCCTTCTGCTGGTCATGACCTTTATGTGTGGCATGACAGTGCAGGCAAAGGGCGAGGATACTATTAAGACAGGTGTCTATGCGGAAAAGGTAGACTTATCCGGAAAGACAGGAGTAGAAGCAAAAGCAGCCATTGAAGCCTATGTGGAGGAACTGAAGCAGGTAGAAATTATCCTGTTGGCAGCCAATAATGAGCAGGTGGTTACCAATGGTGAGGAATTGGGTATTACCTGGGTCAACACGGAAGTTGTGGATGAGGCATTGGAGCTGGGGACACATGGTAATATTGTAGAGCGTTACAAAATGCTTAAGGATTTGGAGCATGAAAACTGTGTATTGCCGCTGAAATTTGAGTATGACTTACAGGCAATCAGTAATTTACTGACGGAAGAAGCTGCCAAGCATGATCAGGAGGCAGTTAATTTCTCCTTAAAAAGAGAGAATGATGCTTTTCAGGTTGTAACCGGTCAGACCGGATATAAGCTGGATGTGGAGACATCCATTGATTTGGTATATGATTATCTGACACAGGAATGGGATCATAATCCCTGTAATATTCCCTTGGATATAGCAGTGGATGAGCCTCACGGAAGTGCTGAGGAGTTAAGCGTGGTACAGGATCTTTTAGGAACCTTTACAACCTCCTATTCAACCTCCGGTGCATCCAGAAGTGCGAATGTGGAGAATGGAGCAAGACTGATTAATGGAGTGACTCTGTATCCCGGCGAAGAGTTTTCTACTTATGATGCAGTATCGCCCTTTTCTGTAAAAAATGGTTATCATATGGCAGGCTCCTATTTGAATGGTAAGGTAGTTGATAGCTTGGGAGGAGGAATTTGTCAGGCGTCCACCACACTCTACAATGCAGTGTTAAAGGCAGAGTTGGAAATTACGGAACGTCATAATCATTCCATGATTGTTTCCTATGTGGATCCTTCTGCAGATGCAGCAATTGCAGAGAGTTCCGGTAAGGATTTTAAATTTGTTAATAATACGGATTATCCTATTTATATAGAAGGAATTACCAAGAACAGAAAGGTTACCTTCAATGTGTATGGTAAGGAAACCAGGGATTCTGGTAGACAGGTTCGCTACGAAAGTGAAGTATTGGAGGTAATCCCTCCCGGTGTTGATCAGATTTATGCAGATGCGGCACAACCCTTGGGATATGTGGTAATAGAAAGTGCACATACCGGCTATAAGGCAAAGCTTTGGAAAATTGTAACAGAAAATGGTGTGGAAGTCAGTCGTGAGCAGGTAAACAGCAGTAATTATAAAATGACTCCCCGTAGTGCGACTATAGGTACTGCTACGGATAATCCGGAAGCTTTGGAGCAGGTAATGGCAGCGATTGCCACTTCAAATATTGATCATGCAAATGCAGTGGTAGCAGGACTGATAGCTCCACCTCCATCGGAAGAAGAATATGACGATGAGGAAGAATAATCAGAAAAAGCAATAAAGGAATTATTAGCTATGAAAATCGGCAAGATATCGGAAAGCGTATTAAAGCGCTCCGTCTTGAGACAGCTGAAAACAAAAAACGAAAATGTAAAATGCGGCGCAGGCGTAGGGGACGACTGCGCCATTTTCGCGCTTTCAGATGCTGAAAAACTTGCCACCTGCGTGCAGGAAGGGGTTATTTGTATTCCTCAAAAAGAAGCAATGCAGGAGAGTATTTTCCCGGCAGAAAGCGTAATGATTACCCGGCTGATACATAGATGTGTGAATAACTTAGCTGTCAGCGGAGCAGAACCCTTAGCGGTTATGATAGCATTGCTATTGCCGGAAACCATAGAAGAGCCTCAGATAAAGGCAATGATGGTCGAGGCGGAAAAAGCTTGCAATAGTCTTTCTCTGGAGATTGCCGGTGGGCAGACCAGAGTCAGCAGTGCTGTTAATGCACCTGTTGCGGTGATTACAGGATATGGTAAAATAGAGGGAGAAGATTATCGGACAGCTAAGTCTGCCAAGGCAGGTCAGGATATTGTAATCAGCAAGTGGATAGGCTTAGAAGGTACAGCTATGCTTGCAAAGAAAAACAAGGAGCAGCTTCTTAGCAGATATCCGGCATATCTGGTGGAGGAAGCGGCAGCCTTTGACCGTTATTTCTCCATACTTCCGGAGGCCGCCACCGCCATGAAGTCCGGCGTGTGTGCTATGCATGATGCTTCGGAAGGCGGCATATTTGCTGCTCTTTGGGAGCTGGCAGAGGGTGCAGGCGTTGGACTGACTATAGATTTGAAGAAGCTTCCCCTGCGGCAGGAAACTGTGGAGGTATGTGAATGCTGCAATATCAATCCTTATGAATTAAAATCCGGTGGTTGTCTGGTAATGACTTGTGAGGATGGAAAAGGACTGGTAGCGGCATTGGAAGCGGAAGGGATTCCTGCGGTAGTGGTAGGAAGACTTACGGACAGTAATGACAGAATCATCCGAAATGAGGACGAAATAAGATATATGGATCGTCCACGTACTGACGAGATTTACAAGTTATAAAATAGATTATGGAAAGGAAAGAAGCATTATGAGAGAAGAATTATTGGCAGTAATTGAGAAAAACAGCCGAATTGATTTAAAGGAGCTGGCAGTTATCCTTGGAGTTGAGGAAGTGGACGTAGTAAATGAGCTTGCAGCATTGGAGGCAGAGGGTGTTATCTGTGGCTATCATACCTTGATTAACTGGGAGAAAACCTCTAACGAAAAGGTAAGTGCATTGATTGAGGTTCGTGTAACCCCTCAGAGAGGTCAGGGCTTTGATGCCATTGCAGAGCGCATTTACAAATATCCTGAGGTACGCAGTGTATACCTGATGTCTGGCGGCTATGATTTGATGATTATTATTGAGGGTAAGAGCTTAAGAGAGGTATCCAGCTTTGTTTCTGATAAGCTGTCTACTCTTGATACCGTACTGAGCACAGCAACTCACTTTATCCTGAAAAAATATAAGGATCACGGTACTGCATTTTCCCAGAAAAAACAGGATGAAAGAGAGATGATTACCCCATGAGAAATCCATTAGCAGATAAAGTTGTAGATATTAAGCCCTCCGGTATTCGTAAATTTTTTGATATTGTCAGTGAGATGCCGGATGCCATTTCTCTGGGTGTGGGCGAGCCTGATTTTGATACACCCTGGCATATTCGTGATGAGGGTATTTATTCCTTAGAGAAGGGTAAGACCTTCTATACCTCCAATGCAGGCTTGAAGGAGCTTCGTCAGGAGATTTGCAATTATATGATGAGAAAGCAGAACATTGCTTATGACCCTTTAAAAGAGGTATTAATTACGGTAGGTGGCTCTGAGGCAATTGATGTAGGTCTTCGTGCCATGATTAACCCCGGGGATGAAGTGTTGATTCCCCAGCCCTGCTATGTATCCTATGAGCCCTGTGCAATTCTGGCAGGTGCAGTGCCGGTGACCATTGATTTGAAGGCTGAAAATGAGTTCCGTTTGACAGCCAAGGAGTTGGAAGAGGCGATTACAGAGAAAACCAAGGTATTAATTTTAGCATTCCCTAACAATCCTACCGGCGCCATTATGGAAAAGAAGGATTTAGAGGCAATTGCAGAGGTTATTATTAAACATGACATTATTGTCATGTCCGATGAAATTTATGCGGAGCTTACATATAAGGGTGAGCATGTGTCCATTGCAAGCCTGCCCGGTATGAAGGAAAGAACTATCTTAATTAATGGTTTTTCCAAGGCATATGCAATGACCGGTTGGCGTCTTGGCTATGCCTGCGGTCCTGCAAATATTATTCAGCAGATGACCAAAATTCATCAGTTTGCTATTATGTGTGCACCTACCACCAGCCAGTATGCTGCAGTAGAAGCATTGAAAAACGGGGATGAGGATATTGCTGAAATGCGTACCGCTTATAACCAGCGAAGAAGATTTCTATTAAATGCTTTCCGTGAAATGGGACTGGAATGCTTTGAGCCCTATGGTGCATTTTATGTCTTCCCCTGCATAAAGGAATTTGGCATGACCAGTGATGAATTTGCCACCAGATTCCTGGAGGAGGAGAAGGTAGCAGCAGTGCCCGGTACAGCCTTTGGTGATTGCGGTGAAGGATATTTGAGAATTTCCTATGCATACTCTCTGGAGAGATTAAAAACGGCGATGGAGAGAATGAAGAGATTTGTGGAAAAGCTGCGGGCAGAGCAGAAGTAAGTAATAAGGTTGTGTGAGAGCCCCCACACCCCCGGCGGGCAAGGGTAGTTTCCTTGATACCGATGTACGAGAATAAGTATTTCTAAGTATCCCAAAGAAGGTTGTATATGGCTACGCAAGCGGCTTGTGTGCGCCTTCCGTGGCGCAGACAAGCCTTCATCAGACGTCCTGTCTGATGATTGCTGGTTTGTAGATTGGGATACTAAGAAATGCTAATTCTCTCCCATAGGTTATCAAGGAAACTACCCTTGCCCACCGGGGGCGTGGGGGCATCGCATAAGCCTTATAATTTTGTAGGGAAAAATGAAAGAAAATTTCTATTTAGTATTTTGTAATTTTAAGTAATCAAAAGGTGAATAACTTGATTTTGGGAGGATTGGAAAATGCATATTATATTACATCAGCCGGAGATTCCGCAGAATACGGGGAATATTGGGCGTACCTGTGTGGCTACGGGGACGAGTCTGCATTTGATTGAGCCGCTGGGCTTTCGTTTGAATGAGAAGGAAATTAAGCGTGCAGGGATGGATTATTGGGAGCACTTGGATGTGAACCGGTATATGAACTTTGAGGAATTTAAGGAAAAGCATCCTGATGCAAAGATTTGGATGGCAACCACCAAGGCAAAGCATGTGTATACTGATGTGGAATTTGGTCCCGATGATTTTATTATGTTTGGTAAGGAAAGTGCAGGAATCCCGGAGGAGATTCTGGTGGATTATGAGGAGACTTGTATCCGCATTCCTATGCTGCCTGCTATCCGTTCTTTGAATTTGTCTAATTCTGTGGCAATTGTGCTTTATGAGGCATTGCGCCAGAATGGCTTTGACGAGATGCAGATGAAGGGAGAACTGCATAGGTTGCAGTGGAAAGAGGAAGCATAAATTTCTTAAAAAAGCTATTGACTCCTACGTTGCGTAATAGTTTAGAGTATACTTATCGAGAGGAGGAAAAAGCCAATGATGACAGTAAATGAAGTAAGCAAATTGACCGGAGTGAGTATACGCACTTTGCAATATTATGATACCATAGGACTCCTGCCGCCAACGGAATATACGGAGGCGGGATATCGACTGTATGACGATACAGCAATGGAAAGGCTGCAACAAATTTTACTGTTTAAGGAGCTTGAATTCCCACTAAAGGAAATTAAGACGATAATTGATGCACCCAATTTTGATAGAAACAAAGCGTTGGAGCAGCAAATTGAGTTGCTGACTATGAAAAAAGAGCATCTGGAAAATCTGATTAATTTCGCTCGAAAAATAAAAACGACAGGAGTGAATAAAATGGATTTTAATGTATTTGATACTACAAAAATGGATGAATATGCCAGAAAGGCAAAAGAACAATGGGGAGAGACTCCGGAATATAAGGAATATAAAGAAAAAGCAAGCAATCAGTCATCCGACACACAAAAAATCGCTTGGCAAAATCTTATGCTTATATTCGTAGAGTTTGGGAAAATGAAAGATAAGAGCCCCGATGATGAGGCAGTACAGCTTCAGGTGAAAAAGCTGCAAGACTATATTTCGGAACATTTTTATAAATGTTCTAAGGAAATTTTAAAAGGGCTTGGTGCAATGTATGCTTCCGGTGGAGAATTTACGGAAAATATTGACAGGGCTGCCGGAATCGGAACGGCTGTATTTGCAGCAAAAGCAATAGAGATTTATTGTAGGTAATATACCCAATAGAAATGGAAAGACTCTAAGTCTTTCCATTTTCTTTTCAGTAAATTAACATTACGACAGAGTAATTGAGTGTAGTGAAAAATAGTGTAAAAATAGTGAAAAAATAATGGAATTTTTTATATAAATAAAGTATACTTTTCTAGGAATAACTTTTATGAAGAGGTGATGTTTATGATAAAAGTCACATTAACAAACCATATATTGAAGAAAATATCATCGATTGATGAAAACCGTTTTTCCTTAAGCACGATAGAGTTGCCACCTATGACAAAGAATAGATTACGTAAGAATTCTAAGAAGAAGAGTTCTTATGCATCAAATAAGATAGAGGGTAATCCGCTTACGGAGAAGCAGGCGGATGAGGCTATTGAGAGAGACGAGCATAAGCATTTTTTGAAACCGGAGCAGGAAATTCGCAATTATTTTCTTGCATTGAATCTGCTTGAGGAAAAGTTGAAGAGAAAAGAAGCCTTTTCAAAAGAAATGATTCTCGAAGTGCAGGCGATGGTTGAAAAAGGTGCATCAAAAGAAAAGATAGGACTTAGAGGACAAATGCCTCCAGGTGTGTTATTTGCGGTGTATGATGCAGCCACAGGAGCTCCGGACTATATTCCACCTGAATATTCGGATATTCCCGCGCTGTTGGATGAATTGGTGGATTATGTAAATACTACGGATGATCATCCACTTATCATTGCAGCGGTAGTTCATTATCAGTTGGTTACGATACATCCTTTTGAAAATGGAAACGGAAGAACTGCAAGACTTATGTCCGGGTATATCTTAGACTTCTATGGCTATGGATTTAATGGAATCGGTTCTTTGGAAGAATACTTTGCCTATGAACCGGATGAGTATTACGAATCCCTTCAGATGGGGCTTCCGGTATTATATTATTCAGGAAGAGAGAATCCACCACATCCTGAAATCTGGGTAAATTATTTTCTTCGCATGGTGGAATTGTATTCGAAAAAAGTTTGTGAATTGTCGAAAGGTGTTCAAGCAGATGATTTGGATGGAAGTTTATCCTACTTGAATGCAAAGGAGAAAGAGTTGTTAGTATTCCTTTTGAAAAAGAGAATGCTGGAATTTACGCCCATCGATATAAGTAGGATGATGGGTGTAACAAATAAAACAATTATCAATCGGTGTGCAAAGCTTACGAATAATGGATTTTTAATTCCCAATATTGTAAGTCAAAGAATTCGTTCCTATTCGGTAAGCGAGTTTGCGAGGCGGAATGAGAAGAATATTCTTTCAAAGATTGGATAAAAATGTGCGAGAAAGAGTAGTCTGTACTGCGAAAGGAGAACAAATGAAAACCATAATTCATGATTTAGGCGAGTCCTACGATTCACTATTAAGAAGTAAATGCGACAATATTATCAGTGCTGATGGAAAATACGCACCATGTCAGGGGTGTTTTGGTTGCTGGACAAAGCACCCGGCACAATGTTACATGAAGGATGCGTTGCAGATGGCATGCCGTGTTATTGGCAATGCAGATGAACTCATTATTGTAACAGAAAATTGTTATGGTGCTTATAGTCCAACCGTAAAAAATGTGTTGGATCGAAGCATCGGAGTTTCTACGCCCTTTAGTACATATCGTGGTAAGCAGATGCATCATACACTTCGCTACGGAAAAAAGGAGAAACTCACAGTATATACTTATGGCGATATGACAACTGATGAAGAGAGAACCTTTCGTTATATGGTAGAGAGAAATGCCATAAATTATGGATTCCGTGAGTTTGAATTCCGATATTTAGCAAATCTAAATGAATTGGAGGATAAGGAATTATGAAAACTGTATTTATAAATGGTAGTCCCAAAAAGAAATTAAGTGTATCCTCTTATCTTCTCGGAATTGTCCGCTTTTGGTCAGGGGCGAAGTGGTTACAGAGCAGGTGCGTAATGCAGGAGACCATAAGCGCATATTGGAAAGCATAAAGGATGCAGATACTGTTGTTTTTGGCATGCCTCTTTATGTGGATGGCGTGCCCTCTCATATGCTTGCCTTCATGAAAGAAATGGAAAGATTTTGCATAGATAACAAGATTCACTTAAATGTGTACATTGTTTCTAATGGAGGTTTTATTGAAGGATGTCAGAACAGACCACTGATGCAGGTCCTTGAAAATTTTTGTAAACGCTGTAATTTTCAGTGGTGCGGAGGCGTCGGCATTGGTGGAGGTGTTATGCTCAATGTCATGAGAATTATGTTTTTTGTATATGCAGGACTGTTCGTATTAAATACAGTTACGTCCGGATTATCTGCGGCATTACCAATTTTTGCAGAGCAGTTGATAGTTGTTTTATTTTTTAGTCTTGGTGCTTTTTTCTATTGCCTGCGTATGGGAATTGCTGTTAACAAGGGAACAACTTGTGGGGTAAAGTTTACCCGCATACTTCTGCCGTCGTTTCTATTTATTCTGGCTGCAGATATTTTCTTTGTAATCATTTCAATATTTCAGGGCGGTATTTTCAGAGGCTGGCTGAGCCGGAAATAATGTTATTTTGAGGCATTTGATTGTATGGATTTATTAAAAAGTAAAGTAAAACCAATGTATTTTAAATATTTAGTAGCAGCATCAGGAAGTGCGATGGTAGCATCCATCTTTGGTATGATAGATGCAATGATGGTAGGAAAATATCATGGTCCCTCGGGTAATGCTGCGTTGGCTGTATTTAATCCATTATGGAGTATTATTTATTGTTTGGGATTTTTGGCAGGTATTGGTGGATCAGTGCTATTTGCAACAAGCCGGGGAAAAGGAGAGGAAAATACCGCGCAACAATATTTCACATTATCTGTGATTTATGGGATAGCGCTGTCCGTTCTCGCAATGGTTGGGATTGGTTTGTTTCAGGAACCTCTGTTCCGATTCTTTGGTGCTGATGATGAGTTGTTAGTTTTAGCAAAGCAGTATTTAATCCCTATATTCTTTGCTATTCCATGTTGCGTATTTAGTAATATTTTGTCGGCATATCTCCGCAACGATGGAAATCCTACATTAGCCACAAAAGCGGTTATTGTGGGCGGAATGTTCAATGCTTTCGGAGATTATTTCTGTGTATTTATTCTTGATATGGGAATTTTAGGTGCAGGACTTGCTACTGCTATTGGGCAGTACATAGCAATTTTTATAATGCTGATACATTTTGCAGGAAAGAAAAATACATTGCGATTTGTAAAGCTGACGGATACATTTGATAAATTAAGAAATATAACAGTAACAGGATTTTCAACTGCCATTAATGATTTGGCAATGGGAATTATCGGTATTTTATTTAATCGACAGATAATGACATATCTGGGGTCAGATGCGCTTGCTGTCTATGGAGTGATTACACAGATTACTGCCTTTGCACAATGTCTTGCCTATGGCGCAGGGCAGGCGGGGCAACCGATTATCTCCCAAAATTATGGTGCAGGTCAACATAACCGTATCAAAGAGTGTCTAAAATATGGTCTATATACCTGTGCCGGCTATCTTTGATTGCATCATTGGCAAGAGGAGCAGAGATAAGTGGAGCGATGATAATGCTGCTACCGGTTGTATTTGGTGCTAATAGTGTTTGGTATGCAATGCTGTTAACGGAAGGTTTGGTGGCTATCTTTAGTTTGTTTTACATGGTGCGATGTACGAGAGAATTAAAATAAGGTATATACTAATTTTACAAGGCACGAGAACTTCCTAACTTTTTAATCAATGACACACAACTGTATACCCCGATAATCAACCCACAAGCGGAAATGATTAACAAAGCATATTCAAAAAACTGCTCCGGCCTCTTTTGCACAGCACTATTCAGAAAGGGGATTCCCAGTACAATAAAAAAGTACCAAAATAGTGGAGCAAGAAACTTGGGGATAATGGATGTTTGAGCATTGGCAGCAGATTCACTTATCCTTAAGAAAACGACATCCACCAAACGATGGATTGTTAAAAGAGACACAAAATATACCACAGTTCCTATGAGAGTATGAAGTCGGTCAGGGGTTAGGAGAACACCATGGAAATTGCTCCCCTCAAGAAATAAGGGAAGGTAAATTGCCATTATAATGCGCAATCCATTGATAAAAACAGTAAGTGGATAGGAAACCATGATACTGCCCAATGTCCACAAAAAGCGTCCGTTTCCGGTCCGATGTACAAAGGAAAACATAAGGGTAGCCATAAGGATTAGCATAAATTGTACACCGGAGCAGGAGGGCGCAATCACATATCGCAAATTGTGATTCACATAGCCCAAACCGGATTCATAGGAAAAGGGGATGCCACTCAGGATGCTGACCCACTTGGTAGTGGGAGCCAGTATCCAGATAAGGGCATCACTGCCGGCCTTGCAGTAGAAATATTTGATTCCAAGAATCACAACAAAGCCAAGTAAATAAAAGAAAAAATTCTGTTTTACAAAATCCTTTATTCTATAAAATCTTTGATTCATACATGTTTCCTTCTGCGACGCAGGAGCGATAAACAGAAAGCCCCCATTGCCATTACAATTAATAAAATACTTTCCGGCTCGGAGTAGGCAGTGTAGCCGCCTCCTACAGCCAAATTAGATACATTGAGGGGCAGAGGAAGTGCTTGTTCCACATCCTTACTGTTACCCTCGGAATTTCGTACAATATCCACCACAGCCACAAAGGAGGTATAGGGGGTGGTCAGATTGTAATCCAATCCCAATTTTAAGATTTCCTCCTCAGTGGAAGCATCATTTCTCATACTTCCGTAGCCTGCCACCCGGTCAAGTCTTGTGCGTGCCCACAAGTAACGAAGGGCTTCATTATCTGTGGAAATTTCTATGTCTTTTACCGGAATTTCTTCTATATACTCCTGATTGCCGGATTTGCCGGTAAGCTTAACAGTTCCGTTAGGGTTCCCCCGCCATTTGCCAAAGAGTACGATGGGTTTCTTGGCGAAAAGGGTGGAAGGAACGGCGGGTTCCACATCGTATACATCAAAGTCCTCAAAGGCGATTTTAATATCCGTTAAAAGGGGTGATTGGATATAATCACGAAAGCGTTCCGCGCACTGGGCGGCATCTTCCGAATCTGTTACGGTAAAGGCTTCGCCCAGGCTGGATTTGGCAATGCCTTCTATCAGGCAATGGTTGACTGAGCTGCCGATGCCAAAGGAAAAGAAGCTGGCAGTATTCGTATACTTCTCAACCAAGGAAAATGCGTCCTGTTCATTGGAAATATAGCCGTCTGTAATTACTACAATGCTTCTGGCTGTGTCCTCTGTTTGAGGGATTTCCAGTGCTTGGGAGAGTGCCGGTACCAAGGCACTTCCGCCGCCTCCTTCCTGTTTGTCGATTAGTTGAATCGCTTTATCCACGTTGGCTTCGGTAGCAGCCAGGGAGTCCGTGGATAATAAAGAATAATCACTGGCAAATAAAACCAGATTAAAGCGGTCCGTTTCGTTCAGTCCTTGTACTAAATCCCGGATTAAAGCTTTACTGGTGTCAAGGGGATAGCCAATCATGGAGCCGGAAACATCTAAAACAAAGATATATTCACGGGGAGGAATTTCTTCGGGGGTATATCTTTCGGGGGGCTGCATGGTTAACAAAAAGAAGTTTTCCTTTTCATTTTGGGTGAGAATCAGTCCGCTTTGAATTTCCTCGCCAATCAATTGATATTTCAAAATGAAATCTCGGTTCCCGGCATAATCCTTAGGGTTGGAAAGAGTAATTTGGGCGGAAGAATCACCAGTGGGTGTTACTGTGATTTCATGGGATTTACAGGAAACATCCGCAAGGGGAACACCGGTGGAAAGGTTGACTGTAATATTGTATGCACCGGCAGGTATTTCTTCTTCCGGAAGATAGGGCGTGGCAGTCCATTGTTCTTCACCATTTTTGTTGTTTCCATCGCCGGAACCGGAAGGAGCCACATATCTGGGTCCGACTACAGTAGGAAAATTAAATTCATAGATACCTTCCACAGGATAAATCAGTTCCGAATAATGTAATTCAATTTTTGCGGTGTCCCCGGGCATAATGTTTGCCACATCCATGGTAAACACATTGGTTCGTTGCTGTTCCAAAAGGGCAGCACTTTTTCCTTCGCTTTTGGCTTCCTGATATTCCTCTTTTGCCTTTTCTTTTTCCTTAATTTGCGCAGTAACCACATTGTTTCCGATTTCCATTTTCATGCCATGTACGGCGGCATTGGTGGAGGTGGGAAATACATAACGGGCATTGATGGGCATGTCCCCTTCATTGGCATAGCTTTGAACCACACAGATGTCCGCAATCATCCCGTTTATATTCACGGTTACATCCGTTGATTTTAAAGGAAAGCAGGCATCTTCCGCATTCGCCCCCTGAATCAAAAAATAGGGAGAAAGAGTTTTATCCGCATTGGCTTCCTTTTCCTGAGCATAAGCCATGGGTGTGTGCAAAAGAAAGATAGATAATGCAAAAAGCAGGTAAAGTAATTTGTGTCTTTTTGTGTTTTTCTTCATGATGAGTACCTCGTTTGCTGATGTATTAGGTGTTTTTCATATTCCAAACATACAACACAAATGCATCATAGGTTGCATCATAATTCAAAGCTTTTTGCATCATTTTGTTATCATTTTTGCATCATTTGCGGTTCCTGATTTGTTAAAGTCCGGTAATTTATACTATTATGATATCTCTTACAGCAAGTTCAAAATTTTCTGAAATTCAGCACTGTCACGAATCCCATCAAAATCCTTATGTGCCATCCAGGTATCCCGCATAATTTCCTTACAGGTTCTGGAGTCCGTTGTTTCCCAAAGCTTACTCTGCCACTTCTGTTTTCCCATAAGCAGGGAGTCTGTTTCAGTGGAGTCAGGGCGATTGTCAAAGGCAACCGCATATTTTGCAGCAAGTCTTAGCTGGACAAGACATTCCTCCTGCATATTCAGTCTTGCGTATACCCTTGCAAAAGCGCAGAAAAGCTGAGCATCATAATCATAGATTTTATGGGTTTCATAAGCCTCATCATAAAGCCATTTGTCCAGCTCAATCATTTTTTCATAGACGGTTATCAATTCTTTATCCGGAAGCAGGCGTCCGTAGGTCATATTGTAGAGTCCGGCACTTAGGTTTGTATAAGCATCCCGTATTTGTGCTCTGGTAAAATCCAGCTTTTCCTCTTCCTTTAAAGCCCACCACATATGAGTTTCCCGGCATAGCTTTTGAGGAGGGAGAGTCTCCATAATTGCTCGTCCCTGTGTTTTTCGTCCCATTTCGCAGTGATGGAAGCCAAGTCTTGCTGTTGCCTCCAGACGGATATTTTGATCAGGACAGTATTTCATAATTCTTTCTCCCAAGGCAATAATCTCGGAGTCATATTTCTGCATATTTTCCTTCCAATCAGGAATATTACCGGTGTCATCCGTGGATAGAAACAGGGCATACATTAGCTTATTCAACAGTGCATAATTATTGGGATATTCGGAAACGCCCTCTCTGGCGATGGTAATACAGGCGTCCACATCCCCAATACTGAGTGCCTCCTGAAAAAGGGAGAGTATCTGCTGCACTTTTGTTTCTTCCATGCTTTTTTCTACACCTATCAATTTATCCACGGTAATCTGAAAATAATCCGCAATTACCGGTAAAAGCTCCATATCAGGATAACAAACCCCAAGCTCCCAGCGGGACACGGACTGGAAGGAAACACCTAAAATTTCTGCCAATTCCTCCTGTGTAATTTCCCTTTCCTTGCGTAAACTTTTTATCACTTGTCCTATTTGTAATTTCATAATCTGAGTGTCCTTTCTTATAGATGGTTTAAGGAAACTGCGCAGCTACCATTTAGATATCTAAAATGATTATATATGGGAAGGGTGGGGATAGCAATTACTCGCTTGGAGAGAATTATTCACTAGGAGAGTGAAAATAAAAGGTGAAAATATTAAGAAGTAATGAATTGACATGCTTTTATCAGTATTGTAAGATAACATAAATTATATTGAATGTAATTAGTAGCGTGATTATTAAGAATTTGGAGGCGAAAAATGCAAATAGACAACACCCCATTCATAGCCCCCGGCGCCATTGTGCTGGGAGATGTAACCCTAGGAGAAGATGTAGGCATCTGGTATCATGCCACAGTTCGTGGAGACAGAGCACCTATTGTAATCGGAAATAGAAGTAATGTGCAGGATAATGCGGTGGTTCATGTGGATGCAAATTATCCGGTAACTATCGGCGAGAATGTTACCATAGGGCACGGTGCTATTATCCATGGCTGTGAAATCGGCGATAATTCCTTAATAGGAATGGGCGCCATTGTGATGAACGGCGCCCGGATTGGAAAAAATTGTATTGTTGGTGCAGGGGCTTTGGTAACCCAAAATACTATTGTGCCGGACAATTCCCTTTTGTTAGGGAATCCTGCAAAGGTGAAGCGTCAGGTGACTCCCGAGGAGGTTGCAGCAAGCCTTCACAATGCAGAGGTTTATGTGGAAGAAGCCCGACATTGTAAAAGTGCAGGCTAATAAAATTACCAATTGGTAAAACTGATGGATAAAGCTTAAATAGCGTACAAAAGCTTAGTCCCTGGTTGGCACGATTTCCAACCAATACCCGTCAGGATCCTGAATAAAATAAATGCCCATCTTGGGATTTTCAAAGCAGATGCAGCCCATTTCCTCATGCAGCTTGAGGGCTGCATCAAAATCTTCTGTGCGGAAAGCCAGATGGAATTCACATTCTCCCAGATTATAATTCTGAGGATGCTCCTCCAGCCAGGTTAGCTCCAGCTCAAAATCACTGGAATCATTTCCCATAAATACAATAATAAATCCATTGCCATTCTTACGGCGTTTCTCGTGGAGTCCCAGGGCCTTCTCATAAAAGGCGATGGAACGGTCTAAATCTGCAACATTGTAGTTTTCATGTACCATTTTGAAATTCATAATTTTATTCTCCTTTTTCTGTTTCTTCCGTATGCATAACAATCCCTTCATATTCCGGGTATTCCCCCAAAAACCTGTCACTCACTTCCGGCTTTTCCCAATAATGCATGGGATATACCTTTGCAACCCTAACCTTTTTTAAGAAATACAGCATCCCTCTTGCATAATCTTTTTCCTGTCTGGTGTCAAGGGGGAGAAAAGCCACGTCAACAGGGGTATCCTTCAGCATATCAATTTCATGGCGGTAGCTGCCAGTCATTTGCTTATTATACTGCTCGGATTCACCTTCCCACACCCAGTCATTCAAATCCCCGGCATGGTAGATAGTACCCTCCGGGCATTGAAGCAGGAAAGCAACGCCCTGATCTGTGGAAAGCAAAGTTTTTAGGGTAGTATTGTAAGGTAATTGGTAGTTCTGATGAAAGGTTACCTTGATGGTTTCAATGTTTGCCCCGGTCGGATATTTTTTAACAGGAATATCCTTGGAAAGAACCGCAATAATCCGTTCCATGCCCTGCTCCTGTAAAAGCGTAAAAATTTCAGGATTGTAATGATCCTTGTGCCGATGGCTGGAAAAAACTAAAATGGGCTTGTCTTTTTGTAGAGCAGGAAGAGTACCCTTGTAGTAATCAAAGAGGTAATAGCAGTGCATGGTCTCTACCAAAAAACCACTGTGATAGATATAGGTAATATTCATAATGAGATAAAAATCCTTTCTTTATATATTTTTTCGATATTGCAGTGGGGTACATCCTACATATTTTTGGAAACAGGAGCCGTAATGGCTGGGACTGCTAAAGCCGGTCATTTCGGAAATGTCTGAGATTCGTAGGGACAAATCCTCTAGTAGTACCATGGATTGCCGTATCCGATATTGTATTAAAAATTCCTTTGGGGAGGTATCCAATGCACGTCGAAAGCTCTTGCATAATTCACTGCGGCTGGTAAAGGCTGCTTTGGCAATGTCGTCCAAAGAAATATCTTCATTATAGTTCTCCTGCATGTACTGCATGGCATTTTTCACCCGTTCGTCATCCTTGGCTTTTTGGATATAGGTGGCACCTTCCATAGTTCCGGAAACACCTATATATTTTTGATAATCACAGAGATTCAGCCATATTTTAGAAAGCTGATGATAAATTCGCAGTTCAAAAAAATCTTCTTTTTCACTCATCAAATTGGCAATTCTTGTGAGAGAAGTTCTTAAGGTTTCACAGAGACTGTTTTCCCTGTTAAATAAAAGATATTTTTGATTACCATTTAGGATATTGGCAATACAATGCTGATAGGCATCACATTCTGTTATTCCTGTCAAAATGTCAGCACGCCAGATAAAGGAATAAAGCTTTCCGTAAGAATTCCTACAGGGATAAATCTGATGCAGGGCACAGCTGTTAATAAAAATACTTTCTCCCGGCTTCATTAATATTTTTTCACTGCCCATCTGACAAATAAAATCACCCTCTACAATCAGTGTAATTTGTACCTCATCATGCCAATGCCAACAGATGTATCCATTTTGAAAGGAAGAAAAATCGTCCAGATAGGCTGCAAAGGGAAAGCCTTCGGAGCCATGCTTTTTCACTTCTCTTAAGGAATGGTCTACAATGGTTTCAGTACCTTTTAAATGTCCCATAACAATATCCTTCTCCCATGTTTGCTTTTTGAAGCCGCTGCCTGTGATGCTGTATACTGTATTATTGCGTATTTGATACGATTTTGATATTTTTCCACACAAAAATGTTTGTTTTACGTTGCAGTTGATAATACAATGATACTAATTTGATGGACACAAGTCAACCTGTATTGAGAAAGGATGGGGTATTTCTATGAATCAGATTCAAAACTTATTTTCACTGGAAAACAAAACTGCGATTGTAACAGGTGCCAATACCGGTTTGGGACAGGGTATTTGTGTGGCTCTTGCGGCAGCAGGTGCCCATGTATTCGGTGTTGCCAGAAGAAGCTGTGATGAGACATTGGAAAAGGTTAAGGAAGTAGGGGGAGAGTTTACAGAGATAATTGCTGATCTTTCCGATTTATCCGCTATTGACAGCATTATCAAGGAAGTAAGTGCCAAAGCTGACAGAATTGATATTTTAGTAAACAATGCCGGAATCATTAAGAGATGTGATGCTATTGATGTTACCATGGAGGACTGGGATGCTGTTACGGATTTAAATGAAAAGTTGGTATTTTTCCTGTCTCAGGCGGTGGCAAAGCAGTGGATTGCAGATGGAAAGGGCGGAAAAATTATTAATATTGCTTCCATGCTTAGTTTTCAAGGCGGCATCAGGGTTCCTGCTTATGCGGCAAGTAAGAGTGCAGTGGCAGGAATGACCAAGGCGTTGGCAAATGAGTGGGCGCAATATAATATTAATGTGAATGCCATTGCACCGGGCTATATGGCTACCAATAACACCACCCAGCTACGCAATGACAGCAGCCGCAATGATGATGTTTTGGCAAGAATTCCTGCGGGACGCTGGGGTACTCCCGAGGATATGTATGGAGCTGCTATTTTCCTTGCATCCGAGGCTTCTGCCTATATGAATGGATTTACTATGGCAGTGGATGGCGGATGGCTGGCAAGATAAGCTATTTATGCGGAATTTTGTAGAGAATTAGTACTATATGTCGGAATATCTGCATGCTGAAATCTTGAAAAACGGACATCCTCTGTGTATAATAATCGTATATTTATACATGAGGGAGTGTAGGAAATATGCGGGGATTAATAGAAAAGGGCAGGAAACGTTTTATACAGTTTTTTGTAGTACTGATAGGTATAATTATCGGATTTACAATATTAGGCGTACGTTTGTGGTATGACAGAACTACACCGGTAAGAGTGGTTGTCGGTGAGGAATCAAAAAATACTTCCATGGTTAATATTACTGCAAATATTCCCAAGCATTGGGATGATGTGGATGGAGAGGGGAATCCCTGTGTGGGAGTACAATATGATTTTTTTGTAGAAAATCATATGAAGTGGCCTCTGGTTGATTGGGAAATGCTGATTACCATACCTAAGGAAGCCCAAATTGATAGCTCTTGGAGTGGTCAGTTTTTGATGACGGATAATGAAATCTTGTACAGACCGGATCCTGACAGGGATATTTACAGGGTAAAACCGGGAAATAAAGAAAATTTTGGAATGGTTCTGATGTCCGATGAGCTTATGGTTATCAAGGACTTCTTGTTGGTAGGGTATAAGGATGCAAAAATAACAGGGTATATATCCTTTTATGTGTTGACTACGCTTGCAGTTTTTTGGGTGCTTTCCTTAGCCTGGTATGTGACAATGAAGCTTCGTACACAGAAGCTGGAAAAACAAAGGGTTAAGGATCAGAAGATTATTGTGGAAACCATGCAGATTATTGCCGGTTTTATTGATGCCAAGGATGAGTATACCACCGGACATTCCAGCCGAGTATCCAAATATGCCACAAGGTTGGCTGAGAAAATGAAATTACCTGAGGAGCAAATCAAAAATATTGGCTATATTGCAATGATGCACGATTGCGGTAAAATGGGTGTTCGGGATAACGTGTTAAATAAGCCTGGCAAGCTAACTGATGAAGAGATGGAAATCATGCGTACGCATACCATTTTGGGGGGGAAAGTGCTGCAAAGTGTTACCGCCATAGAAGGCATGCTGGAAGGTGCTCTATATCACCATGAACGTTATGATGGAACGGGATACCCGGAGGGCTTAAAGGGGGATCAGATTCCTCTTTTTGCAAGAATTATCTGTGTGGCTGATTCCTTTGATGCCATGAATGGTGACAGAGTTTATCGGAAGCATTTGGACATGGGTGAAATCATTCGCGAATTGGAAGACAATATGGGGAAACAGTTTGACCCGGAGATTGCAGGGCATATGGTGGATATGTTGAGGAGTGGAGAGATACAGTAAGAAAAGGGGTTAATAGCCACTGGTTTAAGAATCTTGTCCGCTGATTGGGGTGTTGGGCTTGTTGACATGAGGCAAGCTTAGTGATAATATAATCATAGAAAGAGTGCTACCGATAGACGGTTAGTCTAGAATTATATAAACAGTAAAAATAACCGCTTAGTTTTCCAGACCAGGGCGGTTATTTTTGTGTCTTGCTATTCTTACCAAGCGAATAGCCAAGACTGAAACAAGTCAAGCATAAGCTGATGACAGCAATCAAGCTTTCGATGGTTAACATAAGCAAATCCTCCATTCTAAGATTTCTATAAGTAGATTTCTATGTAAACAGAGGTCACAGTCCTCTGAAAGAAGACTAACCGCCTACCGTTATGGTAGCACCTAATAATATTATACAGAATGCACGTTCGAAAAACAAGCCCTTTTATTTTAAGCGTCCTTCTAAGGCAATAAATTGGTCAAATATCAATCTGCTTACTTTAGCACCAAACACAGTTGCGGGATGTTCGGGATAGTACATGGCATCGCTGAATTCCTTGTTAAACAATACGATTACATATTTTCCGTAAGGAGTGGACACGATACCACCATCATTTCTGCAGGCATTCATGCTACCGCTTTTGGAGGCTACATAAATAATTTCCTCATCAAAATTATCCGGGTCAAGATAGTAGGCGGGAATGGATTTGGTCAGCATGGAATTATAATGCTGCTGCTTGCAGATAGCCAGCATCTGCTCTGAAGCATTGGGACTAATCAAGGTGCCCTGTGCCATACGCTCAAACATGGAGCCATAATCTCTTGGGGTAGAGGTTCCCAGCTTATCATATTTTTCAAAATCAATGGGATTATGCAGGATGGTATCCTTACATCCAAGGCTTTGGATGCAGGAATTGATATTATCAACACCTAAATAATCAATTAGAATATTGGTGGCAATGTTGTCACTGACAATAATCATCAGCGTTGCCAGATTCTTGACAGAAAGTACGGTACCAACTTCAAG
The DNA here is from genome assembly GCA_017624835.1 of Lachnospiraceae bacterium. GTDB lineage: Bacteria > Bacillota > Clostridia > Lachnospirales > Lachnospiraceae > Acetatifactor. Next base: position 40,425 of record JAGAMG010000044.1, read on the forward strand.
GGAGCTCATAACACCACTGCCGTCGATGGTATGCTGCTTTTTATATTCCAGCATGTCAGAAAGGGAAGCCTTACCCTTTTCAATGGCATCAAAAAGGGCTGCTAAAATATATACCTTGATGGTGCTGGCAGTCTCGAAAGGTTCGTCAGCATTCATGGCAATGATATTTCCTTTTAAGTCATTGATGTAAATACCCATGGTACCATCATAGCTTTTCAATTCTACTTCAATTCGTTTTTCAAGAGATAATCTTTCGTCCATAATTTTTCCTTTACAGCGGGAAAATACTTCCCACATATTTCAAAGATTTTACCAAATCCTCACGATACAATTCATGCTTTGGATCTAGACTATTTATGACAACACCGTCACTTCCATTCCTTCCGGTGGAATGAATGTACATATCATCCCCCATATACATAGCAATATGCCCCGGGAAGTAAAGCAAGTCACCGGGTTTTTTGTTTTCAAATGGAATTTCCTTTACTGGGAAGCCTTCTTTAATGGAAGCATCGCGGTAAATCATAACACCACAGAGCATATAGCTCATGGAAGTCATACCGGAGCAATCGATGCCCAGAGGAGATTTGCCGCCCCAACGATACTGTGTGCCCAGATATAATTTTGCCATTTCTACCACGCGCTTACGAAAAGTCTCTTCATCGGTGGTAAAGGGTTCCGGATAATATTCTCCAATATATTTTTCCTTGGTATAGCCGATACGTCCGTCCACAAGGGCAACTTTCACCCAGCCCTCATGCTCAGCTACGTTTCCAGTAACGCAGATGCGTCCCCCTCTGGGAATGGACTGTAAGCAGATGCCCTGCACCTTAGGTTCACTTAAGATGTCAGCGTAGGGCTGCATAATGATTTTAAGGTTTCCTTGCTCAAAGGCGGTTACAGCATCTTCAATAACCAACTCATCCAGTCTGCAATACCCTTCATAACGATAGTGTGTACGCACATGGCACCACTGTGAATTATCATTCTCATCCTCGGAGGGAACTGTGGATAAAATCTCCACACGCATACCATACAGTACTTCATCCTCCAGACCGGAAAGAGCAGAAGCGCTTTTGCGCAGAGATACAATGGTTCTATTTGCTAATGCCAGCATTTATTTTCTCCTTATAGGATTTGATTTCTTCCTGATTTGCCAAGACAAAGTGTCCCGGTACTATTTCGCTCCAAACAGGTGCATCTGTTTCATAATGATGCATGGAGGGATCATATACAATCAATTCCTTATCACGCTCAGCCTCAGGATTGGGCAAAGGGATAGCGGAAAGCAGAGCCTGTGTGTAAGGGTGGAGAGGATGCTGGTACAATTCTTCTGTTTCAGCCATCTCCACAATCTGCCCCTGATGTACAACCGCGATACGATCCGTAATAAAGCGCATAACGGATAAATCATGGGCAATAAACAGATAGGTCAGATTTCTTTCCTTTTGGAGCTTATCCAGCAGATTTAAAACCTGTGCACGGACGGACACATCCAAAGCGGAGATGGGTTCATCTGCAATAATAAACTGGGGTTCCATAATCAGGGAACGGGCAATACCGATACGCTGTCTCTGCCCACCGGAGAATTCATGAGGAAATCTGGTGGCAAATTCAGGTAGCAGACCAACCTCTCTTAAAGCCTTTTCTACACGGCTCATACGTTCTTCCTTGGGAAGGCGGGTGGTATTGGTAAGCCCCTCGCTGACAATATAATCCACCTTTGCACGCTCATTCAGAGACGCAATAGGATCCTGAAAAATCATTTGGATTTCCTGAGTTACCTTGCGGTCAAGAGCCTTATCGATACGACCGTTAATTTTTTCGCCTTTATACAGGATATCACCGCCGGAGGTAGGATAAATTCGCATAATGGCGCGACCGATAGTGGTCTTCCCGGAGCCGGATTCCCCTACAATGCCGAAGGTTTCTCCCTCGTACACCTGAAAGGATACTCCCTTGACTGCTTCGAATTTCTTCTTACCGGAGCCAAAGGAAACCTTCAAGTCCTTTACATCTAACAAAACTTTCTTTTCTTTTTCCATGTGTTTCCTCGTTTATAGTTTGTAACAATATTGTTGTGGAACATTCATACCTTATCAGTTATTAAACTTAATCGGCTTAATATCCCGAAGCTTTTTAATATGCTCGGGGGGCTCCACCTTGGGAGAACGGGGGTCAAGTAACCATGTTTTTGCCTTATGGGTAGGAGAAACCTCAAAGTAAGGAGGGCGTTTTACAAAATCAATCTTAAGCGCCTTAGGGTTTCGGGGAGCAAAGGCATCACCTACCACCTCATTGAATAGGTTGGGAGGAGTACCGTTGATAGAGAATAACTCCTCACCCTTCACGCCAAGCTGTGGCATGGAGGAAAGCAGTGCCCAGGTATAGGGGTGCTGGGGATTGTAGAAAATCTCATCGGTCTTTCCGACCTCAATAATATCTCCTGCATACATAACAGCTACGCGGTCTGCGATATTTGCTACTACACCAAGGTCATGGGTGATAAAAATGACAGTCAAGTCATATTTTTCCTTCATATCCTTGATAACCTTCAAAATCTGTGCCTGAATGGTAACATCCAAAGCAGTGGTAGGCTCATCACAAATCAAAATCTTAGGCTTACATGCAATGGCAGTAGCGATAACAACACGCTGACGCATACCACCGGAAAACTCATGAGGATACTGCTTATATCTTCTCTCAGCATCGGTAATTCCTACGTCACGGAGATATTGAAGTGCCTTTTCTTTTGCCAGGTTCTTAGGCAGCTTAGGATCCCTGGTGGTGATGGATTCCAAAATTTGGTCACCAATGGTTTTCAGAGGATTCAAGCTGGTCATAGGCTCCTGTAAAATCATAGCGATTTCACGACCCCTGATTTGCAGCCAGTCCTTTTCTGTTTTAAAAGCAGCCAAATCACGGTTGTCATAATGAATTTCACCCTGGGCGATATAGCCATTTTTGTCTAAAAGTCCGTTAAAGGTCTTGGTAAAAACGGATTTGCCGGAGCCGGACTCGCCAACAATGGCGATGGTCTCGCCTCGGTAAATATCAAGAGAAACATTGCGGATTGCAGTCAAAATCTGCCCACGAAGGTCAAATTTTACTACCACATCCTTTGCTTGTAAAATAATATCGTTATTTTTCATATGCTTTTCCTCCCCTAAATATGATTTTTCGGGTCGGCAGCATCTGAAAATGCGTTACCGATGATATAGAAGGAAATGGTTACAATGGAAACCACAATTGTGGGGAAAATCAACTGATAACGTAAGCTGGGGCTCATCATCAGTGCACGGCCGTCATTAATCAGACCGCCCAGGCTGGGAATATTGGTAGGAAGTCCCAGACCGATATAAGTGATAAATACCTCATTGCCGATTGCAGCAGGAATGGACAAAGCCATACGCAGCATAATAACACTTACCAAATAGGGAAGGAGATTACGCACAATAATCTTGGGAGTGCTGCTGCCTACACATCTGGAAGCCAGATTGTACTCTCTGTCACGGATGATAATTACCTGATTACGGATAAATCTTGCCATCTGAATCCAGCCGGTAAGACACATTGCAAAAATTAATGTCTTTACGCTGGGCTTTAAGATGTAAGAAACTAAAATCAAGATAATGGTATTGGGAATATTGTCCAGTACATTATAAATCTCAGTAAAAATCCAATCTAATTTACGCACATAACCCCAAAGCACACCTGCAATAATACCTACAAAAGCTTCAATGCAGGCTACGGAAATACCGATAAATAGGGAATTACGGGTTCCTGCCCAAATACGTGCCCAAAGATCCTGTCCGATGGAGTTAGTACCGAACCAAAACTGTGCACCGGGAGCAATGTTACGATACTGCAAGCCGGATGCATCGTTGTTAATGGCATTGGGGTCATATTGACTGGGAAGAAGGGGCTGGATAAAGGTAAACAGCAGGATTCCCAAAACCACGAATACCAAGAAAACAGCCACCTTATTTTTACAAAAGGACTGCAAAGTACTACGCCAGTAGGAGTAGTTGCTGTAGCCGGTTTTTTCCGTATTTTCCTCTTTATATTCTGCAAAAGAGAATAATTCTTCTTCCGACATATTTTCAGTATAAGTATTTACGTTTTCTTCCAATTTGGATGAGAGACGGTTGCGAAGTGCTGCCATTATCGTCCACCTCCTTTGTTTTTCAAGCTGATACGGGGGTCTACCAGAGTCATCAGGATATCACCCAATAACAGACCGATAACACCTACGGTAGCATATAATAGTACAATGGCCTGAACCATGTTGTTGTCGTTTTTCTTGATTACATCTACTAAAAGACCGCCCATACCGGGAATGGAATACAGGGATTCAATATAAATGGAACCGATAACCGTATTCAAAAATGAGGTGGGCAAATACTGAACCAAAGGTACAAATGCGTTACGGAAAATATGTCTTGTCATAATCTTATTTTCTGCCACACCCTTTGCAGAAGCCAGACGTACATAATCCTTGGTGCTTTCATCCACCATATAACGGCGAAGCCACATTGCGTAATAAGCAATATTGCCAAGCGACATGGAGATAACCGGAAGCACCCAGCACAGGGGCTTGCTTGCATCAAATAACAGGGGAACCTTTAATAAAGTAGAACCATAGAGCTGTATAAATAAAAAGTAAACCGCCGCCGGAACCGCCTGAATAAATACAATAAACAGGGTTCCGAACTTGTCAAACCATTTTCCTTTAAACCTTGCCATATTCATACCCATGGGCAATCCCACCAGCAGGGAAACCAGAATGGAAAGGGAGCCAAGCTTTACGGATACGGGAATTTTCGTACTTAAAATATCAACTACAGGCACGTTCGCGCGATATCTTCTGGACATGCCTAAGTCACCGTTTAAAAGCTGTTTATAAAAGTTTACAACCTGAACAGGCATCGGATCTAACAATCCCATACCTTCCAATCCGACCTGAATCTGTTCTTCGGTCAGCTTATCAAAATTTTCAAAATAACCCTCAATGGGCATCTGTCTCATTAATACAAATACGATGGTAATGATGATAACCAGAGTTAATAATGAACGTAAAATTCTTTGGAATAAATATTTCGACATGTGCGTTACCTTAAAGCCATGCAGAAAATATATTTCAGGTGCTCCCGGGAGCTTGCTCACAAGGAGCAACCTGAAATATATTTTCTATAGGGCGCAAGCCCGACATGAAATAACATGGTGGCATTTTGCCGCCATGTTATGAATGGCATGGCGGTGTTTTTCTGCGCCATGTTATGAATGGCATGGCTGAATTATAGTTTTATTAATATGTTACAATTATTTCTTAGAATTTGCCTCATATTCCTCTAAGGAAATGAAGTGATCCTGAAGGTGCTGTCCCTTGAAACGGAAGTTAGGAATACTACCGCAGGAAGCATACTGTCCTTCATAAACATCCAGCTTGGTTGCAATGTAAGCACTGATGGAAATTCCGTAAGGAATAGCCAAAGCATGGTCAATCAGGTAGCTTTCAGCTGCTGCAAATGCTTCATATCTTGCATTCTTATCTGCGTTAGAGGTAATAGCCTTTGCAGTATCTACCAAATCAAAATATTCCTGAACGGTAGCGGCGGAAGCGGTATTTTCATCAATAGCGGTTCTTAAGAATGCATATTTGTAACCTTCACTGCCTTCCTCCTGATAGAAAGGATCGGTCCAGGTTTCAGGGTCTGCATAGTCAGCACCCCAGCCACATTTCATGAATGCATAATCACCGCTTCTGCGAACCTCGGTTAAGAAGGATTCGGAAGGACCTGCTTCTACGATAATATCAATAAAGTCAGTACCTAATACACCCTCCATCTGCTGTTCCACAACGGCACATTCCTTATCCCAGTTGGTGGTAGTAGGGTTGTACTTCATTAATACCTTGATGGGGAAGGTAGCACCTGCTGCGGTTAACTCGGTCATAGCAGCTTCCTTGTAGGATGCTGCCGCTGCTTCATCAAAGCTGTTTGCAGACATAATATCCTTGAAAGCATCCAAAGAAGTAAAGTCTACACCATCAGCATTGGTGGTAAAGCCGGTAGGAGTAATAGTATTCATAATAAATACATCAGGAGTGTTGGGCTCGCTGATTGCAGTAGGATTGGTTCTGTTCAATGCGGCCATCATAGCCTGACGGAAGTTCTCATTATTTACAGCCAGCTTCCAGTTTTCAGGCTCATACTCTTCTGCAAAGGTAGGCATAAAGTTGAAGCAATAGAAATAGGAATAATCGGTAGCAGGACGCTCTTTACTTACCAAAGAAGCAGTGTCTGCACCTGCAAGCCAGTCATCCAGGATATCGGAGCTGATATCTGCATAATCTACTTCTCCACGCTTTACCATTTCAGGAGCTAAGGTTTCAGCTTCTGCATTGTAGGTCTGGGTAATCTTGGTGATGAACACATTGTCAGCATCCCAATTCAAATCGTTCTTTACCATAACATGCTTCTGCTGGGGCTCAAACTCGGACAAGTAGTAGCCGCCGCAGTAATACATGGTTTCCTTGCTGGTTGCAAAGCTTGCACCGGTCTGCTCCAAAAGAGGACCATATGCAGGCATGTACACTACATATACCAGAGAGGAAAGGAAATAAGGAACCTCGGTTGCAAGGGTATACTGTAAGGTGTAATTGTCTACTGCCTTTACACCAACCTCAGAGAAGTCGATGGGGGAGTAGGTTTTGCCATCCTCTTCAACAGTACCTGCAAGACCCTTGTAATATTCTTCAGCATTAGCAATAACGCCGAACAGATTCTGTGCATTTGCTGCCTCGTACTCAGGAGTCAGCTGATACTTCATAGCATCTACGAAATCCTGTGCGGTTACCTCAGCAACCTCTTTGCCGGTGTGGTCAACCCACTTTACACCCTCTCTCAGCTTGAAGGTCCATACCAGACCCTCCTGGGACCATTCCGTAGCAAGAGCTGGAACTAAAGCACCGTTGGAATCTGTTTCTACCAAAGTATCAATGGTATTAGCAGGAATAATCATGTCATTATAAGTGCTGGTAACCAGATAATTCATGGTAGCAACTTCACTTGCGTAAAGCTCTGTGTACTCTGCGCCATTAGCAGCACTGCCGGAATCGGTGGAAGAACCACAACCGGTCAGCATGGATACTGCCATAGTAGCCACAAGAAGTACGGATAAAAACTTTTTCTTCATAAATTCTCCTCCGTTCATAAAAGTTCTATGTAAAAAAACAGGGTTTCTGTTTTAGTACATATAAATTAAGAAAATTGTGCAGGCACCTTGGTAATGCCAATACCCGGAGCGTCGGGCATAATAATACGTGGACCCTCATAAATAGGACCACCCTCATAGGGGTCAATCTTACAAAGGGAAGGACCATCCAGGTCTGCCCTGGTAATAATTCCTTTGGCAGTTGCCAGATGTGCCGCTGCACTGACTGCAATCTTGCTCTCCAGCATGCAACCTATCATACATTCTACACTATAAATCTCTGCGATGCTACATATTTTCAAGGCTTCGTAGATTCCGCCTGTCTTCATGAGCTTAATATTAATTAAATCAGCGGCTCTCTCCTGAATCATGCGGATGGCATCCTCAGCGGAAAATACACTTTCGTCAGCAAGAATGGGAGTAGCAACAGAAGCAGTAACCATCTGCATACCCTTGAAATCATGAGCATTAACCGGCTGCTCTACCAAATCAATATTCAGTCCGGCATCCTCCATAGCCCGGATAATGCGGACAGCATCCTTAGCATTCCAGCCCTGATTGGCATCTACACGAATTACAATGTCAGGACCAACTGCTTCACGGATGGCTTTGATGCGTTCTACATCCTTAAGACCTTCCTTTCCTACCTTAACCTTCAGAATACGGAAGCCCTCATTTACAGCTCGTAAGCTGTCCTGCACCATTTCAGGAATGTCGTTTACACTGATAGTCAGGTCTGTTTCCACTTCATTGGTATTACCACCCAACACCTTGTATAAAGGTTGTTCCAGATGCTTGGCATATAAATCGTAAATAGCCATATCCACTGCAGCCTTGGCAGAAGTGTTTTTCAAGATGCAGCTATGTAGCTTTTTCATAATGCCGTCAATATTTTCAATGTCCATTCCAATCAGGGAGGGAGCAATAAAATCACGGATGGCAGTAACAATGGAGCCCTTAGTATCTCCGGTGATAACTGCGGTAGGTGGTGCTTCGCCAAAGCCTACCATGCCATTATCCGCTTCCACACATACTACAATATCATTTACACTGTCCACACTGCGAAGTGCTGTTTTAAAGGGAGTTACCAAAGGAATATTGACTTCTCCCAAAGTAATTTTTTTAATTTTCATCAGGCTTCTCCTTCCAGATATAGCTCCCAGGCAATATCCTGCATAAATCTTTCGTATTCGGGAGGATTCATCTCATTTCCCATGCAGCAGAGGATAAAAGGCTGTTTGCCGTATACAATACCTACATCATGGGTAATACCGTCATCCTCACCGGTTTTATGGGCAATGGGTACCTTTTCCACAAAATGGAAGGGAATTTTGCCGTTTAACCGCTGTTCCTTTAAAACCTCCAGCATTTCAGCAGAAGCCTCAGGAGAAATCAGCTTGCCCTGATACATTTTTTCCAGCATATCGGCAATTTCCCCGGCGCAGACATAATTCTGGATGCCACGCTCCGATGCCTCACGGTCAAATAAAAGGCGGTTTACGGAAGTATGCTGATAACCCATTTCCTTCATAGAGGCATTAATCTGTTCCCTGCCAAGTAAATCAATCAAAATATTGGTGGCAGAATTATCGCTTAAAATAATCATTAGATTATATAAATCTGCAACTGTCACGGCAAGTCCTGCATGCATACGGTTCAGGCAGCCGCAGGAGGGACGCTTATCCGTTTCTTTCAGAATGTATTCCCGGTCTTTTGAAAGAAGTCCTGCCTCTATCTGGCGAAAGGCTTCTATCATAATAGGAATTTTAATCACACTGGCGGCCATCATGGGCATATCTTCATTAATGGAAATGGTCTGACCGGTAACCAGATTTTTATAGAAAAAACTTTTTTTGCCCGCAATTTGTTCCAAGCGGGAAAGGATTTTTGCTTCTGTCATAAAAGTACCATGTCTTTCTTGTTTTTTGTAGATATTCTTAATAGCAAAAAAGAGAAAGCAACCGCCGGATTACTTCCTCCTAAACACACTTTACTTTACCACAGTGAATGGCAAAATACAATGATATTTTAATAATTACTCGAAAAAAGTGAATAAAATTCATCGTATAGAAAGCGCATAAATTTTATGGAGATGGGAAAAGTAAATGCATAACAAAAAATTGGAAAATTGGAGGAGCGTATGAATCAGTCATCACGTCCTTTTGGACTTTGGGATAAATTGGGTTATATGTTTGGGGATTTTGGTAATGATTTCAGTTTTATCTTTGCCAGTAGCTACCTAATGGTTTTTTATACAAAGGTATTGGGTTTGTCAGGAACCATTGTAGGTGCTTTGTTTTTGACAGCCAGAATCGTGGATGCCTTTACAGATGTTACCATGGGTAGAATTGTAGATAGTCTGCCCACTGCAAGGGACGGACGATTCCGCCCATGGATTCGGAGAATGTGCATTCCGGTAGCAGTTGCCAGTACTATTATGTACTTGTATTTTGTGCAGGATTGGGCGTACCCGGCGAAGGTGGCTTATGTAGTAATTACTTATATTCTGTGGAGTAGCTTTTGTTATACCGCAATTAATATTCCCTATGGCTCCATGGCATCCGTTATCAGTGCCGAGCCCGGAGACAGAGCCTCTCTGTCAACTTATCGAAGTGTTGGAGCCAGCTTGGCAAGTCTTGTGATTGGTACCTTGGTACCTTTTGTGATTTATGAAACAGATGCTCTTGGAAATCAAGTGGTAAGTCCCGCAAGGTTTACCCTTACGGCAGTAATCTTTGGCATTTTTGCAGTAATTTGCTATGCTCTTTGCTACTTTTTATGTTCAGAAAGAGTTTTCTTTGAAAAAAAGGAAAAGCAAAAGGGAGAAAAGGCAGGGCAAATTTTGACAAGTTTGGGAAAAAATAAGCCTTTGCTTGCTTTGGTGTGTGCAGCATTGATTTTGTTACTTGCATCCATGCTGGGACAGACCATGAATAATTATTTGTTTTTGGATTACTTTAGAAATGCTAAAGCTGTTGCCTGGGTGAATTTGATTACTGTGGGTGCCATGCTGCTGATGGCTCCCTTTATATCAAAAATCACTGTGGCTTTTGGTAAAAAAGAGGCCGGCGTGGTAGGAATGCTGGTGGCAGGAGTATTTTACTTACTGTTATTTTTTTTACGGGTAAAAAGTATTCCTTTATTTATGGTATTTCTATTTTTAGGTACGGTAGGTACCGGATTATTCAATATGATTATCTGGGCATTTATTACGGATATCATAGATTATCAGGAAGTAAAAACAGGTAAGAGAGAGGATGGAACCGTATATGCAGTTTATTCCTTTGCAAGGAAGCTGGGACAGGCATTGGCAGGTGGTTTGGGTGGTTTTGCATTAACTGCCATCGGCTATATTTCCGATGCTTCGGTACAAAGTGAGGAAGTGGCGGAGCGTATTTATACAGTGGCCACATTGATTCCCGGGATTTGTTACTTTTTAGTATTTTTGATTATGCTGTTTTGGTATCCTCTTTCTAAGAGTGAGGTAGAGAACAATACAAGGATATTGCAGGAAAAGAGGCAAAATAAAGAATAAGGAAGCAGACAGGTATGAAGATTACCACAAGGATTGAAAACGGAAAAGCATATTTGGAGTTTGATTTTGCACAGGAATTAGCTTCTGTATCAGAAGAGAAGCGCGAAGACCTTAGGGCTATCTTCATACAGATTCAGGATAAGGATGGAGGCATGGTTTTACAAAGTCTCTATCCCTTAAAAGAAGAAGAACCTGCCTGTGCCATTCTTTTGCATCCCCATCTTTGGAATGGTTTGGAAGACCCTTATTTATATCAGGTAGTATTACATTTTATCAATACAGAGGAAACCCCTTATGAAGAAAGATGTACCTATCCATTGGCAATCTATACCTTTGAAGAAATGGAAGGAAAAGGATGGTTTCTAAACGGAAAGGCTTTTGAGCCGCGAGTATTGAAATGGGATATTTCAAATGCGGAGGAAGGAAATATACAGCAGATATTAGAAGCTGTTAAGGAGATGGGGATTAATACATTACAATTGTCCTGTAAGGAGCCAATTTCAAGAGAGCTTATCCAAATTTGCATAGAAAGAGGATTTTTAATCAGAGAGGAATCTCAGTTGTACGAGAACCTTACGGAAAGCGTCGATTGCAATATACTTTTTTCTCACCAACCACTGTATTGTACGGATGTTTATTATCACTACAAAGCAAAATGGAGCAAGGTGCCATTCGTATACATCAGCATGTGCAGTATTCAGAAAAATAAAAAACATAATCTGTCCTTAACGGTCTACAGTAACCAAAAGAAGGTTGCATTATATACAAACGGTACCCTTTTTGAATTTCTTGCAGGGGGACCGGAATACTTTTTTGAAGAAATTCCAATTAAAAAGTATCCCCTTACCATAACCGCAGAAGCAGGGGAGTGCCGTACTGCCATAACTCTATATGAGACTTCACACAATTTTCACAGAACTGTCACTTTTTCATGACAATTGCTTTTTAAAATACCCATGTAAAAATAGAAAGAAAGGCATGGGTAACGTATGATTGAGGTAACAAATCTTACAAAAAAATATGGAAACCATGTAGCCGTAGATCATCTTTCCTTTCGCGTGGAAAAGGGACAGATTTACGGCTTCCTTGGTCCTAACGGAGCCGGTAAATCAACCACTATGAATATGATTACCGGCTATCTTGCTGCCACCGAAGGAACCGTTTTGATAAACGGTCATGATATTACAAAAGAACCGGAAGAGGCGAAAAAGTCTATTGGGTATTTGCCGGAGCTTCCCCCGTTGTATATGGATATGACGGTAAAGGAATATCTGAAATTTGCGGCAGAATTGAAAAAAGTCCCTAAGACAGAACGGCAAAAACAGGTTGCAGAGGTCATGGAAATGACGCAAATTACGGATATGCAGGGACGTCTGATTAAGAATCTTTCTAAGGGGTATCGACAGAGAGTTGGGTTTGCACAGGCAATCTTAGGTTATCCGGAGGTGATTATTCTGGATGAGCCCTCCGTAGGTCTTGATCCTAAACAGATTATTGAGATTCGTGATTTAATTCGGGGCTTAAGTAAAAATCATACCATTATTTTAAGCTCACATATTTTGTCCGAGGTAAGTGCGGTATGTGACCACATTATGATTATTGCCCACGGTAAGTTGGTGGCAAGTGATTCTCCGGAGGGTCTGCAAAGACGGATGAGCAGTTCCAGGGATGGAGCTTCCATGGAGGTGGAGTTGACCGTTAAGGGTAGCCTGCAAGAAGTGGAAAGGGCAATTATGGAACTGGAAGAAGTGGAGTCTGTGGAAAACAAAGGAATCACAGAGGAGAATTGTGTAAAGCTCAGTGTGCTTTCCAAGAATAATGTGGATATTCGTGAAAGTCTGTTCTACGCTTTGGCTGAGGCAAAGCTGCCTATTATGGCAATGAGCCATTTGGAGAAATCCTTGGAGGATATCTTCTTGGAGCTGACAAGAGAGCAGACGGAAATGGTAGAGCCGATTGTAGTGGCAGAAGGTGCAGAAAAAGAGACAGAGACTGTACTAAGCAGGGAAAAGGAGGAAGAATAATATGTTTGCCATATATAAGAGGGAGTTAAAGTCCTACTTTCAATCCTTTATCGGTTTTCTGTTTATTGCGGTAACTTTATTTTTTATTGGATTGTATTTCAGTGTATATAACATGATGAATGGATATCCTTATTTTTCCTATGTGGTATCCAGTTGTGCTTTTTTATTTTTAATTAGTGTACCTGTTTTGACTATGAAGACTCTTGCTGAAGAAAAACGTAGCAAAACAGACCAGCTTATTTTGACAGCTCCGGTATCTGTAGGAGGTGTTGTAATAGGTAAATTTTTGGCATTATTAACGATATATGTTATTCCCATCGCAGTTATCAGTTGCTATCCTTTGCTTATGGCACAGTTTGGAAGTACTCCCATTGGAGAAAATTATTTGGCAGTTTTAGCATATTTTCTCTATGGAATGACAGCTATTGCCATTGGTCTGTGGATATCCTCCTTAACAGAAAGTCAGGTGATTGCTGCAGTATTAGGCTTTATCATACTGTTTTTGGGATACATGATGAGTTCCATCTGCAATATAATTTCCACTACCGGAAATCTTTTAACTAAGATTTTGGGATGTTTTGATTTATATACTCCCTTTGCGGAGCTTTTGAACGGTACATTAAATTTGGAAGGGATTGTGTATTATGTGTCCGTTACTGCCTTAATGCTGTTTCTGACAGTGCAGTCCATTCAAAAGAGACGTTACAGTGTATCTGTGAAGAATTTAAGTGTAGGTGCTTACAGTACCGGAATGATTGCAGTAGCAATGGCTATTGTGGTGGTGGTAAATATCATTATGGGTGAGATGCCCTCCAGCTGGACTTCCATTGATATGACAGCAGAAAAGCTGTATTCTCTAACGGATCAATCCATGGAGTATGTAAAGAATATGCAGGAGGATGTTACTATTTATGTGATTTCTGCGGAGGATACTCAGGATGCTACCCTTCAGCAGACACTGCAAAGATTTGATGATTTGTCGGAGCATATTGCCGTGGAATATGTTGACCCCACCATTAATCCCATGTTTCATACACAGTACACGGACAGTAGCATCAGCATGAACAGTCTGATTTTGGTAAGTGATAAAAGAAGCAAGGTGGTGGACTACAATTACATTTATGCAACCTCCTCAGAATTTGATTACAATACCTATAGCTATAATACTACCACCACCGGCTATGACGGAGAGGGACAGATTACCAGTGCATTGGATTATGTATTGTCCGAGGATATGCCGAAGGTTTACATGACGGAGGGGCATAATGAGATTAGCATCAGTAGTAATTTTAAGGCTGCTCTGGATAAAGAAAATGTAGAGTATGAAACCATAAATCTGATGGACTATGATACCATACCGGAGGATGCTGCCTGTATACTGATTAATGGTGCAGTGACTGATTTCTCCACGGATGATAAGGATAAGGTACTAGCATATCTGGACAGAGGCGGTAAGGTAGTCCTGGTGCTGAGCTATGCAGAGGAGGAGCTTGTCAATGTTGAAGCAATTGCAGCCTATATGGGACTTAGCATAGCAGATGGAATGGTAGTGGAGCAGAATCAGGAAAATTATTACAGAAGCCCCTATTATATCCTTCCCACCCAGACCAGCAGCACCTATACGGCAGGAACCTACAATAATGCTTATATTTTTGCACCCTATGTAAAGGGTATTACCATAGATAATGAGGAAGCAGAAGGAATGTCCTACAATACCTTCCTGTCCACCTCGGATAGTGCCTTCTCCAAGACCTCTGCCATTGAGAATCTGGAGGATTACAGTAAGGGTGAAAATGATATAGAAGGTCCCTTTGCAGTTGGTGTAGAAGCTACAAAGAGCTTGGATGAGGGTGAGGCGCTTATGGTGGTATATGGAAGTGAGCAGATTTTTACGGATGAAGCAAGTGCTATGGTAAGTGGTGCAAATCTTACTTTGTTTACGAATACTATCAGCGGTTTTGTTGACCATGAGAGCAGTGTATCCATTCCGGCAAAAAGCTATGAAATTTCTGCCCTTACCATCAATCAGATGAATGTAATGCTGATATCATTACTTACTACAATTCTTTTACCAATTGGCTGTATGGTAACAGGTTTTGTAATTTGGTTCAGAAGGAGGAAACGTTAGTGGGAAAGCAATTTAAGCAGCTGTTGATTTTGCTGTTGGTGTTGGTATTGCTAATTGGAGGCTTCTTTGGGATAAAACAATATAATAAGGTGCAATCTAAGAAGCCGGAAGAAATTACAGAAATTACAGTAATAGATGTGGCATTAGAGGATATTGTCCGTTTCAGCTATGATTATGAGGAAGTGGTTTATACCTTTGTAAAAGAAGAGGATACCTGGTATTATGAAGAGGATAAAGCCATTTCTCTTAATCAGAACAGTATCAAGGCAATGCTAAACAGAGTGGCACCTCTTACCGCGAAGCAGAAATTGACAGATGTTACAGATATGATTCAATATGGTTTGGATGAACCGTCACGCTGGATTGAGTATGCGACTGCCCAAGAAAGCTATCGTATAGAATTGGGTGATAAGAATTCTGTGGCTTCCATATACTACATGCGCAAAAACTCTGAGGATACGGTTTATGTGGTGGAACCTCAAGTGTTTACAGTGTTTGAGAAGGATTTGGAAGATTTGAAAGAGACCGTACAATAAGCAAAAGGAATAGATTGACAATACAATAAACAGGGGGCACCTTATGTTTGGGCAGTATTTATGAGGCTTGGAATCATAATAGAAGAAGCCCCAATCCAATTGACCTTGGAGGGGCTTCTCTAATCTTATTTTGCTCTAATCTTTATTTAGCCATAATTTCATTTCCCTGTTCAAATAAACGAACAGCAGCTTCTTCTGATGTGCTTATTCCCAAAAGAATTTGGTCAATTAACTGATAGTAGTAATCATAAACCTCGTTGGCACCGTCAGGAATGGGTGGGTTAATGGGAGAGCAGTTTGGTGTTACCACATTATTAATGTAAGCCGTCACGATACGGGAATTTTCATTTAATAACGGTGAAATTGCAGTAGCTACCTTGGAGGAAGGGGAAACACCTCTGTCATCCAAAAGAATTTCATTTGCTTCTACAGAGTTAAGCAGGTAATTAATTAACTTTACCGTTTCCTCTTCATTTTCTGCTGCGTCTTTTGAAACACAGAAAAACTGACTGGGTTTCAAGTAATTTGATAACTTGATATTATTAGAAGGCCAGGTGGTAATACCGATTTCCATGCCATCCGGCGCGGCGTTTGCCATAACTTCTAACTGATTGGACCAATGAAAAGCACACCAGGATTGACTATCTGTGGAAGAGAAAAAGATCATAGGACTCTGTTCCACTGTATTGGAGGTTAATTCAGCATATACCTCTGCACCTATCAACCAGCCTTCCTCAATACCTGTTTCATAGATACGGAATCCGGGTAACAGAGCTTTGGCATCGGGAATATTCAGCGAATGGTCATTAAAAGGCTGATTGATCCCCTGAGCTCGTAACAGGAAAGGCAGAAAACTGTCGCTGGTACCATAGGGTAAAGCGGTTTTGATACCTGTTTGCTTATATACCTCGCGGCAGATATTCATAAAATCATCCAATGTCATATTATCGTTAATGGTAATGCTTAGTTCGTCAAGTAAGGTTCTGTTATAGAGAAGTGCAGGTGCATTTACACCGGCACAGACTGCATAGAGCCTGCCATCAACGGAACCGGATTCTAAAATACCCGGGTCTACATCGGAGACATCTAAGAGACCACTTTCCACATAGGGAGTCAAGTCTGTCAAAAGACCATCATTCACATATTGCTCTAAATAAGCGTAATCCATTTGCAAACAATCCGGCAAGGCATTATCTGCTGATAATGCAGCTAGTTGAGTCCAATAATTGTTCCATTCTAAGGAATTTACCTCAAAGGAGATGCCCGGATTTTGTTCAGAATACAATCCTAATACCTTTTGCATGCGCTCATATCTGGGCTCGCTTCCCCACCATGCAAAGGATATGGATGTTGCTGTGCCGTCCGAACTAGCGGCAGATTCGGGAACTGGTGTAACATCACAGGCTACAGAAGACTCAGCAGGTGTTTCGGAAGCAGTAGGAGAGTCCGTAGCAGTGGTGGCAGATTCTGAGGGTGTAGCCTCAGAGGGAGTTGTAGTGGATTCCTTGGAGCCGCAAGCGGTTAAGCCTAATATCATGGCTGAAGCAAGTAATATGGATAATAATTTCTTTTTCATGAAAAGCCCCCTTAAAAGTTTTTTCAGGTAACAATTTCTAAGTTAAGTATACTTTCAAAATGCCAAGAAGTAAATATCAGATTGAGACTTTTGTACTAAAAAAGAAGCTCAAAAGGGAGCCTCTTTTTTGTTTCTGTGCAGGGAGACACAGAGGGTCTATACAAAAACTTAGGAATTTACAACAACATTCTCACAATTTTCGATGGAAATGGCCTCGACAATTTCCTTTTCCATTTCCGGCTCAATTGCTAGTGAAAAATTTTGGAAGGTAATATCCCGAGCGTTGCGGGCATATATACCTCGCAGGGAATCCTCTAAAATTACATTTCCCTCATTGGGGCGTAGGTCATGATAAATAGTAGACCAGTCGCTAGTCCGTTTTAGATGGACATGTACCCCATCGAAGGTAATATTATGAATATTTACGGATTCATCACCATAAATCAATATGCCGTTTTCGCCGGAGCAGTTGATGTTTTGGAAGCGCACATTACGGATAAAACCAACGTTTGTGTCATTTCTTCGTTTTACAGCAGTTATGGCAATGGGCTCTGCTTCGCCCCACCAGTATATTTTGGAAAACATACGGGTTTCAATATTCAGATTGGCGAAGGTTACATTTTCAATAAAGCCTTTATCCCTTAGCTGTAGGGAAATTGCCCGATTGGTACGACTGATATTACAGTTGGAAATGGTAATATTTCTAAAGGGTGCCTCGCTTTCCGTACCAAATTTAATGGCAGCGCTGGTAGAAATCATGGTACAGTTGTCCACCACAATATTTTCGCAGGGGCCATATTCCATGGCGCCCTGCGTATTTTTAAATACAATACAGTCATCCGCACATTCGATATGGCAGTTGGAAATTCGCACATTGCTGCAATGATCTGGGTCTATGCCGTCACAGTTGGCAAGACGGAGATTGTTAATGATACGAATTCCTTCGATTAATACATCCCGACAGCCTACCATATGAGTAGTCCAAAAGGCACTTCCGGTAAGTGTTACCTGATGTAGGGTAAGATGGGTAACATGTTCTAAGAAGAGTAGGGGCACGCGTGGATAAAAGGAACCGTCTATATGCCATTTGGTAATGGTACCGTAAAAGATTTCTTCATTTCCGTCAATTTTACCAAATCCCGTAAGAGCTACATTTTCACAATCCTTACAATAGATAAAATAAAGGGTAGGCTTGCCGTTATAATCACAATTATCATAGGTAGGAATATTGACTTCGGAAATTTGTACCTTTCCCTTGGTTAATAAGCTGAAATCCTCTAAATTATCGCTGCCTTTTAATACAGCACCCATTTCCAAATGAAGCTCCACATTGGATTTTAAAACCAAAGTGCCGCTCCGATAAATCCTTCCCCCGGGAAGCAGAACCCGTCCGCCGCCGTTTTGGGAGCAAGCATCAATTGCCAACTGAATGGCAGAACCATCATTGTTGAAGCCGTCGCCGACAGCACCATATTCTAATACATTATAAATCATAGCAAAGACTCCTTGTTTTGATATATCTTTATTTATCCCTTTAAACCAGAGGTGGAAATTCCTTCAACCAAATATTTCTGTAAACAGAAGAAAATTAACACAGCAGGCAGAATGGATAAGGTTGCCATAGCAAACATTGCACCATAATCAGAGGAGGAGCTGGGGTCGCAGAACATTTTCAGTGCCAGACTGACAGGATATTTTTCTGTTTTATTTACGTAAAGCAGTGCACCTAGGAAGTCATCCCATCTCCACATAAAGGAAAAGATGCAGCCTGTAATCATAGTAGGCACCATCAAAGGGAAAATAATCTTGGTAAAAATGGTATAATAGGAACAACCATCGATTTTGGCAGCTTCATCCAGCTCTCTGGGAATCCCTTCAATGAAATTGGTCATCATGTAAACAAAGAAGCCCTGAATGGCAAAGCAGTAAGGTACAATCAGGGGCAGATAAGTACCTACCCAATTCAACTTCTGATACCAAAGATACTGAGGAATCATAAGCACTTGTGCGGGAAGCATCATGGATGCCAGCATAGCTGCAAAAAGAAATTTCCTGCCGGGAAATTTACATCTTGCAAAGCCATATGCAACCACGGAAGAAGAAAGAACTGTTCCGATAGTCGCCAGAATGGAAATAACCAGTGAGTTTTTGAAAAAGGTAGCAAAGCTTACCTTTGCAAATCCTTTCCAACCATTTGCATAGTTTTCCAAAGTAAATTTTTCGGGAATCAGACTGGTTGCAGTGTTAAAAATGGTGTTGGTTTCTTTAAAGGAGCTCATAACCATCCACAGTAGGGGGTAAATCATAATGATTCCACAGGCACACACAATGGTGTGATATATGATATTTATTACTTTTTTCTTATTTCTCATAGCTTACAGTCCTCCATCATATACCCATAATTTCTTAGTTGCAAATAAAATCCATGTAATCACAGCAATCAATGCCAACATTACCCAAGCAAGAGCGGCACCATAGCCGGTGCTACCGAAGAGGAAGGATTGCTGGTACATATATACGGTATAAAACAGGGTGGAGTTCAAGGGCTTGCCCTGTGTAATAATCAAGCATTGTGTAAAGGCAAGGAAGCCATTAATCATCTGCATAACCAAATTAAAGTGGATATTGGGGGTTAGCAGTGGTAAGGTGATTTTCCAGAATTGTTGCCAACTGTTGGCACCATCCACTCTTGCAGCCTCGTAAAGACTGGTGGGAATTTGCTTTAAAGCAGATAGGAAAATCAACATGGAGGAACCAAATTGCCAAACTGCCAGAATAATCAAGGTCCAGATAGCGGTTTTGGTATCTCCCAGCCAGGATATAGGCTCCTTCATACCAAGAGCCATAAAAAGTTTGTTGATGAGACCATCCAGAGAGAATAGTCGCTTCCACAGGATTGCTACGGCAACAGAGCCGCCAATAATGGAAGGAAGATAGTAAAGAGCGCGGTATAAACCGGTCATTTTGGTGCTCTTAAATAAGAGTAATGCTATAATCAATGCAAAAACTAAACGCATAGGAACGGAAATAAAAGCAAATTTAAAAGTAACTGCAAGAGTCTGGTAAAATACTTCGTCCGTAAACATTCTTTGAAAATTTTTCATACCTGTAAATACAGGGGGGGTAAGAATATTATAATCACAGAAAGAATAGTACAGGGAAATACACATAGGAATAATCATAAAAGCCAGAAAACCAATCAGAAAAGGCATGGTACATATGATACCGGCAGCTTTTTCGGTATTCAGTTTTTGACGCAGGGTTAATTTATGGGTTTTGTTCATGGGTGGCTCCTTCTTTGAAAATAAGTACTGCAAGGTCGAAACCTTGCAGTACTGAAAATTATTTGATTTATTATCTGTTCATAATGATATTGCCTTTTTCAAATAATTCTTTTGCTGCATCTTCAGAGGTAATCTGACCATAGAGAATCTTGTCTACCAGTTCGTTGTAATAATTGTAAACTTCATTTGCTCCATCAGGGATTGCAGGACTGATAGGGGAGCAGTTAGGGGTAACAACATCATTTATGTATCCGGTAACCACTTGAGCAGTTTCGTCCAATAAAGGAGAAATAGCCGCAGCAACATCGGAGGAGGCAGGAACACCTCTTTCTCCTAAGAGAATTTCATTTGCTTCTACGGAGTTCAACATGTAGTTGATAACCTTAACAGCAGCTTCCTCGTTTTTGCCTGCATCTCTGGATACTGAGAAGAACTGGCTGGGCTTTAAGAAGTTGGACTGCTTTGGATCATCGGAAGGCCATGTGGTAATACCAATTTCCATTCCTTCGGGAGCAACAGCTACCATTGCGGAAAGCTGATTAGACCAGAAGAAACCACACCAGGACTGAGTTGCTTCGGAAGAGAAGTATACTAAAGGACTCTGCTCGACGGAGTTAGAGGTTAACTCAGCGTGAACGTCAGCACCGATAATCCAACCTTCTTTTGTACCGGTTTCATAAATCTCAAATCCGGGAAGTAAGCTTTCTGCGTTTGCTACATTTAAGGAAGTGTCGTTAAATAACTTGTTTGTGCCCTGTGCTCGTAACAGGAAAGGCAGATAGTTGTCGCCGGCAGCGTAGGGTAAGTCGGTTTTTACACCGGATTTCTCATACACCTGACGTGCTACCTCCTTAAATTCATCCAAAGTCATGTTGTCCTTTAAAGTAATACCAAGTTCATCTAACAAGGTTTTATTGTAGAACAGGGAAGGGGCATTTACACCGGCACAGATAGCATACAATTTGCCATCCACAGAACCGGATTCCAAAATGCCGGGGTCAACCTTGGAAACATCTAAAACACCACTTTCTACATAAGGGGTTAAGTCCACTAATAATTCTGCACTTACATACTGCTCTAAATAAGAGTAGTCCATCTGAAGACATTCAGGCAAGGAATTGCCTGCTGCCAAAGTGGACAGCTTGGTCCAGTAGTCGTTCCATTCAGCAGGCTGTGTATCAAAGGTAACACCTGCATTCTGCTGGGAATATAAATCCAAAGCAGCCTGTGTACGCTCATTTCTGGTCTGATTTCCCCACCAGGTAAAGGTTAATGCAACATCTTCGGCAGCAGCTCCGCCATTGTCAGTTGCCTGAGAAGAGGCAGCAGGTGCATTGGAAGCGGGAGCATTGGAAGCAGCAGGTTCGCTGGAACCGCAGGCAACCAGACCTAATACCATGGCTGATGCCATTAACAAAGATAATACTTTCTTTTTCATTAAATATACCCTCCTTTTTTTCAATAGTTTTTCTATTGATATTGCTAGTATACTCACAAAAAAGTAATTCTCAAATATGAATTTCCGTCCTTTTGCATTAAAAAACCGATTTCTTCGTTGAAAAACTATGCATATTGTGTATATAATCGGATGGGAGAGGAAGGTCGGATTATACATTATGATGAATGCGATAAAAATAGTTACAAAGAAAATTGTCAATTTAAAGTTGGAAAGTAAATTATTACTTTCCACCATAGGTATTAATATTCTATTTGTATTGATATTTTTGTTTGCTGCGTTTACCTTGGTTACATCCCGTTATGATAAGCTGCTGTATCAGTCCATGCAATCTTCATCGGCATTGGTTTCCCATGAATTTTCCAATCGTTTAGAGGAAATGATAACCATGTCAAATATTGTCCGGACGGATACTACCATACAGTCCGTTTTGGATGAGATTTTGCATCCCGAGGTAAATTACGGTACGCATTATTATTCTGAGATTTATGCTACGTTGCAGCGGCACTATTTGGAATATAAGCATGATTATATACAGTTTTTAGCTATTTCCTGTCCTAAATTCACGGCGTATACATATGGAAACAGGGAGGATAGGCTGACGGAGGAGAGACTGACCGACTTGGTGAAGAGTGCAGAAGAGGGAGATGGTTCTGCGTTATGGATTACGGATTATGCGGATAAGGAAGATCTGTATTTGGTTAGAGAGATTAAAAAAATAGAAAATCTAAAGCTGGATAATTTAGGCTCTTTCATTGTAAAAATCAATTTTGATAAGCTCATAGCAGAAGTTTCTAAGGTCAGTAAGGAATATGAGGATTCTTATTGGATTATTTATGAAGAGGATGATATGATATATGTATCTTCAGGGCTTGGTAATGAAACGGCGGATAAGGTAAGTCAGACCATTGATGATTATGGTGTTGTATTTGTGAATGGTAAGGAGTACTTTGCCATCAGGGGAAAGATGGAAATAAATAATTGGGGATTTTTTCATCTGGTTTCTTATGAAGAGGTGGCGCAATCACAAAGAGCCACGCTATATTTATACTTGCTGTTGCTTTTAGCAGGTATGATATGCTCCTTTATTTTGATGCATATTATTGTACGAAAGGTGACAAGGCATATTGACCATCTGATTAATCGCATGAAGCAGTTTGGTGAAAACTCAGAGGAACTTCCGGAAACACCCTATGATTATTCCGGAAGGACGGATGAAATCGGTATGCTCCATCAGCAGTTTGGAAGTATGGCGGAGCAGATTATGACTTTGGTGGTGGAGAACTATCGGAAGGAAATTTTGATGAAGGATGCTCAGCTAAAAAGTTTGGAAGCACAGATGAATCCGCATTTTTTGTACAATACTTTAGATACCATTAATTGGCGTGCCAAGGCCATAGGGGAACAGGAAATTTCCCAAATTGCAGGTTCGCTGGGGCATTTCCTTAGAATGACCTTGAATAAGAAGAGTGATAATTTTACCTTGAAAGAGGAGATGGATATTATCCAATATTATATGACCATTCAGCAGCTGCGTTTTGACAATCGTCTAAATTTCTCCATGAGTGTGCCGGAGACCTACCGGGATGCCATAGTGCCCAAGCTTTCCATTCAACCACTTTTGGAGAATGCGGTACACTATGCTTTGGAGCAGGTTGCGGATGATTGTGAAATAGGGCTGACCTGTACCAAAACGGATTCGCTTTTACAGATTTATGTGAAAAATACGGGCTCGGAATTTCAAGAGGATTTGCTAAACAAATTGCGAAATCAGGAAGTGAAGGAAAAGGGGCTTGGAATTGCCCTACTGAATATTGAAGAACGAATCCAATTATTGTTTGGGGAACAGTATGGTTTGCAGTTTTACAATGAACAGGAGCATGCGGTGGTAAAAATGGAAATTCCATACATCCCGGCGGATAAAGGAGAGCATTATGCTTAAAATGATTATAGTGGATGATGAAAAAATCATTCGGGAAACCATATATTCTATTATAGATTGGTCCTCTTTGGGAATTGAAGTGGTGGCAGTATGTAAGGACGGTATAGAAGCCTTTGATTCCATTGTGGATGAATACCCGGATATTGTAATGACGGATATCAAAATGCCGGGATTGTCCGGGCTTGAGCTGATTCAAAAGGTGCAGGAGGCAGAGCTTACCATGGAATTTGTGATTTTGTCAGGCTATGGTGAATTTGAATTTGCCCAGACAGCCATGAAATATGGAGTAAAGCATTATCTGCTAAAGCCCTCCGATGAAAAGGAAATCATTCAGGTAATGCAGGCATGTATTATTACCTGTCAGGAAAAGATTGCTGCGAGAGTGGACAACCTTATGATAGAACTTTTTGTTACGGAAGAGTGTGCGGAAAAGAATATTCAACGGAAATTTTTTACTCAATTGTCCAATCAGCAGGATGTCTCTCTGGCAAAGACGCAGATGATAAAAATGCTCATGGAAGCTGCCAAAAAGGAGATTTATTCTTTGAACAAGGTACAAATAGCAGAGGATATTATGGCAATTAACAGTTGTGATAATATGGATATGCTGATCCCTTGCGCAGAGAAAATTATGACAAGGATTTTTTCTGTGGAGCCGCAACATAAGTATTTGGATTGCGTGGAAAAGGTTATGGAATATGTAGGAGCCCACCTAAGTGATAATAATTTATCTTTGAAATGGATTGCTGAAAACGTGTTGTTTATGAATGCGGATTATGTAAGTAAGCAGTTTGTGCGTCAGACAGGAAGTAAATTTTCAACTTATTTGACAGATTTGCGAATTCAAGCGGCAAAAACGCTTTTGTTGGAGGCGGGCTTGGAATCTCCTTATTTGGTGGCAGAAAAGGTTGGATTTGGAAATAATCCCCAATACTTTAGCCAGATATTCAAAAAATATACGAAAATGTCCCCCAGCGCCTATATAAAAATGATGACAGAAGGATAGACTTTGGGTAAGATGTACGTGAGCATAAATTGTATGAAGTGAAATTAGAAAGGAACAATTTATATTTATGGAAAGAGAACGATTAAACAGCCGACTTGGATTTATTTTACTTAGCGCCGGCTGCGCTATCGGAATAGGAAATGTGTGGAAGTTCCCATATATGGTAGGTATGTACGGAGGCGGAGCTTTTGTAGTGGTGTATTTGTTTTTTCTGGTGGTATTGGGGGTGCCTGTTATGACCATGGAGTTTGCAATGGGACGTGCCGGTAGGAAAAGCCCTGTTAAGCTTTATGATGCCTTGGAGCCGAAAGGAAGCAAATGGCATATTCATGGATATTTTGCTATGGCAGGCAATTATATTTTGATGATGTTTTATACAACAGTTGCAGGCTGGATGCTGCAATACTTTGTGAAGATGGCAAAGGGAGATTTTGTGGGTGTGGATTCCGCAGGTGTTACGGAGCAGTTTAGAGAAATGATGGCGCATCCCGGTACCTTAACCGCGTATATGCTGATAACCGTTGTGCTGGGTTTTGGAATCTGTGCCATAGGTCTGCAAAAAGGGGTAGAGAAGATTACCAAATGGATGATGAGTGCCTTGCTGATTATTATGATTTTGTTGGCAATACACAGTATCTTTTTGGAAGGTGGAAACGAGGGCTTGAGCTTTTATTTATTGCCCGACCTGTCCAGAATGCAGGAGGCTGGCATTGGAAATGTTATTGTGGCAGCCATGAATCAGGCATTTTTTACTTTAAGTCTGGGTATGGGCGGCATGGCAGTGTTTGGCAGCTATATCGGTAAGGAGCGTTCCTTAATGGGTGAGTCAGTGAATGTGGCGTTGCTGGATACCTTTGTAGCATTAGCCTCCGGTTTGATTATCTTCCCGGCGTGCTTTGCCTATGATGTACCGGTTACCAGTGGACCTAACCTGATATTTATTACTTTGCCAAATGTATTCAATAATATTCCCGGTGGCAGAATCTGGGGCAGTTTGTTCTTTGTTTTTATGTCCTTTGCGGCATTATCTACAGTAATCGGTGTTTTTGAAAACATTATTGCATGCAGCTGCGACCTATTTAATATTAGTCGTAAAAAGGCTAGTTTACTCAATGGTGTGCTGATGTTCTTTCTGTCCCTGCCCTGTGTGTTTGGCTGCAATATCTGGAAGGAATTCCAGCCTTTAGGAGAAGGTACGGCAGTGCTGGATTTGGAGGATTTTATTGTAAGTAATCTGTTATTGCCTATAGGTTCTTTGTTATTTGTGTTGTTCTGTGTTACCAAATATGGTTGGGGCTGGGACAAGTTTGTAGAGGAAGCCAACACCGGAAAGGGTTTGAAGGTGGCAAAGTGGATGAGAGGTTATATGACTTTTGTCCTGCCCATATTGATTTTAATGGTGTTTGTGATGGGAATTATTTAAGTATGGGTTTTAGAAAAGGGACTTTGCTAATTCAGCAAAATCCCTTTTTCCTTCAATTCTTTCAGTATCAATTCCAAAGCCTTTTCAGAAGGTGCTTTAATAGTATGGTAGTGGCAGTCCTCTGTCAAAGCCTTTAGGGGCTTTGAGGTACTGCTTATCATTTTGTCGCAAAACTCTTCTGCATCAATTATATTGTTGATAACCAAATCCACCCGAATCTGTCCATATAGGTCGTGGTCAATAAATACGTCCAGCATACTTCCGCCATAATCAACTATGGAACGCATTTCCTCCAGGGTTTGCTCAGCGGTATGCTTTACCATAATAACGGCAGAGAAACCGGTTCGTTGTTCCTGAGTCTGAAAGAGTACATAGCCCTTATTGGTGGACAGAATATTGCGATTCTCTGCACGCAAAAGAGCCACATCCTGTACAATAATCTGGCGGCTGACTCCAAAATGTTTAGCCAATTCCGTACCGCTGACAGGTGTGGTTCTGGTATTTAAATAGTCTATAATTGCAATTCGACGGGCT
The DNA here is from genome assembly GCA_017624835.1 of Lachnospiraceae bacterium. GTDB lineage: Bacteria > Bacillota > Clostridia > Lachnospirales > Lachnospiraceae > Acetatifactor. The sequence continues at coordinate 67,084 of JAGAMG010000044.1, forward strand.
GATGCCTCTAAGGTCATAAGTCTCCTCCGCTGGTTCTTTTCAGACGCAACCTTTCTTTTTTCATAATATAAGCCTCCAAAGCAGGAAGATAATTATTTAAACGGCAACCATATAAAATACTTTTATTATCCAACTCCTGCGTACGGGCAATCAGACCATATAAGTGAAAAACAAATTTTTCATTGGTTTCTTCAATATAATCCTTTAGGACAACATGAACGATTTGATTTTGTTCCAATGGTAGTTTTTCATCGCAGACTATGGAGAAGCCGTTGACACTGACATCACGTATAACTCCCAAATGAGCTGCTTTGTTGGGTCCACATTGGAAGGAAGTAGAAATACCCACATAGCAACGGAAGTTTTGTCTACGATTATAGGTTTTGCTTTCTGCAATAGTTGCCAAATTATAACAGAGGCTACCATCCTTCTTTTTCACAAGGGTTACGGTAACATTTTTAAAAATCTCAGGCTTTTCATTTCCTGTGTTGATTAACACATCAATAATTATGTTTTTGGCACGAAAAGTGACAATCTTGTCATTGTGATAAATGATATCAGCCAGTACAAGATGTCGTCTGGGATAAACCTCTGAAATTTTGGATTCAAAAGTTAATTTTTGCCCATCTATATTTACCATTAAGGTAATGGGGGTATTAGGCATCAATTCTTCGATTCGCATAAAATATTCCTTGCTTCTGTTGTTTTGACACTTTCTTTTTAGTGTAATATATATTACAATCTCTTCTAAAGATGATGATATCATATCTGACAGGAGAAATACAACCAAATTATTGTCAAATAGAACTAATTTTTAGAAAGTTTTTATCATTTTGAAAAAGGAGAATCACGATGGAGAATTTTAAAGAAAAATATCTGGCAGGAGAAATACCATTTGAGGAGATTGACGAATACAGCTATCAGTGGGGAATGAGTGATGATGAGCGTACTCTTGCGCAGTATCTTGGCTTAAATGCAGAGGAAGAAGATGCCTGGGTCAGTGTGGGTGAGGATGCGTTGAAGGAGCTTTTGGATAAGCAAAAGAAATGATATGAGCTTATAGAAAATACTACAAGCTCATATCAAGATGCACCAATATCTATAAAGTGTATATAAGATTAGGAAAATTATTGAATTGTCATATGAAACTCAGGATTAGTCATGGTCAACCGGATGCGGTACAAATCATGATCCCATGCTTTTTTTAGTCTGGCATCGGTAATGGGAAGAACTTCTATAGCAAGAAGCTCTGCGCCGGTAAATTCTGCCTGTGCGATGGTGCCGATTTGGATAAGGTTTTCTGTTACTTCCGGTTTTTCATAGGTAATAAAGTTTAAAATCACCTGATCCGCATTGGTCTTGTCAAGTAGATGTACGCTGTGAGTCTGCTTGTCAAGGGTTACACTGCGGACATAGGAAACCTCTGTATCCGGCAGGGCATATGCAGTTGCCAATTCCATGGAGATGGTGGGCATAGCATCATTAAGGGAAACGCATACATTGGTGGCACAGTAATTACTTCCGTCCTTTTCATCCCGACCATTAATCGTGGGTAAATTATGATAACCGGATTGCATGGTCCAGATTTCGTAGCGTCTGGGAGAGAAGGTTTTTTGCGTATAGCTCTCCACACCTATGTCTGCCAGCACCGGTTTGCCGTTTTTGTACAAGGTAAGGCTTCCGGTATCGTTGTGATTGTGACTGTCATCATTGTCTCCGGCTTTCACTGCCAAACTTAATTCACCATCATGAGCTATAAAAAGTCCTACGCTGGGATAGAAGATATCCTTGTGGAATATGGGAGAACGAGCATCATAATTCATGATTTCTTCATAGGTAAAAATAGTTTCCAGTCGATAGTATAGGTTAATCTGATTCACTTCATCCGTATATAACTTTCCGTCTGTCTGAAAATCTCGTGCAGCAAATCTGGTAAGCTCCGGCTGTCCGGTGGCTTTTCCAAATAAAAATTCTCTCACACCTGCTCTGCCTGCTACAGCGGAGCAATCTGCAAAATTAAAATAATATTTATCATCCACATGTACATTCAATATGTAAGCAGCAATATTCTTGATTTTTTCCCATTGGAATAAAGATTCAAAATAACCATCTGATACTTGATTTAGGATGTCCATACAGCCAAACAGGCAAAGCCCCGCATGACGGTAGTATTGTGCACCTTCATCGCAGCAGCCGTCTTCGCCATAGTCTTTCAGAAAATAATCACAGCTACTGGCAGCCTTTTGAAAAACAGCCCTTCTGATTTCTGCATCAAATGCGGCGGTAAAGGCAGTAAGAAGCACATTCTGTGTACACCAGACAGTCCAATTACACATGGGCTCATCAGGTTTGCCCATCCACCAGAAGTGTTCCTTCAGATAGGGAGTAATAATACGAAAAGATAATTCATGCTGAATACGAGTAAAAATAAAAGGACTAACCTCATCAAGCTCTTCTTTTAATAAAGCACCCACCCATGCCAGCATAGCACCGGTTTCCGCAGCAAACAAATCAATTACCGGTCTGGTGGCATCCGGCAATATAAACTGTGGCGTGTCCCTGAGATAGGAGTTATGAGGCGGCAGCTGCCAGGCACTTTCCTCGCAGATGGCAAAAATCCCATTAATAATATCATCCAAGAATCTGCCTTTATGTTCCACACACTCTGCCAACACCAGCCCATTCAGCGCATGTCTCCTTGCAAAATAAACATCTTCAAAGGCAACCCGGTTTCCCGTTCTCTTAAATCTCATAAAGTCCGTGGCACGGATTACCGGATATTCATAACCCAGAAAACTCTCGCCCTCGCTCAAAATTTCCTGCTTAATATGCTCCGGCAGCTTCTCGTAAGCTTCGCGGTTTGTTGCATTAGGGAATGGACAAAAGTCCTGAAAATCTCCATTAAATGTTGCTGCAATATCTTTAAATCTCATTTCCATAGGAATAAAACCTCCTTCTTTGCTTGATAAACCAATATGTTTACATTTTCAGGAATAAATTGGTATGTTGTTGAGCAATAAATCCAACATATATTTCGTTTTGTTGGAATAGTTGGTATCATTAAGAGCCGGTATCCCAACTTTATCGTTTATTTCATAAATAAGTTGGTAGAATCTAGAGCAGATATCCCAATTAAAGTATATATTTCATGTAATAATTGGTAAAGATGGAAGTAAATTTACCAACTAATTTATTTGTTTTATGAAAAAGTTGGTAAGAGCACATGCAAATAACCCAATTAAACTAAGTATTTTGTGCAGAAAGTTGGTAAAATGTCAACTAAATGTTCCCAACCACAATCACTAACCCGCCTTACACATACTTTCCATTCATATATTCCGTAGGTGAAACACCCTCCACCTTCTTAAACACCTTGCTAAAATAAAACGCACTCTCAAAGCCCAGCATTTCCGCTACCTCGTAGACCTTCAGATTTTCCTCATCTAATAGTCTCTTTGCCTCGTTAATTTTAGAAATATTTATATATTCACTAAAGCCGGTTTCATTATATTTGCTAAACAGCTGGCTTAAGTAGCTGGGACTGATGCCGAATACAGCGGCTACCTCGTTCAAGGAAAGGTGCTCCCTGATATGCTCGTGAATGTATTTTTTTACATTGGTTACAATATGGTTTTTATAATCCTTGCGCCGGTTGCGGAAAACCTCAGACAACTGTTCTGTAAAATAATGCAGCCAGGAAATGACCTGCTCTACGTTGGCTTGCTTATAAATGGAACGATAGCCGTCGGGGGAATCAGCAAAAAATTCTGACACAATCGCCTCTCCGTTTTGCAGAAGAGAAATGGAAAGGTACAGGATATTGCAGGCAGCGTCCAAGGCCTGTACATAATGATTGGGATGCGCCTGGAACAGCTCACAAATGGCGAGGATGGTTTGTTCCAAAATATCCGGGTCATATTCCTCAAAAGCCTTGGTTAAATCTCCCTTAAAGAGACTGATATTAAAGGAGGTACGGGGTGACTCCTGCTGTATTACATGCTCAAAGAAGGGGAAGGGACATTCCTCAGTAACAGTGAGATATGCCTGTCTGGAGTACTGATAGGAATCACAAATAGCCTGAGGAGTATCTACCAGGCTGCCGATACCGCACCGCAAGGACACATTGTAGTAATTTTGCAGAGTAGAGCTCATGCTTTGTAAAATATTTTGTATTTCAATGAAATACTGCTCCGTAATATTTCCGGTAGAAGGACTGCCTGCGTTTGCCGGTAGTTTATAGCAGAAAATCAGCGCAAAATGTCTCATATCCAGAGACAGAGCATAAACAGGCATATATTTTATTACCAGCTCCTTAATCATTTGAAGAGAGGAGGTAAATAACAAAAGCTGTTTTTCTGTAGGTAGAGTGTCCGCTGTGGCACTGATGATTTCACCGTAACAGCAGACATATCCTGCATAATCAAAGTTTAGGTTTAAATCTCTGCTTTGTAATAAAAACTGCTCCTCTGACTCAAACAAATTATGTAACAGGCTAATAAAAAATTTATCATTAAAAGGATGAACACTGACCGGGGATGGTTTGGTGCTGCCTTCCGTTTCTCGGATTTGTTTGATTACCTTTTCAACAGCTTCTCGAAGAGTGTCGGGAGTAAGCTCCAGCTTTACCAGATAATCGGATACCTGGTAGGTAAGTGCTTCCTTAGCCATGTGAAAATCCTCATAGCTGGTAAGGATGATAAATTGCGGGTGGTTTTTTCCAAAACGTTCCCGACAAATTTTGGTCAGCTCCAGACCGGTCATAACAGGCATTTTAATATCTGTAATAACAATATCCGGAGATTTTTCCTCTATTATTTTTAGGGCTGCCTGTCCATTCATGGCAGTGCCACATATTTCGACATCAAGCTCAGTCCAATTCAGCATGGAACGGATGCCTGCCTGAACCAATGGTTCATCGTCTACAATTAATAATTGGTACATATATACTCCTGTCTGCTCGCGGACGAGCATGGTGTAATTATTTTTCTTTTAGTTCCAGGCAACGATTAGGAATGTGGATGGACATGGTAGTAAATTCCCCTTCTACACTTGCGATAGTAATTCCATATTCCTCGCCAAATTCATATTGCAGTCTTTTGTGAACATTGCTCACGCCGATTTCCCGGAAGAAATCAGCACTGCTATCAGAGTTGCTTTGTAAAATTTGTTGTGCTTTTTCCTGTGACATGCCTACGCCGTCATCAGTTACATCAATACGGATGCCGGGTTCAGCCTTTTCTGAAAGCTGCTCATATCCTACATGAATGACGATGGTTCCGGTACTTCCCTTAGGCTCGATGCCGTGAAAAATAGCATTTTCCACTAGGGGTTGGAGGGTAAATTTAATAATTTCACTTTGGTAAAGGCATTCGTCCTCCACCTCTATTTTCATAGTAATAGTACCACCATAACGATAGCTTTGGATAGTAAAATAATTTTCCAGCAGGGAAAGTTCTTCTCGGATATCCACCAAAAGACTGGTTCCCTTGGAAATACTTTTCAGCAGTCGGGAAAGGGCGGTAGTCATTTCGGCAATTCCGTTGGCGCCTTGTATGGTTGCCATCCATTTAATGGAGTTTAAGGTATTATAAAGGAAATGGGGATTAATTTGGCTTTGTAGCATCTTATATTCTAAATCCTTCTTTTGCTTTTCATCCTCCAACCGTTTGTTCATTAATAAGTAGACATTTTCTGACAGGGCATTAATACCTCTGCCGATTTCCCCCAGCTCGTGATCCCATTCAATGGAAGGGTCATGGCTGAAATCTCCCTCTGCAATACGAAACATTTTGTCTTGAAGCTTTCGTACCGGTACATTAATCATCCGGTTCATAACAAATACCAAACCAATGCCGATGGTCATAATACCAATGAGAGTTGCAATTAATATTTTTACAAAATTCATCAGCTGTGAGTTCAGTTCCCGATGAGATATGCTTTGAGTAATGTAGCAGCCCGGCATATCAAGAGGAGTAGAAATCATGATTTTATGCGTATTACTACTGTCTTTTATTTGTGAAATAATGGTATCCGCGGCAAGAGCAGAATTGCTCATGTCGGCAAGTGATTCATACTTTTCTGCAATTTCTATCAGAGCATTTTCTTCATATATATATGTGTGTTCGCCCAATGTCAGATAAATAGAACTGTCTTCGGCGATATTGTAGCGTTTTAACGGGGTGGTAAATAAATCAGAAGAGACCTCCATAAATAAATACCCGGCTTGTTTTGCATAATATTGGTAAGTAATGGGTCTTATAACAGGAAGAACCATTCTGCCTTTTCGGTGAAAAGGGTCAGCAATAAATCCCGTGCTAAAATCATATTGAGGGGCATTTAGCAGGTCTTCAAAAAAAGATAGTTTCGGTACTTCTTCAGCCAGATTTGCAGTGGAAGAATAAGTAGAGTTTACTATTTGTAAAAAATTCTCATGAGAAATGACAGCAATACGTGGTATAAATGCATTGGAAGGATTGCTGTTGTATTCTTCGTTGAGACGGTCATATGTTGCTACAGACAGGACGGAGCTTGGAGTAGGGTTTCTTTCGATATAAGTAGCGATATTGGAATTGGTTTGACAAAACCGAGCTAACCGGTACACATCATTAATACTTTCGTTCATGGAATCCGACAACAGGCGCAAGCTGGTTTCGGTGGACTGCATCAGGCTATTCTGCAAATAGCTGTGAAAAATATAATAGCTTACGGAGCTGATTAAAATGCACATGCCTAAAATGCAGGATAGGGTTATAAAGAGTATTCTTTTTTGGATGCTTGCTAAGGGATGTTTCTTCTTCATGGTACCTCCGATTGTCTGCTCAACTCTAGGTACAGTATAGCACAAGTGGACTGAAAAACCATGCAAAAGGATAACAATCTAAAAAAAGTACATATTACTTAAAAAAATTACATTTTTGGAAAGCGCTTACAAAGAAATGTGAAAAAATTGTGAATAAAATTTAAATTTTTTCCATGTTAAGAGGATAATTTTTTTTATATACTTTAACTACAGCAAGGGAATGACAGAATAAAAATACTTATGTAATTAAATTAACAGGAGGGTTAATATGAAAAAGAAAGTATTATCAGTATTATTAGCATCTGCTATGGTTTTAGGTCTTGCAGCATGTGGAAGCAAAGAGCCTGCAGCAGCTTCTTCTGAAGCACCTAAGGCATCTTCTGAGGCAGCTCCCGCAGCATCTTCCGAAGCAGCACCTGCAGCATCTTCTGAGGCGGCAGCTGCTGAGCCTGTTACCTTGAAATGGGCAATTTGGGATGAAGCAACCACACAGTATTGGGGAGACCTGAAGAAAGAATATGAAGCAACACATCCCGGCGTAACCATCGAGATGGTTGACCTTGGTTCTACAGATTACATGACCGTTCTTGCTACTGACTTGTCAGGAAGCGGTTCTGAATTTGACGTTGTTACCATTAAGGATGTTCCCGGATACGCTACCTTAGTTCAGAAGGATACCTTACTTCCTCTGGATGATTACATTAAAGCTGACGGCGTTGACCTTGCACAGTATGCAGGTGTTACCGATCAGGTTACTGTAGACGGAAGCCTTTATGAATTACCTTTCAGAAATGACTTCTGGGTAGTATTCTACAACAAGGATATCTTTGATGCTAAGGGCGTTGCATATCCTACCAACGATATGACCTTTGCGCAGTATGATGAGTTGGCTAGACAGGTAACCGATACCACCTTTGGTGCACAGGTATATGGTACACATTATCATACTTGGAGAAGTGCTGTTCAGCTCTTCGGCGTACTTGATGGCAAGAACACCATTTTAGACGGTCAGTATGATGACTTTAAGCCTTACTATGAAATGGTTCTGAATCAGGAAAAAGACGGCGTATGTAGAAAATACACCGACCTGAAGACCGAAGGTTTACACTATTCCGCAGCATTCTCCGGTGGAGATGTAGCTATGATGAACCAGGGTTCTTGGTTTATTGCAACTATGATGACAAATGTTAAGAGTGGCGAGTATGATGCAAGCCTTTGCGGTAATTGGGGTATCGTAAAATATCCTCATGCTGAAGGTGTAGAACCCGGTTCTACTCTTGGTACCATTACCGGTCTTTCTGTAACCAAGGCAAGTGATACTCCTGATGCAGCTTGGGAATTCGTTAAGTGGGTAAGTGGTGAAGAAGGTGCTAAGGTTCTGGCATCCAGCGGTAACTTCCCTGCAATTATGACAGCAGATATCGCAGACAGCATCGCTGCTCTGGAAGGCTTCCCTACAGATGCAGAGAGTAAAGAAGCTTTAACAGTATCTAACTTATATCTGGAAGTACCTTATGCTCCTAATGTATCAGAAATCAATACTATTCTTGATTCCTATCACGGAAGCATCATGACCGGCGAGTTATCCATCGATGAGGGTATCGCAAAGATGAATGAAGAAGTTGCTAAGGTTCTGGCACAGTAAGAAATGATGTAAAAGGGGTCGTAGCATTACGACCCCTTTTTTAAAAGCTAGAAAAGCGAAAGGAGAATATTTATGCCGAAGATGGATGATGTTCAGAAAGCAGAAAAAATAAATTCTCTTCAGACTGAGTTAACAGCGCTTATTGCTGCGGTGAGAACAGAAACAGACCAGAAGCGTAAACGCAAAATGATAGAGAAAATCGGTGAATATAACCGAAAAATTGATAAAATCAAATCAGGAAAAGTCCTGAGCCGTGAAACAAAAAGAGATTTAGTGGCATATTCCTTTATTGCTCCCAACTTTATCGGTTTCTGTGTATTTACTTTGATTCCCATTATCTTTGCTTTTGCATTGGCATTTATGAATTGGGATGGTAGTAATCCTATTGAATGGGCAGGATTTAATAATTTTATAAAATTGGCAGATGACACTTTTTTCCTTGCCGCATTAAAGAATACGGTTATTTATTGTGTCGGTACCGTGCCTCTTACCATGGTGGCATCTCTGGCACTGGCAATTGTGTTAAATCAGAAAGTAATAGGAAGAGGTATTTTCAGAACCCTTTCCTTTTTCCCATATGTAGCATCCCTGGTTGCGATTACCGCAGTGTGGAAAATGTTATTCCATCCTTCCAAGGGACCTATCAATAATATTTTGTACAATGTATTTAACGTTCCACAGGAAAATCTTCCCCAATGGTTTACCGGCGGATTGGTAATGGTTTCCATGATTCTCTTCAGTGTATGGAAGTACATGGGCTATTACATGGTTATTTACCTGGCAGGCTTGCAGGGCATTTCCGCAGAATTGTATGAGGCAGCCAGTCTGGACGGTGCAAATACCTGGCAGAAGTTCCGTTATGTTACCTGGCCACAGCTAAGCTCTACCACCTTCTTTGTAGTGGTAATGCTGACAATCAACTGCTTTAAGGTATATGATATTGCAGTAATGCTGGCAGGCGGCGGAAGTGGTGAGTTGACCACATCAGCAACCGTTTTGGTTTACTATATTTACCAGCAGGCATTTATTAATTGGGATTTGGGATATTCCAGTGCAGTTGCAATGGTATTGTTCATGATGGTACTGATTGTAACAATTATTCAGTTCAGAGGACAGGCGAAGAGGGAGAGAGCATAATGGCAATCTTGGCTTTGAAGGTATTAGATAAGGACAGTAATACAATTTGTGTAAGCAGTGGAGAGGATTTTGTAGATTTGGTTTGTACTCATACCTATGAAGAGGGTGACCGGATTGTATTGGAATCCTCGGAAAAAAACATCCATGTTAACCTACAGGTGGACGATGCTTTAGGTGTTGCATTTGTGTACATAACGGATAATGTATCCTATCAGATTCCTTTTGGTGAAAAAAGAATTAATATGTCACCCAAGGTATTTAGTGGAAATAAGCATTATATCTATGCAGAGGTGGCAAGAGAGGATGAGGTTTTCGCTTATCGTAATCTGGCATTAAATCCTGCAGACCAGCACTGTGATGTGCCTTGTTTCCCCCATGCTACTGCAAATGTGGAAACCCGTGGAGAAAGCGTGTTTGCTGCAAAGAATGCCATTGATGGTGTGAGAGCAAATCTTTCCCATGGAGAGTGGCCTTACGAATCCTGGGGCATCAACCGTCAGGACGATGCAACCATGAAGGTGGATTTTGGGCGCATGATAGAAACGGATAAGGTAGTGCTTTATACCCGTTCGGATTTCCCTCATGATAATTGGTGGCAGCAGATAACACTCCGGTTCTCCGACGGCACAGAGCAGGAGTTTAAACTGACAAAGAGTTGTAGAGGACATGTCCTTACCTTCCCCAAGAAGCAGATTTGCTGGATTGAGCTTTGTAATCTGATAAAAGCAGATGATCCTTCACCTTTCCCGGCACTTTCTCAGATTGAGGTATACGGAAAGGTAGTAAAATAAAAAGAAAGGCGAGTGAAAATATGAAATCAGCACATAAAAAAGCCGTTTTAGGTAAAGTACTTGTATATGTTATCTTGATTATACTGGCACTTGTTATGATTGTTCCTTTCCTCTGGATGTTATCTGCATCTATCAAGAGCGACAGAGAGGTTTTCCTGATGAATCCTTTTGTATTTATTCCGGAGAAACCAAAGTGGAGCAATTACTCAGAGATTTGGACACAGATTCCTTTTGGAAGATTTGTAATAAACACAACATACTTAACTATAGTAGTAACCCTGTTACAGTTGCTTACCAGTAGCTTTGCAGCATATTCCTTTGCAAAATTACATTTCAGACACAAAAACACCTTGTTCCTTGCCTACATTGCAACTATTGCAATGCCCTGGCAGGTATACATGGTTCCTCAGTTCATTATGATGCGTAACATGGGCTTGAATGATAAACTGTTGGCAATGATTTGCCTGCAGGCATTCTCCGCATTCGGTGTGTTCATGATGAAACAGTTCTATGAAGGGATTCCCGATGACTTGTGTGAGGCGGCGCGAATAGACGGTATGAATGAGTATCGTATTTATGCCAAAATCATGTTGCCATTGTCGAAGCCTTCGTTATCCACATTGACCATCTTTACCTTTGTGGCAACCTGGAACGACTACCTTGGACCATTGATTTATTTAAAATCCCCAGAGAAGAAAACTATTCAGCTTGGTTTGAAAATGTTCATCAGCCAGTACTCCTCTGATTATGGTTTGATTATGGCAGGCTCCGTGATATCACTCATTCCGGTAATCATCGTGTTCCTGGTATTCCAGAGATACTTCGTGGAAGGTGTGGCTTCTACGGGACTGAAAGGATAATAGATATTTATAAGAGTTTTAGAATAGCAACGGGCGGGGGTGCCCTATATTCTTAACGCGGCGCGCTTTTGCTCCGCGAAAGACGTAGCGGACACTAAGCTCGAAGACAAAATAAATTCACATGGTGAAATAAATTTCCCCTTGTGAATTTATTTTGTCTTGACCTCGCTAAGTGCCAACGTCTTTCAAGGGCCGCTTATAAGAACATAGGACACCCCCGCCCTGGTTATTGAGAAAACGGATATAAATATTTTGAGTGAAAAACATGGATATAGCTGTAGGGAGCTCTAGTCAGTAGAGTGTTCTGTTTGGTAGCCCATTACTACCCCATTATTATCCTTTTCATTATGTTCCTTGGGCGTAGAGAGGGAGAAATGGCATTCTATGCCCACGGAGAATGGAGAGAGTGGGCATGGTGAGGAAGAAAAGGTGTTTTATGCCCATTTTGTGTTATTTATTGCCTTAAAATTGCCTGAAAACCTTAAAATTCAACAAATAATCTTTGAATTTGTGTTTTTTATGGGCATAAATAAGTAAAAAAAGCTCTGTATGCCCACAATGCTTTTTTCCCTTAAACACATTGCAAAAGCACTCACAGAAGCCGGAGTCGAAATTTTCTTCATTCTGTCTATAAAGTATGTTATGATGACCATAGAAAGAGCGTATGTTGCAACGAATGAAGATTAAAAGGAGAAGATTGTTAAGGCTATGGATATTCAAAAGAGTAAGATACTTACAACCAAAGCAGCAGAGAAAGAATTGCGAGAAGGTGCTTTATTGACACCCGGACAATGGGAGCAGCATTGCATATCTGTTGGAAATAATGCCAGATTGATTGTAGAAAAGGTTCCGGGGATGGATTGTGACAAAGCCTATGTAATGGGCTTGCTTCATGATATCGGGAGACGCGCCGGAATTAAAGGGATTCTGCATATATTTGACGGCTATGATTATATGATGAGTCTGGAGCAGCCTGAAATTGCCCGTATTTGCTTGACCCATTCCTTTCCGATAAAGGATGTGAATACCTTCATTGGTAAATATGACTGCACTGAAGAACAAAAGAATTTCCTAAAAGATTATCTTGAGGCGGTTGAATATGATGATTATGATATTTTAATTCAGCTGTGCGATGCCATCTCTCTGCCAAACGGTGCATGTATTATGGAAAAAAGATTGGTTGACGTAGCTCTGCGCCATGGCTTGCCGGAATTTACTTTGGATAAATGGAAGGCATTTATGAATACCAAAAAACATTTTGATAAGCTTTGTGGCTGTAATATCTATACCCTGTTGCCAAATGTAATGGAAAATTCTTCTATAAATCTGGTTTAAGGAAGGTTAAAAGAATGAACACCCTATTTATCTTAGATGAAAAAAACTACACCGATGACATGCCCGTATTCGAGAAATATGCTGTCAGAGCAATCATTTGCAAAAACGGCAAATATGCCATGCAATGCGGCAAGACAGGAGAGTACAAAATCCCCGGCGGAACAGTAGAAGCCGGAGAAACTTTTGGGGAAGCATTAACAAGAGAAGTACTAGAGGAAACCGGCTTAATCGTAATCCAAGAATCCATAAAAGAGATTGGCGAAGTAACCGAAATCCGGGAAGATGCCTACCAAAAAGGACAAAAATACATAAACCACTCTCTAATCTACAGCTGTGATGTGCAAGAAGAAATCCACTCAACAAACATGACTTTAAACGAACAAGCCAAAGGCTACCAGCTCAGCTGGGCAACCCTAGAAGAAATTATAAGCACAAACAACAAGCTACAAAAAAACTTCCGGGACACCAAATTTCTCGAATACTACAAGCTCAATTTTAAATATTAAATTTTACAATATTGCAGCATAGAAGAGTAGGGGGTAGGGTTATTTTGCATATGGGAGAAGATTAGATAATCTTAGTATCCCGTACAAAATCCAGCAATACACGGACAGGACGTCCGTGTAAGGCGTGTTTGTGCCATGGATGGCACATATACGCCGTTTGCGTTACCAAGAAAAACTCACGCCGGGATACTTAGATTATCTTATCTTCGTACATCCGCCCAAAATCCCTACCCGTCTACTCCCTGCGGAACATTCTAAAAAACATATTAAAATGGAGGTACCACATGGCAATTACATTCAACGAGGCACAATACCCTCAAATCACCAACGAAGAAATCAACAAAGCATTAGCATTTTGTAATGAGCAGATTATACATATTCTGCCAGAGTTTACAGACAAATTCCAAAAGGCTTACAGTGAAGACGGCTTCTATCAGCCCATCGAGAATAATTACTGGACCTGTGGATTCTGGACAGGTGAAATCTGGCTGGCATATGAATTTTCTAAGGATGAGAGATTGAAAAAAGCCGGAGAAGTGCAGATTCATAGCTTTATGGATAGAATTGTAAATAAAATTGAGGTAGACCATCATGACATGGGCTTCCTCTATTCCCCCTCCTGTGTGGCAGGCTATAAACTGATTGGCAGCGAAGAGGGAAAGGAAGCTGCAATTAAGGCAGCAGACCAGCTGATTACCCGCTATCATCCTGTTGGCGAGTTTATTCAGGCATGGGGACCTATGAATGCGCCTGAAAATTATCGTTTAATTATTGATTGTCTGGTGAATCTTCCTCTGCTTTATTGGGCATCCGAGGAGTCCGGAGATAATAAATATCGTGACATTGCAGAAAAGCATATCCATACTGCAGTGGCAAATGTTATTCGTGAGGATTATTCTACCTGGCATACCTTCTTCTTTGATATGGAGACAGGCGCCCCTCATCATGGTGCAACCTGTCAGGGTTATCGTGACGGCTCTGCCTGGGCGAGAGGTCAGGCATGGGGGGTGTACGGATTGGCCACCGCTTACCGCTATACCAAGAGACCGGAATACATTGATTTATTCAAGCAGGTAACGGAGTACTTCTTAAACCACTTACCTAAGGATTTAGTTCCCTTCTGGGATTTGGAATTTTCGGACGGGGATGACCAGCCCAGAGATTCCTCCTCCGCATCCATTGCAGCCTGCGGTATGCTGGAAATGATTAAATATCTGGAGCCCGAGGATGCAGAGCATTATGGTAAAATTGCAAGACAGCTGATGAAATCTGTTTACGACAATTATGCTGTAAAGGATATGGAGACTTCAAATGGTCTGGTACTTCACAGCACCTATTCTAATCATTCTCCTTACAACACCTGTAACCATTACGGTGTTGACGAGTGTAATTCATGGGGCGATTACTTCTACATGGAAGCATTGACCAGACTTTCCAAAGATTGGGAGCAGTACTGGTAAGGAGTTACCCGGCAGGGGAAGAAATGAAAAGAGGATAACAGCATGAAAAAAGGAATTGAATTTACAGCCTTACAAAACAACAAATTACATACCAAGCAGGACTTTCGGGATTTGATGCTTGCTATTTTAAATCCTTTGAAGCTCTATTATAGTGAAAATAAAGCCGGACTCCAATTAGGGGTTACCATGGCTCACTATGATATTGGTGCTACCTGGATGGAGGCCTTTTCCAGACCCCTTTGGGCTTTAGTGCCCTATTGGGCAGGTGGGGGCACGGAGCAGATTGACAGTGAAGCGAAGCAGATGTCCGATGAGGGACAACAGAATAACGGAAACCGTGAACTGACCTTCGCAGAAATCTATCGCAAGGGTCTCACTGCAGGAACCGATGAAAGCAATCCTGAATATTGGGGAGAGTGCGGCTCTTTTGATCAGAGATTTGTAGAGATGGCTGCCATTTCCTATGGGATTATGTTTGCTCCGGAAGTAATCTGGGAACCTTTAAGTGAGCAGGAAAAAAAGAACCTGTGCAATTATCTGAACAAAATTAATGAGCATCCTCTGCCCGTATGTAATTGGATTCTTTTTGCGGTATTGGTAAATATCGCCATGAAAAAGGTGGGTTACCCTTACAGTCAAAAGATGCTGGATGAATACATGGATGGTCTGGAGACCTTCTATCTGGGTGAGGGCTGGTATCAGGATGGTGACTCCGGTCAGAAGGATTACTATATTTCCTTTGCCATTCATTTTTACAGCCTGATGTATGCCAAGGTAATGGAGCAGGATGACCCTAAGAGAGCTGCATTGTACAAGGAACGTGCGCTGGAATTTGCAAAGCAGTTTATCTATTGGTTTGATGAGGATGGAGATGCCATTCCCTTTGGTCGTTCCCTTACCTATCGTTTTTCCCAGGTTAGCTTTTTTGCTGCCTGTCTGATGGCGGATATTGAACCCTTCCCCGTACCGGTGATGAAGGGCTTGATTGCCAGACATTTGCGTAGCTGGTTAAAGAAGGATATCTTTGACCGGGATGGCATTTTGACCATTGGCTATGGTTATCCAAACCTGACTATGGCTGAGCGCTACAATGCTCCGGGTTCCCCCTATTGGGGCATGAAAACCTTTGCTTTCCTTATGTTGCCCGATGAGCATCCTTTTTGGTCAGTGGAGGAAGCTCCCTTGCCAAAGCTGAAGGCGGATTGCCCCATGCCCTATGCAGATATGTATGTGAGACATTACGGTAATCATACTACGGCTTTTGCGCCCGGAGTGTATAGCCCCAATGGCCATGGACAGATTGTGGCAAAATACAGCAAGTTTGCTTATGATACTAAATTCAGTATCAGTGTGGCAAAATCCTGCTATGAGTTGCATGAAAATGCACCGGATAATATGCTGGCATTCTTTATCAACGGCTATGTCTATGTAAGAAGAATCTGTATAGAGTCCAAGATTACAGAGAACGGAGTTTATTCTAAGTGGAGTCCCTATCCGGGGATTGTTGTAGAGACTACGGTAACACCTGATGCAGAAGGACATACCCGTGTGCATCGAATTACCAGTGACAGGGAATGCGTGGCATATGATTGTGGATTTGCTGTGGACAGAGGAGACTTTACTCCGGTTGGATTTGAAAGCTCGGTAGGGGATAATTGGGCGCAGGCAAGTAATGAGCATTGCTGCTGTAGAGTTCAAGGTGGCTGGAAGCAGCCGGAAGCAGTAGAGCAGTGCGGATTAAAACAGGATGAGCTTCCTAAGGGATATATGATTATTGCAGATCCCAACACCAATCTTCTCTATACTAAAACGGCAATCCCTTCTGTAAAATATCAGATAAAGAAGGGCGAGCAGGAGCTGGTAACCAGAGTGGATGCAGAGTATGTGGGATGAAAAAATTATCTTTCTTAGAAAAAAATTAACTTTTTTCAAAAAACCATTGAATTTTCTGTCTGTTTTGTTAGTATAAAAACAGAATCATGTCACAAAAGATGTATATTTATATGGTGTAAATAAAAAGGAAAGCAGGGAATGGTAATCATGAGAAAGATTGTAAAAGAGAAAACGCTCAAAGAAAATAAGAAGGTCAAGATTTCCAAGGCTGCCAAGAGCAAACCGGAGTTAAAGCTTGGAAAGTTGAAAGCAAAGAGAAGTATTCGTACTACTCTGTTTCTGGGTTTCCTGTTCCCTGTATTGATGCTGGTGGTATTAGGTGTGGTTTCTTATAAAACGGCATCTAAGACAATCATGGAAAAGTATGAAGAATCCTCCATGAATACCATGGAGGCCATGAGTCTGTATGGACAGACTTTGACAGACGGAATTGCAACCAAGGCATTGGAGCAGATTACCAATGTGGATATGAAGAAGTATTATGAGCTGTATGATGATAATACGGATCCGGAATGGATAACCCACTTTAGTAATGCAAAAACAAGTCTGCGACAGATGATGGGGCTTGGATACATAGGACATTATTATACCGTTCCGGCCAGTGGTTCCCAGATGAATTCCCGGGAAAGTGATTATGGTGCAGAGTTGTATTCTCAATTTATGGCATCAGATATTGGTGCATATTTTACAGCAAATCCTGCTCAAAAGAATAACTGGTTTGGTTATCATACTGCAATTGATACATTGGCAGAAAAAAGCAGCGAGGAATATGCTTTTACCTATGTTCAGAAATTTATCAGTGCCGAAACATTCCTGGTAATAGATTGGAGTATGAAATCGGCAGAACAGATTCTGGAGAAGATTAATTTTGGTGAAAATAGTATCGGTGCATTGATTTCCGGAGATGGAAGAGAGGTTGCCCGTATCTGCAAGACCAATGCAGAAGGTGCCGAGGTGTTGGAAAAGGTGGAAGGTGCTGTATTTGTGGGCACGGATTTTTATCAGGCGTCCGTGGAAGCAGGAGAAGCTACCAGTAATTATGTGAATTGGAACGGAGAAAGCTATCTTTATATTTATTCTCCCATTGGTACTTCGGGAATCAGCCTTTGCAGTTTGATTCCTCAGAGTAATATTATTGCAGAGGTAAGTGCCATTAGAAATCTGACTGTGCTCATCGTAATTGTAGCGGCATTGGCAGCAGCGTTGGTAGGTACCTATATTGCAAGCGGCATTACCAAAACCGTAAATGTAATCAGTAAAGCCTTGGAAAAGGTTGCAGAGGGTGACCTTACTCAGAAATTTGAGATAAAACGCAAGGATGAATTTGGTACCTTAGGAAAGGTGTTGAATGATACCATAGAAAATATCAGGCTGTTGATGACAGACATGATACGCTTTGGCGGTAATGTAAATCAAATGGCAGATGGAGTTTCGGAGAAAACGGAAACACTGAATGAATCTATTAAAAATATATCCGTCGGTGTCAGTGAGGTTGCCAATGGTTTGCAGGTGCAGGCGGAAGAAACAGATAGAAGTAACAGTAAGATGCGTCAGTTTGCAGAGCGCTTGAATGATATGCATGAGGAAACGGTGCAGATGTCCGGTGCCATTAAGGGAGCAAACGAAGCCATTAATCAGGGACAGGTAATTATTCAGGAATTAAATGACAAGGCACAGACTACTGCAAGTATTACCAATATATTAGTAGAAAATGTAAGTGGCGTACAGAAGCATTCCGTGGAAATCGAGGGAATCATCGACACCATTAACAGCATTGCAGAGCAGACCAATCTATTGTCATTAAATGCTTCCATAGAAGCAGCAAGAGCAGGAGAACATGGACGAGGATTTGCAGTGGTTGCGGAGGAAATCCGCAAGCTGGCAGACCAATCCGCACAGGCAGCAGGAGAGGTTCAGCAACGCTTAAGTAAGATGTCCGTTATGACGGATAAAACTACCCAATCAGCAGAGGAAACCAGAAATATTGTGGCAGCGCAGGGTGAGGCTTTGAATGAAACAATTGCAGTTTTTGGCACCATTGAAGAGAAGGTAGAAAAGCTGGTAGGTGGCTTACAGGTAGTAGTAGATGGAATGGCACAGATTAATGCGGATAAGGATGATATCCAGACCTCGGTTATGAATATTTCCATGGAAGCAGAGACAGCAGCAGCTTCTACCCAGGAGGTTACTTCTTCCTTGGATGAGCAGGTTGGTGTAATGGCTAAACTGGCAGAAAATATGGAATATCTGAAAAAAGAAACTGCCGTATTGGAGGAATCTATTAATCGGTTTAAAATTCAGGCATAATTTTGGAAAGGACTGTGTTATATTCAGAGAATTCTGGAAAACACAGTCTTTTTTTAAAAGAAGTATAAAGAAAGTGTTAAAAAATACTTGAAATGTGTTAAAATAATGTTAAAATTTTACGGTATATGCTAAAAATGTACGGTTTCTTTTGTAAATTTCCTCTTATATAATTAGTTTAACAGCTATGAAAGCTATATTTATTTAAGGAGGGTTTCATTTATGAAAAAGAAAGTTTTATCCGTACTTATGTGTGCGGCAATGGTGGCATCCATGGCAGGTTGTGGATTAAAGACTCCCGAGGCTCCGGCAGCAAATAATGCACCTGCAGCAAGCAGTGCTGCAAAGGCAGATGCACCTGCACCTGCAGCATCCGGTGATGCAATTACTTTGGTATATGCAGAGGTTAATCCTTTGGATACCATTGTTGGACAGACAGGAACTGCATTTAAAGAAAAAGTGGAAGAACTGTCCGGAGGTCAGATTATTATTGATATTCAGCATAGCGGTGTATTAGGTGATGAAGCTGCTGTTCTTGATACCATGCTGGGTGGTGGCGGAACCATTGATATGTCCCGTATTTCCGCATTCGCACTTACCAGCTACGGCGGACAGAAGTCTAAGCTGTTATCCTTACCTTATACCTTTGTAAGTCGTGAGCATTTTTGGAATTTCGCAAATTCTGATTTGGCTGCTGAGTTTTTGGCGGAGCCTTCAGAAAATGGTAGTGGTGTAAGAGGTCTTTTCTATGGTGAGGAAGGTTTCCGTCATTTCTTCTGTAGCAAAGAGATTACTGATATTACCGGATTAAAGGGTATGAAGATTCGTGTGTCCAATGACCCTGTTATGAATGGTTTGGTAGAAGGTCTTGGAGCAACCCCTACTGTAGTTGCATTTAATGAGCTTTATTCCGCATTGCAGACCGGTGTAGTTGATGCTGCTGAGCAGCCCATCGCTAACTACAAGTCCAATGCATTCCCTGAGGTTGCTTCTACCATGATTCTTGACGGACACACTCTTGGTGCAATTCAGGTTATCATGACTGATGAAGCATGGAATTCCCTGACAGCAGAGCAGCAGGGTTGGATTGTGGAAGCAGGTAAGTATGCATCCGATTTTAATCGTCAGCTTTCTGAAGGTGCGGAGAACGAGGTTTTGGAACAGTTGAAGGCAGAAGGTGTTAATATTGTAGAGGTAGCTGATGTTACTCCTTGGCAGGAGGCAACCAAAGACCTGATTGCAGAGCAGACTAAGGGTCTTGAAGATTTGTATCAGCAGATTTTAGATTTACAGTAAGATATATATGTCGTAAATCAGCAGTGTGTTTTCAAGGCACAGGGAGAACAGACTCTCTGTGCCTTTTGGGTTAATATGATGATTGGAGGAAAGAATATGCCCGCAATTTTTGAAAAAATTGATAAAATCAAACCGGCATATGATATGGCATACAAGGTGGTATTGTTTATTTGCAAGCTGCTTTTGGTAATAGACATTGCCATTACCTGTTATACCGTAGTTGGCAGATATATTCCTTTTATTCCCGGAGCTGCATGGAGTGAAGAGGTAATATTAACCTGCATGTCCTATATGGCGGTATTATCTGCGGCATTGGCGATTCGCCGTAAAGCGCACATTCGTATGACCGCTTTTGATACCTATTTACCGCCCGTTCTTATTAAGATTCTTGATGTATTGGCAGATATTGGAGTTTTAGTACTTGCTTTTGTTATGATTGTGATTGGATGGCAGTATGCATCTACCATCGGAGCCCGTGGAAGCTATGTAAGTATGCCCTGGCTGTCAAGATTTTGGATGTACTTTCCCATTCCGGTAGCAGGAGTGGCAATGGTGATTTTTGAAATTGAGTCACTTTATAATAATATCAAAGCATTTTGGGTAAAGGAGGATAAGAAATAATGAGCATGGAAACTCTCGCAATCGTAGTATTGCTTGGCAGCTTTATTTTATTAATTTTATTAAGATTTCCAATTGCTTATGCAGTTGCGTTATCCTCTCTTTTCTGTTTGATGGTTCAGGGTTTACCGCTTACCACCGTTTGTCAACAGATGGTAAAAGGTATCAGCTCCTTCAGTTTGATGGCGGTTCCGTTCTTTATTACCATGGGTTGTCTCATGGGAACCGGTGGTATTTCGGAAAAGCTGATTGATTTGGCAAATGCCTGTGTAGGCTGGATGCGTGGTGGCATGGCAATGGTAAACATTGTGGCATCCTATTTCTTTGGTGGAATTTCCGGTTCTGCATCTGCAGATACAGCTTCTTTGGGAACTATTTTAATTCCTATGATGGTAGATCAGGGCTATGATGATGATTTTTCTACTGCAGTAACTATTACTTCCTCTTGTGAGGGATTGCTGGTGCCTCCCAGTCATAATATGGTTATTTATGCTACAGCAGCAGGTGGGTTATCCGTAGGTAGTTTATTCCTGGCAGGATATCTTCCGGGAGCACTTTTGGCAGCTTCTCTTATGGTGGGTTCCTATATTATTTCTGTAAAAAGAAATTATCCCAAGGGTGAAAAATTTAGTATTAGAAATCTTTTTAAGCAATTATTAGTTTCCGTATGGGCACTTGCGGCAGTTGTAATTGTAGTAATCGGTGTAGTTGCCGGAGTATTCACAGCAACCGAATCTGCAGCAATTGCAGTTGTTTACAGTCTTCTTGTCAGTGTGTATATTTATAAAGGCCTTGATTGGAAGGGTGTATGGAAGGTTTTGGAACAGTGTATTGATACCTTGTCAATTGTATTAATCTTGATTGCAACATCCAGTATTTTTGGTTATTGTTTAACCACCTTACATGTACCTGATAAGGCAGCTAATGCGATTATTGGGATGACAAATAATCCTTATGTGCTGGCACTTTTGTTAAATCTGATTTTATTGGTATTAGGTTGTATCATGGATATGGCACCCATTATTTTGATTGCCACACCTATTTTATTGCCAATTGCCACATCCATCGGTATTGACCCGATTCAGTTTGGTATTATGATGGTGCTCAACTGTGGTATTGGTCTGTTGACACCGCCTGTAGGAGCGGTTCTCTTTATAGGCTCTGCAGTTGGTAAGGTTAAGATGGAACGTGTTGTAAAAGCAACCCTTCCCTTCTATCTTTGTATGATTATTGTTCTGTTACTGATTACCTTTGTACCTGCGGTTAGTTTGGGACTTCCTTGGTTATCCGGATATGGCGGTTAAGGTAACATGTAGATGTTTTGAGTAGAAAGGTGTATCTATGGAATTTCGTTTCGAAGACAAAATCACCGCATTTGATGTATGGAAGCTGTCCATGTACCATGTATATCATTCCATGGCAGGGGTATGTAATATAGTATTTGCAGTAGCTATCATTTTGGTTACCATAAGGCTTTGGAATCCCAGAGAGGCAGTGTTAATGAGCATTTTTCTTTTCTGCTGTGTTTTATTTCCTGTGATTCAGCCATTGGTTATTTATATCAGGGCGGCCGGACAGGTGGCAGCATTGCCAAAGGATATGGTATATGAGATAAATGCATCAGGAATACATATTATAGCCGGCAATCAAAAATCCCATCTTACCTGGAATCGGATCCGTGGTGTTATGAAGGAGCATGGGATGGTTATTTTGGCAACAGATGCAGGACGAGGATATATGTTGACGGATAAAACCTTAGGTACATATAAAGATTCCTTTTTGGAATTTTTGGAATCAAAATTGGAACATAAAAAATAAAGTAATGGGCTGTGTACTCTTTGGGTACACAGCTTTGCGCGTTTTATTTTAGGAAAAGAAGCAAAAGGAGAAGACCTTTGAAGCGGCAGTTGAGACAATTATGGCGAACCATGACCATAAAAGAAAAAATACAGGTATTTACGGGAGCTGTGTTTGTAACCTGTTTACTATCCGTTATTTTTAATATATGGGTGGTAAAGTTTTCTTTGGTGGATTTCAATCATATTTTGGAACAAAATACAAAATGTGTTAATTTGGTGCAGGCGTTGGAGGTAGAAAAAAGCTATTTTCAGGATTATGTGCAGCGTCAGGAAATTACCTATGATATTTTGGAAGAGGCTATGTCGAAAACAGAGAAGACTGTCTATGAACTTCCCTTTGAATATAGTGAAATTGGTGAGTTGCGTTACGCGCAAACCTGGTCCATTCGTAACAGTTATGAGGTTTATACAGAAAAAAGAGAAGAGTTTTTATCTATTGGTAAAAGGAATCCTAATTATATCAATGATTTATATTCCATTTATGAAATGCAAGACTATATGATAGCCTATGCCAAGAATCTGATGGCTAATACAATGGAAATCAGCAGTGAGAAATATCAGGAAAAAATCCCCAGTCTGTTAAGTATGCCATGGCTTGTTGTCGTATTAGGCTGTGTATTAATTGGTGTAGTTATGAATCTGGCAAAAATGATGAATAAATCCATTATAGTGCCGGTAATGAAGCTGGTTAAGGCGTCAAAACAGATTGCAGATAACAATTTCTATGTGGAGGATGTAGAGGTTGAGAATAAGGATGAGCTGGGAGAACTGGTGCGTGCCTTTAATAAAATGAAATATGCTACAGGGGAATATATCAGCGCATTGGAGGAAAAGAGAAAAACGCTGGATTTATTACATGCAGAGGAATTGGAAAAGCTTGAAATAGAAGGGCAGCTGGAGTCCATCAGGTTTGATTTGTTAAAGAGCCAGGTGAATCCTCATTTTTTGTTTAATACCCTGAACGTTATCAGAGGAATGGCGAATTTGGAGGATGCCCCAACGACTGAAAAAATGATTAAGGCGTTAAGCTCTCTGTTTCGGTATAATTTGAAAACGGACGATATTGTAGTACCGCTTTTTCGGGAATTGAAGGTGGTGGAGGATTACATGTATTTACAGCAAATGCGTTTTGGAGAGAGAATTTCCTATGATATTGTCTGTAAAGCAGATAAGGAACGAAGTCTGGTTCCGGCATTTACTTTTCAACCATTGGTAGAAAATGCGATTATTCATGGTTTGTCTCCTAAGGAAGAAGGGGGAAAGGTAAGAGTGCGCATTTTAATGCAGGGGGATAAACTAAATATATATATTGGAGATACCGGAGTTGGAATGACAGAGAATGAGTTGTTGGAATTGAAAGAAAAATTACAACAAAATCAATCCCAGGGGACGAGCCATAGGGGAATTGGTTTGGGTAATATTTATAATAGAGTAAATTCCATGTATGAAGGTGGTTATGTGGATATTTACAGTAAGTCTAAAATTGGAACGGTAATCAAAGTAGTAATTCCGCAGAAAAATGAGGAAAGATATGTATCGAATAATAGTCGCTGATGATGAACCTATCGAAAGAATGGTAGTAGAGAAAATTATAAAGAAATATTTCCCCGGGCAATTGGAAATTGTCTTAGGAGTTAATGGAAGAGAAGTTATGGAGCTGTTTGAAGAAGAGCAGACCCATATTGCCTTGTTGGATATTGAAATGCCCGGTATCAATGGATTAGAGGCTGCTAATAGGATTCGTGAGAAAAGTAAGGATTGCAGCATTATATTTTTAACAGCCTTTGATGAATTTAGCTATGCTAAAAAGGCGATTGCGGTGAAAGCACTGGATTATCTTTTAAAGCCGGTGGCAGAGGAAGAATTGGTAGCAGTATTGGAGGAGGCAATTCGGATTCAGGAAGCAATGCAACAGGAGAAAACTAAAGATACGCCTGCAGTAAATAATGAAATTTTGCAGCCGGACGTTCACATTCAAGAGAATGGAAATGAAAATTTACGAATGAATGCAGTGACAGAAAGTATTCGTTTGTACATAGAGAATCATTACATGGAAGATATCGCTTTGCAGGATGTGGCGGCAGCCATGAATTATTCGGATGCTTATTTTTGTAAATTGTTTAAGCAGTGCTTTGACAAAAGCTTTGTTTCTTATCTTACATGGTTTCGTGTGGAAAAGGCAAAGGAGCTTTTGGCAGATGTTTTGGTAAATGTAAAAGAGATTAGTATTAATGTCGGCTATCGGGATTCTAATTATTTTACCAAGGTATTTAAGCGTTTGGTTGGAGTGACGCCAAGTGAGTATCGCTTACAGGTGTTGCAAAAGGATGAAAATATATGAGGATAATTCATGAATAAAAAGGGAAAATTTTTGTTGTCGCTTATGGTGCTTGTAGCAGTGGCAGTAGTTTTAATGATAAAATTAATTTGGGTACCTGTGGAAATAGAACCGGAGTATGTGTTCTTTTATGCAGAAAACCAGACGGAGGATTATCCCACAACCTTAGGAGCTAAGCGATTTGCAGAGTTGGTAGAGGAAAAGACCGAGGGCAGAATCCGTATTATAGTGCAGGCAGAGGGAGAAATGGGAGCAGAAAAAGAGGTAATACAGCAGCTTCAATTTGGTGGAATTGATTTTGCCAGAGTATCCCTGTCCCAATTGTCAGAATTTGCTCCCAAGGTAAATGTTTTGCAAATGCCATATCTATATGAAAGTTCGGAGCATATGTGGAAGGTACTGGATGGAGAAATTGGAGACAGCCTTTTAGCAGATGTAAATGGTATTGAATTGGTTGGACTTTCGTGGTATGATGCAGGGGCTCGAAATTTTTATAGCAGGGAAAAGCCTATTACCTGTTTAGAAGATATGCAGGGGATGCGAATACGTGTACAGGAGTCCGAGGTAATGGCGGATATGATAGAAAGCTTAGGGGCGACTGCATTGCCCATTACCTATTTGGAGGTATATTCCAGCTTGGAGCGAGGTGTCTGTGATGGTGCGGAGAATAACTGGCCCTCTTATGAAGCAATGCGTCATTATGAAGTGGCAAAATATTATTCCGTGGATGAGCACAATCGTGTGCCGGAAATGCAGATTTGTTCGATGCATACCTGGGAAAAATTGTCTCCAAAAGACCAAAGGATTATCAAGGAGTGTGCGGTGGAATCTGCTTTCTATCAGAGAGAGTTATGGGCGCAGCGAGAGGATGCGTCCAGGCAAAAGGCATTGGAAAACGGTGTAATAGAAGTAGTGCTGCCACCGGAGGAAAAACAGCGTTTCCGTCAGGAAATGTCTGAAATATACGAAAAATATTGCAGCGACTATATGGACATTATTGAACAAATCATTGCTGCAGGAGAAATGAGGTAATTTACAATGGAACTATGGAAAAATAAAACAACCAGAAAACAAATGACAAGCAGTTATATCGTCTTTTTAATCAATGGTATGCTGGCATTGTCCATTGGCTCTCTTTTGCCTTTCATTCGTGATGCGAGAGGGTTGGAGTACGCCTTTTGTGGTATGCTGGTAAGTCTTCATTCAGTAGGAAATTTCCTGTCCAGCTTTTTTGCGGGAACCTTGGCTGTTACATTGGGACGTAAAAAAAGCATTTTACTATTTAATGCCTTTTTTGCAATTGCTTATCTGCTGATTGTTTTGGGTGGAAATAATGTATGTCTGGTGCTGGCATTTTTGATGACGGGTCTGGCAAGAGGTGCTACCAGTAATTTCTGTAATGCCACCATTAACAGTTTGGCTCCCGGAAAGGTAGCTGTGGTAAATGGTTTGCATGCCATGTTTTCCGTAGGTGCATTCCTGTTTCCGATTTTGCTCACATTGCTTACCGCAGCCAATGTAGATAATTGGATTTATATGGGCGTATTTATGTTGGTTATGGGTATCTTAAGCTGGCTTTTGTATGCCACCATGCCTGTGGATGAAAGCATTGTAAAAAAGAAGGAGGGGGATCAGGGAACCTATGCGTTCTTTAAGGAGCCCATGTTTATTCTCTGTACTGCAAGTCTTTTCTTTTATCTTTGTGTGGAGCAGGGTGTTATCGGATGGATGGTTACTTATTTCAAGGATACAGGGCTGATTTCAGAAAGCTTATCTCAGATTACGGCAAGTGTACTGTGGATTATGATTTTGGCAGGTCGTCTGACCACAGCGGCACTTTCCGGTAAGGTAAAGAAGGGAACCCTGCTTAGAATCATGGGTGTGGGATTGGTATTGTTCTTCATTGTGCTGATGACTACCAAGACTACCTTCTGGATTGTAGTTGGTATTATGGGCTTTGGTTATAGTATGGCAGGTATTTATCCCACCGTGGTATCCTTTGCCGGGCATATCAACCAGAAATACCCCATGTGTTGGAGCTTTATGCTGACCATGGCAAGTATGGGCTCCATTCTGATGCCCTCCATTATTGGAAAAATTGCTGAGGTAGCAGGCATCTTTTACGGAATGAGTTCCATTGTAGCAGTGGTTATCATCGATATGGTACTTATCCTATGTTTAACGGGATATATGCGTAAAAATGGATTGGAATAGAGAAATTTGCAGAACTTGAAGAAAAATGGATGACAAATTGTCAATTTCGATACATAATAAGTATTAGTAGAAATAGTAATCGGAATCGTGGAAAGGATGGGAAGACTTATGAAGGATTGGAAAGATAAAGTATGGAATTATAATGCAGATATTGAAGGAGAAAACTGTGCCCCCGGTGTATGCCGTAAGGTGCTGTCCTTTACGGATGAGTTGATGTGTGTGGAAAACCATTTTGAAAAAGGGGCGGTAGGTGCCCTTCATCATCATCCCCATACCCAGATTACCTATGTGGTATCCGGGCAGTTCGAGTTTGAAATTGATGGGGTAAAGAAAATTGTAAATCCCGGTGATACCATGTTAAAGAAGGATTCTGTGGAGCATGGCTGTGTATGCCTGGAGGCAGGTATCCTTTTAGACATCTTTTCCCCTATGCGTGAGGATTTTGTGTAAAGCATTTAGGAAAGAAGCGGTAGTTTTATGAAGATAGAGAGAGTGGATGACAAAACCGTAAAGTGCTTTTTGTCATTGGAAGAATTAGAAGAATATCAGATTGATTATAAGGATTTCATTATGCGCAGCGAGAAGGCAAAAGAGGTTGTGCAGGAGATTATCCAGCAGGCAGAGGAAGAGGTAGGTTATAAGCCCCCTAAATTTGCCTTTGACTTGCAAATTATGATGGTGCCTGATCAGGGAATGGTGTTGACGTTTTCGGAAAAGGAATTGCCTGAATTGGAAAACCCGGAAACCCTGACCAAATGTCTTACAGAAATGAAAAAGATTCTGGAGGAGGCAAAGGAACGGGTAGGAGAAGCAAAGAATAAATTTGCAGAGAATGCGGATAAGCTGGCAAAGAAAAAGGACGGAAAGGAAGCTTCACAAAAGATAATATTGCCTGAAAATACGCTTGTGGAGTTTGCAAGCATCGGTAAGGCAATGGAGTATGCTTCCGCGGTTCCTAAGAATTTGCGGGTGGCAAGTATGCTGTATACCATGAACGACAGCTATTATATTTACATAAGCAGAAATAAAGCTTCTTTGGATCGATACACCAGAGCTTGTATACAGTCCTTAGAGTTTGGAAGACTTTTTGCAGCCTCCGATGAGCAGCTTCACTTTATGCAGGAGCATGGAGAATGTCTGATTGAGCAGGGAGCATTAAAGAAGCTGTCCCTTAATTAAGGGATATCAGCCTTACCATGTCCTGCGGCAGGGGTGCGGTAAATTCCATGGGGCTACCGGTAATGGGGTGTGTAAAGGTAAGACGATAGGAGTGTAATGCCTGTCTGCTTATAAATTCTGTATCCGGATTGTAGAGGTAATCACCAACCAGGGGATATCCCATATATTTCATATGTACACGGATTTGATGGGTACGGCCTGTTTCCAACAAAAGAGAGACAAGGCTGTGCCCATTTTCGGATTTTAAAACCCGGTAGTGGGTAATAGCATCCTCTCCTTTTGAGAAGTTTACCTCTCGTTCTAAAACAGAACCCTCTTTCCGGGCAATGGGAGCCCGGATAATACCTTGGACAGGATTGGGGATTCCCCGTACAATTGCCAGATATTCTCGGGTAATTGCTTTGGTTTGTTTATCGGCAACCATGGTAGAAAGGATGCCTGCACTGACCATGTGCTTGGCAATCAGGGTTAAGCCTGAGGTATCCCTGTCCAATCTGTTGATACAGCGAAAAATAAAGGGTTTTTCCTGCTGGGTAAAATAATATGCCAAAGCATTGCCTAAGGAATTTTCGTAATTATTCATGGAAGGGTGAATGGGCATGTCAGCAGGTTTATTGATTACCATCAGGTCCTCATCCTCATAGATAATGTCAAGAGGCAGCTTTACCGGAGGAATTTTTTCAGAGGAAGCAGTTTCTGTAATATGGATAGTCAGGATGTCTCCCGATTGCAGAAGATGATTCATATAAACCCATTTTTGATTGACAAGCACGCTTTCCGGCATTTTTTTTAATTCAATCAGGTTTTGGGAGGAATAGCCCTTGCTTTTTAAGTAGCGGCTGACAGGACAACCATGATATTCTGATTCAATAGTATAAGTTAATGTACGATTCATGGAAATGTCCTCCGGATTCTTGGGTTTTGATAGCATATAATGATTATAAAAAAACTAAGAACGGAAAGCAAGAAAATGAAAGAGTAAAAAGGAATTTTGTGTATGAAAAATTGGAAAAATCAGTTGATAAAAAGCATAAAAATTGCAGTGGCAGCAGTACTTTCCATAGCCCTTGCAGGGGAATTGGGACTTGCATATTCCGCATCCGCAGGGATTATTACGGTGCTCAGTATTCAGAACACCAAAAGAGAGACCTTCAAAAGTGCCCGTAATCGTGGGCTGGCATTTGTGGCAGCCTTAGTAATTGCCGGCCTGTGCTTTGGGATACTGGATTTTACATTGTGGGCATTTGTAGTGTATTTGTTTTTATTTGCGTTACTCTGCCTTTGGAGGGGCTGGGTAGAAGCCCTTGCAATGGATTCCGTGTTGATTACCCATTTTCTGGCGGAAGGAAGTATGAGTCCGAGGTGGGTACTGAATGAAATCCTATTATTTTTGATAGGTACCGGTATGGGTATTATGATTAATTTGCATTTGCATCGTAAGGAAGAGGAATTTGACCGCTTGGCATTGGCAGTGGACGAACAGATAAAGGGAATCCTGAAACGTATGTCACAGTGGCTGTTGGTGGAGGATAAGACGGAATATAATTCTAATTGTTTTCTTGCACTGCAAAAATCACTGGAAGAGGCAAAACTCTGCGCCGCAGCCAATTATAATAATGCATTGCTGGGGCAGGATACCGGGGAACTGGATTATATCCGTATGCGGGAACAGCAGTGTGTGGTGTTGCAGGAAATTTATCAAAATATAAAAGCCATTGTTTATTTGCCCAAGCAGGCAGAGCAGGTAGCAGGGCTACTGGCGCGAATTGAACAGGGTTTTCATAAGGATAATACGGTAATAACACTTTTAGAAGATTTAGAGCAGCTTTTATCAGATATGAAG
Organism: Lachnospiraceae bacterium; assembly: GCA_017624835.1. Taxonomy (GTDB): domain Bacteria; phylum Bacillota; class Clostridia; order Lachnospirales; family Lachnospiraceae; genus Acetatifactor. Next base: position 97,161 of record JAGAMG010000044.1, read on the forward strand.
CAACAGAAGCTGCCGGAGAGCAGGGAAGAATTTGAAGCCAGGGCTATTTTGTTCTATATCCTGATGCAGATAAAGAAATTGCTGGGATTAAAGCGTGAATTTATAGAACAAAGGAGCAAATTATAGAAAAAATATTGCACGCCCCAATTAAGATGTTGTATTATGAATAGTAATTGACAAGATAGGGAGTAAGTATTAAAAATGGCAAAACAAAAAGAATGTCCTTTTTGTAGTGGAAAATATGATGACATGCTGGCGGCATGTCCTTATTGCGGCACAATTAATTATAAGGGGGCAGAAGCAGAATACCTGAATAAGCTGGAAAATGTCCGTACGGACATGGAAAATTTGGGAAGTCTGCCAGAGCAGGCAGTAAAAAAGGAAGTTAAGAAGCTGAAAAAGCTTTTTATCATTATTGGAATTATTTTGGTGGTTTTGGCAGCGGTATTTGCCGGATTGTATTTTCTGGCATATTATGAACCGCCCAGAGATTTACAGGCGGACTATCAATGGAGACAGGCGAATTACCCCATCATGGATGAACTTTATGAGCAGGGAGCCTATGATGAGTTGAGAGAAATGTATCGTACCGCATGGGAGGAAGACCGTCCCTTATATGAATGGGAGCATGATGATTTTTGTAGTATTTTGGATGATGCCTATTTTATGAAGGAGATTTTGGAACAAGTTGAGGCAGGGGAAGAGCTTTCCGATTATTATTATAAGGAATTGGTATATTATGGCTGGAAATTTCAGGGACCATACATAAAAGAACATATGGATGCGGATGAAATAGAGCGGATTAAGCCCTTTGTAGAGGAATATCTGGAGGATTTCCACAGCAGATGGGAATTTACGGACAAGGAGAGGGCTGAGTTTACAGAATATATGGATGAAAATTACGGTTATCCGGATTTTGACCTCTGTGAGGATTATATCAAGAAGTGGAAGAAGGAGAACAGGAAGAAATGAAATGTGAAAGCTGTGGAGGAAATCTGACCCTTGAGGAAACCAAATGTCCTTATTGTGGTAGCCTCAATAAGCATGCTCAAAAGCATGTACAGGATATGTATCGTTATCAGGGAGAGTTTCAGAACACTCAGAGTAAGATAAATAAGGTTACCAGTAATTATACCGGGTTTACTGTGAGAGCCGGCATTATAGCAATTTTGTTGGTGATTATGATAGTATTTATTGTGCTGGGAGCCCAAAGCTATGAAATTAATTCTGCAATCAATCGTGCAAAGGCAAAAGGGAACTTTAAAAAGTATTCCGCCATTATGGATGAGTATATAGCAGAGGAGGACTATTTGGGATTTAGTGCTTTTTGGGATAGCAATGATATTGATTATTATGATAGTCCTTATGAAAAGTATTATCCCATCATGCGTGCCTGCCAGCAGTACGCATATCTCTATGACAGTATTCTGTCCGCCTATTCGGGAATGCAAAAGGAATACCGGTATGAGGGAGAGGAAGAGCGTTATATTGATAACATTGCCTATCACCTGGATTACTTTTATGATGCTCTGGATCCACAGGACTATGCCTATTATGAAGGGGCGGATTCAGAAGAAAATATGGAAGCGGTAGCAAAAATAGAAGAAAATGTAAAGGCATTACTGCATACCTATTGTGGGCTTACCGAGGAGGATTTGGAAGGCTGGGATAACCTGTCCGGAGCCAAAAGAATAGTATTGATAGAGGAGAGAATGCTGAATGGAAAATGAAACTAGAATCGCTCGGCAAAATGCGATTAATTTTATTTTGAATTTTGTAATTGTAATCCTTTGCATTGTTACGGTAATCTGTGGCTGTGCGGCAATGTATGAGCTGGTTTATGATTACTCCTGGACCTATGACGAGGATAACTTTTATTATCGTATAGAAGATAATGACTTTTATGCTACGGTAGGCATGTATCATCAAAATGTTGCAGAGGGCGTCAATGCAAACGGTTCCATGAAGGAATATTATGGTGTGGCAAAATACTTTGAAGCAGCATCCCTTTATAGGGCATTTCTGGAAACAGGAGATACTGCCCGGGCAGAGAAGCAAAAGGCAAAAATGGAAGAAGCCTTGCCGGAAATGGGAGGCTGGCACTTCCTGGAGGATGAAATTAAAGAACAACTTGGGTTAGACCAATAACATTTATTTAAAAGGAGAAATGAAAAAATGGCAGACAAGAAAATGGTAGAAGCAATTACCTCAATGGACGTGGATTTCGCCCAGTGGTATACTGACGTAGTTAAAAAAGCAGAGCTTATTGATTACACCAGCGTAAAGGGGTGTATGGTAATCAAGCCTGCGGGCTATGCAATTTGGGAGCTGATTCAGAAGCAGCTGGATGCAAGATTTAAGGAAACCGGTGTGGAGAATGTATATCTTCCCATGTTTATTCCTGAATCTCTGTTGCAGAAGGAGAAGGATCATGTAGAGGGCTTTGCACCTGAGGTTGCATGGGTAACTCATGGTGGCTTGAATGAACTGCAGGAGAGACTTTGTGTACGTCCTACCTCTGAGACTCTGTTCTGTGATTTTTACAAAAATGATGTACATTCCTATAGAGATTTGCCCAAGGTATATAATCAGTGGTGTTCCGTAGTTCGCTGGGAGAAGGAAACAAGACCCTTCCTTCGTTCCAGAGAGTTTTTGTGGCAGGAGGGACATACCGTTCATGCTACCGCAGAGGAAGCAGAGGCAAGAACCATTCAGATGCTGAATGTATATGCTACTTTCTTGGAAGAGGTTTTGGCAATTCCTGTAATTAAGGGTCAGAAAACCGAGAAGGAGAAATTTGCAGGTGCAGTGGCAACCTATACCATTGAAGCCTTGATGCATGACGGTAAGGCTTTACAGTCCGGTACCAGCCATAACTTCGGTGACGGCTTTGCCAAGGCATTTGGTATTCAGTTTGCAGATAAGGATAATACCTTGAAATATGCGCATCAGACCTCCTGGGGTATGACCACCCGTCTGATTGGCGCAATCATCATGACCCATGGTGATAATGAAGGTCTGGTACTGCCTCCCAGAGTGGCACCGGTACAGGTATGCATTATTCCCATTCAGCAGAAAAAGGAAGGGGTTTTGGACAAGGCATATGAGTTGCGTGATAAGCTTTCTTCCAATTTCCGTGTAAAGGTGGATGATACCGATAAGTCTCCCGGCTGGAAGTTCTCTGAGGCTGAGATGAGAGGCTATTCCATCCGTGTGGAAATCGGTCCTAAGGATATTGAAGCAGGTAAGTGTGTAATCTGTCGTCGTGACACCAGAGAAAAGATTGAGGTGGCACTTGACGAATTGGAGAGCAAGGTAGGAGAAGTGCTTGATACCATGCAGAAGGATATGCTGGAGAGAGCAAGAGCTCATAGAGAGGAGCATACCTACAGTGCGGTAACCATGGAAGAGTTTGAGCAGATTTTCAATGAAAAATCCGGCTTTGTAAAGGCAATGTGGTGTGAAGACCGGGCATGTGAGGATTTGATTAAAGAAAAATTAAGCGTAACCAGCCGTTGCATGCCTTTTGAGCAGGAGCAGCTTGCAGACACCTGTGTATGCTGTGGTAAGCCTGCAAAGAAGATGGTATATTGGGGAAGAGCGTACTAGGATGAGAGTGGAAGGAATTTTTGCAAAGCTGTTTTGTGTTTTGGCAACTCTTCTCTTTGCAGTACTTACTTATTTCAGTTTGGTAGAAACCTGGGTCAATGATCGGGAGCAGATTAGTGAATATGTGTATCCCCAACCGGATTCCATGCTGTGGAATCTGTTGGGGCTTGGCATTGTCCTGTTAGTGGGCATCCTCATATATGGCTTGGAAAAAAAGCAACTGATAAAAGGAAATCTGGATATTGTGGCAATGGTCTTAAGTCTGGCTGCCCTGGCCTTTAGCATTTATTGGATAAATGGCACTGCGGCGGCACCTTTGGCAGATCAGTATTATATTGTCCGATTTGCAGAGGAATTTGAAATGGGAAATACCTCCGCATTGGCGCAAGGAAAGTATGTAGGCATTTATCAACAGCAGCTGGGGCTGATAACCTTTATTCGTGTGCTGTACAAGCTCTTTGGTATGGGAAATTATCAGGCATATCAATATTTTAATGCTGTTATGATTCCCATATTAATATTCTCCGGCTATCAAATCGTAAAGCAATTGTCTGAGGACAGCCACATGGCAGAGCTTTGTTATTTGATACTGACAGCATTTTGTCTGCCTATGTATTGCTATGTTCCCTTTGTGTATGGTGAGATTGCTTCCACAGCCTTAGTGATTTTTGCAGGCTGGATGCTTTTGTGGATAGAGAAGAAATTTTCTGTTGTAAAAGTGATTCTTTTCAGTTTGGCATTGGGAGTTGCGGTGCAGCTTCGAAGGAATGTTTTGATTCTGGTAATTGCCTTTGGGATCGTGCTTTTGGTGCAGCTTTTGGGACAGAAAAAGCGTCAGGCTTTGATAACCTTGGGAGGAATGCTTGCGGGCGTATTATTGTTTCAGGGAATAATTAATGGAATTTATGCTAAATTTATTCCGGAGGATAGTCATTCCGCTCCTGCCAGCGTTTTTATTGCCATGGGGGTAAATTCTGACAATGGAATGGCGGGCTGGCACAATTTTTATGATCAGTTTGCCTTTCGGGATAATGGCTATGATATTGAAAAGACCAATCAGGCAGCAAAGGAATATCTGCTTGATTTTGTAGAGCATTGTAAGGAAAATCCCGGTTATGCTTCCGAATTTTACTATAATAAGATGTGTTCACAATGGAATGCGCCCTTGTACCAATGTTTTATTATGACAAATCACAGGGAGAAGGAGCAGGCAAATTTTGTGACGGATATATACATAGGGAAATGGCGTGCATTGGTGGATTGGCAAATGAATCTGCACCAGCTTGTGGTATATAGCGGAATTTTAGGATTGTTGTTATTGGTAAGAAAAAAATGGACACATATTAGTAACTATGTGCTGTTAATCGGCGTTTTCGGTGGTTTTCTATTTAGTATGATGTGGGAGGCAAAGACCCGTTATGTCTTTCCCTATTATTTAATGATGTTACCCTATGCAGCAGTAGGCATTTATGAATTAGTTAAGTTTTTGTGGAGTATAAAACTGCGAAAAACCGCTGCTGTGTCAGAGGATTAAAGGTATGAAAAGAATAATAACAGAAGAAAGATTGGCAAAAATCTTTTGTGCATTTTCCAGTCTTTTATTTGCAGTACTCTTCTGTCTTAGTCTGGTAGAGACCTGGATAAATGATTATGATTTGATAGAGGAATATGTTTCTCCCGTAGGGGATTCCATAGTATGGAATCTTGTCCTGTTATGTCTTTTTGCTTTAGGTGCGCTGTTGGTGTATCGATGGCAGAATGCCGGAAAGCCCAAATGGAATATGGACTTGATTGCAGGGATTGTAAGCATTTTGGCAGGTATATTTTGTATCTATTGGGTCGGAGCGGTGGATGCGGCGCCTCAGGCAGACCAGTTTTACATATGCAGTCAGGCAGAGGCCTTTGAGAATGGCAATTATGAGGGCTTACATTTAGGACAGTATGCGGGATTGTTTCGACATCAGTTGGGACAGATTACCTTTTTGAGATTGCTGTTTAAGGTTTTTGGAAATGGTAATTATCAGGCATTTCAGTATTTGAATGCGTTGATGGTTCCGGTGTTAATTTATTCCGGTTATGAGATTGTAAAAAGATTATCCGATAAGAAGCGGATTGTGGCAGGTCTTTATCTGTTTTTGATGGGTACCTGTGTGCCCCTGTATGGTTATGTGCCCTTTGTTTACGGAGAAATGATTTCTACCGCATTAACCATGTTTGCTGCATGGATGTTCTTATGGGCATTGGAAAGGTTTTCCTGGGTAAAGGTACTTTTATTGAGTATTGCCTTGGGAGCGGCAGTGCAGTTTCGAAAAAACACTTTGATTTTCATCATTGCATTTGTGATAGTGGCAGGGATACGGTTGTGCAGAGACTGGAATTGGAGAATTCCTGTAATTCTGGGAAGTATTCTGTTGAGTATTCTGTTGTTCCAGACTTATATCAATGTAACCTATGAGAAGCTGATTCCGGAGGATAGTCAGGCAGTACCTTCCGTGGTTTATATTGCTATGGGAGTAAATGACGATAATGGAAGAGCCGGCTGGCACAATTACTATGACCAATTGGCAATGGTGGAAAATGATTATGATGTGGACAAAACAAAGCAGGCAGTAAAGGAATATCTGAAAGAATTTTGGGAAACAAATAAGGATAATCCCGCATATCTGGCAGATTTCTATTACCGGAAGCTGGCATCCCAATGGAATGCCCCCATGTATCAATGCCTTGCCATGAATAATAATTTTGCGGAAGAACCCAAGGGCTTGGCAAAGCAGGTGTATTTTGGTAATTTGAGGGGATTTTTGGAGGCAGAAATGAATCTTCATCAATTGGTGGTTTATGGTGCTGTGCTAAGTTTATTGCTTATAATCAGAAAAAAGTGGCATCAAATTGAAAATTATCTCCTGCTGATAGGTGTGTTTGGAGGCTTTCTGTTTAGTATGATGTGGGAGGCAAAAACAAGGTATGTATTTCCTTACTATTTGGCAATGCTTCCTTACGCTGCAGTAGGAATCTATGAATTACTGAAATGGCTAAATAAAAAATATGAAGAAATATTTGGAAAGGATACTACATTATGATACACAATACATATCCATTAAAGGTAGAGGGTTCCCTTGAGGGAGCAAAACTGGTTACTTATATACAGGAGTATTCAGAACAACTGGCAATTGAAAATCGCCCGCTGGTATTGATATGTCCCGGCGGTGGTTATGCAAGAACCTCTGACCGAGAGGCGGAGAGTATGGCGTTACAGTTTATGGCTATGGGCTATCATGCAGCAGTAGTGCGTTATTCCTGTGCACCTGCCAAATATCCTACCGCTCTTTTGGAGCTTGCTTCTGCTATGGCACTGATTCGGAAGAATGCTGATGAGTGGCATGTGGATGCAGAAAGAATCGTAGTACAGGGATGCTCTGCCGGCGGACATCTGGCTGCATCTTTAGGAATGTTTTGGGATGAGGATTTTGTGGCGGAAGGAATCGGTCTTTCCAAAGAGGAGCATGAGGTGCTTCGCCCCAATGGCATGATTCTCTGCTATCCGGTTATTACCTCCGGAGAATTTGCTCACAGAGGTTCCTTTGAAAATCTTCTGGGTGACAAGGAAGAGGAATTGGGAGAGAAGATGTCTTTGGAAAAGCAGGTTTCTGAAAAGACTCCTAAGGCATTTATTTGGCATACTTTTGAGGATGGTTCCGTTCCGGTAGAAAATTCTTTGTTTTTGGTAAGTGCTCTTAGAAAGGCAGGAATTTCTACAGAATTTCATATGTATCCCAAGGGAGGACATGGACTATCTTTGGCAAACTATTTAACTGCCTCTGCGGATGGTGGTGCGATGCAGGAGGAATGTACTTCATGGATAAATCTTGCACATACCTGGATGGAGCATGCGTTCAATTAGTTTTATTTGAGGATAAATAAATGAATTATATTGTCTTGGATTTGGAGTGGAATCAAAGCAATACAGGTCTGGAGAAGGAAGTGACCAAGCTTCCCTTTGAAATTATTGAAATAGGTGCCATTCAATTAAATGATGCAGGAGTTATGCTTGGTGAATTCAGCGAGCTGATAAAGCCGCAGATATATCAGGAGATGCACCATATTACCAGCAAGCTCATTCATATGCAGATGCAGGAGCTGGAAAGAGGAGAGGATTTTATATCCGTAACAGAACGTTTTTTGGAATGGTGTGGACAGGAGTCTTATATCTTCTGCACTTGGGGCTGTCTTGATTTAACAGAGCTTCAGAGAAATATGAAGTTTTACAATATGACACCTATGTCACAAGGCCCTATTGCCTATTTAGATGTGCAAAAGCTGTTTACTCTGGTGTTTGAGGAGGATAAAAAGCAGCGCAGAGCTTTGGAGTATGCCATTGATTATTTGAAAATAGAAAAGGATATCCCCTTTCACAGAGCCTTTAGTGATGCCTATTATACGGCAAAGATTTTGGCAGGACTGATTAGAGAGCATTCGGAAATTTTGAAAAATGTTTCCTATGATGTGTTTTGTCCTCCTGCTGACCGTAAGGCAGAGATTAAGGTGCAGTTTGATACCTATACCAAGTATATTTCGAGGAAGTTTGGGGATAAGACGGAAGCCTTTGCTGATAGGGAGGTAAGCTCCACAAAATGTTATGTTTGTCATAGAAATCTTCGGAAGCGTATTAGGTGGTTTACTCCCAACGGCAGGCATTATTATGCGGTGGCGTATTGTGAAAAGCATGGATACTTAAAGGGCAAAATCCGAGTGCGGAAATCCGATGACGGGAAAATATATGTGGTAAAAACCACAAAGTTTATTTCTGAGGAAGAAGTAAAGGAAATTGAAGAAAGATGTGAGCGTGCAAGGGAGCTTCGCAGAAAACGCAAGACAAAACAGGGATTATGATTAAAAATCATAATCCCTGAATCTATTTGGTCGTTTTCTTCTGCGACGACGTTTATATTTTGCTTCTTTAATCTGGTATTTACGATGCTGTCTGTAGCTGCTTCCAATGGAAACGCGAATGTTTCGATGAAATACCGGCAGGTGTCGTGAGGAAGGATGCCTTTTTCGTTCTCTGCGCCAGGAACCCCGTGTGTTTCGCTGTGAGAACTGATAATTTTTCAAAAGGAACATCACAATAATAACAATTAAAATCAATGCGCCGATTCCGCCCATAATAGCAAAAACCTTTACCACATTTACAAAAACAAAAGAGGGTTCCTCTTCCTCCTCTTTTACCTCCGGTTTTTCCTGCTCGGCAATTTCAGGAACGGTATCAAAGGAAAAGGCATCCGTTTGGGGAACGGCAAAATCCACGGAGACGGAACCTAGTGTGACATCATGGTAGCTGTAGGTAATCATTGCCACTTGATTTTCCTGTTCTACGTCATAGGATATAGTAGAAAGGGTATCTGCAAAGGTTATGGTCTTAGGCAGGATAATACAGGCATCCTCATTTAAGGAAAGGATGGGTCTGGAGCTGCCGAAGATATCGTTGTCACTGTAAAAAGAACCGGTATTGTCAATGCTGTATTTAGTTTCCGATTCCGATACATTCACCTTGTCAAAGTTGTTAAAGCCATAGTCAAACAGAGCAATGGTATCCTCATACTGATAAGGGCTTTCATCATTTAGTACTACACAGATGAGCCTCATGCCGTCCTTTTCCGCACAGGATATCAGGGTACTTCTGGCATCATTGGTATAACCGGTTTTACAGCCCACCAAATATTCATAGGCATATTTCCCGGTGGGAATTAATTCCATTTTGTTTACTTCCGTAATTTCATCCGGTTGATATTCGGAAGGGTATATACGAAGCATGGGAGTCTGGGTGATTTTACATAATGCTTCGTTGGCAAAAAAAGCTTTACCAATCATAGCCATATCATAGGCTGTGGTATAGTGGTTTTCATTGGGAAGACCATTGGGGTTTACAAAATTGGAATTTAAGCACCCCAGCTCCTTAGCACGTTCATTCATAATCACTGCAAAGTCTTCCCAGGGTCCGCCACAGATATGCTCAGCCACTGCCAATGAAACCTCATTGGCGGAACGAATCAGGATGGCGTTAAGACATTCCTCCATGGTCAGCTTTTCCCCTACATCGATAGCGATGTGATTACTTCCTCTGTCAATATCAAAAACAGCATCTGTAGAGAAGGTAACCAGCTCGTCCCAAGAGCAGGTTTCCGAAGCAATCAATGTGGTTAAGGTTTTGGTAATACTTGCCGGATATTCCTTTTGGTGAATATTCTTGGCATATAGAATGGTACCGGTGTCTGCTTCTATCAAAATAGCTGCCTCTGCGCAGACGGTAGGACCGGTAGGCCAGTTGTCAATTTCGTTGGATTGAATGGGCATGGCAATATGTGCAGCAATATTCTGTTCTTTAATATTGGTGGCAAAAGCAGTAAGCCCCTGAGAAAAGAACAAGGATACGGAGAGTAGTCCGGTTGCAATTTTACCACACCATTTATGAATGATAATTTTTTTTGTATGCATAAAACGGGTATTCACCTTTCTGTAAAATATACCAATATATATCATACACTATTTTGCCCAAAAACCATAGTAAAAAAATATATGAAAATATCGTATATAATTGACAATAATGCTCGGATAAAGTAAATTGAATCTATGTGTGCTATTGTTTTAAGCATCACTCTTATGAAATTTGGAGGAAAAATATGAGATTACGAAATATAACAGGTTCCAGAGAAGTAATTGCAGACAGTGCCTACGTGGTAAAGGAAGCGAGCCTGGAGGAATGTCCCGGAACCTGGAGAGAAATATTTGGAAATAGTAATCCCATTCATATTGAAATCGGAATGGGAAAAGGAAAATTTCTTCATGCAATGGCAAAGGAGCATCCGGAAATTAATTATGTGGGTATTGAAAAATATTCCAGCGTACTGCTTCGTGCCATTCAAAAAATGGAAGAAGAGGAGCTCCCCAATCTGAAATTTATCCGCATGGATGCGGAGGATATTACCAAGGTGTTCGGAAAGGGTGAAGTAGATAGAATTTATCTGAATTTCTCAGACCCCTGGCCAAAGGACAGACATGCAAAACGCCGTCTTCCTTCCAGACAGTTTTTGGCACGCTATGACATTATCTTAAAAAGGGACGGTCAGCTGGAGTTTAAAACGGACAACAGGGAGCTCTTTGATTTTGCGGTAGAGGAGCTGGAGCCGGCGGGTTGGAAAGCCCGTGCCATATCCTATGATTTGCATAAGGATGAAGCATTAATGGTAGGTAATATTATGACAGAATACGAGGAAAAATTCTCCTCCATGGGCAATCCCATCTGTAAGTATATTATTTACCGTTAGAAAAATATGTGGTAAACTGTTTCCGGATGTTAATGTTAGAGGTAAAGAAATGAATCAGCCCAATCAGAAGAAACGGCTGTTGCTGATATCAATTCCCCTGTTATGCATTCTTGCAGCAGGGGCATTTTTTCAAAGACAGCTACAAATGACTCCCACAGTTGCCGAGCAGGCAGCAGCAGAGGAAATAGAGATATCTCTGGATAGTGGTTTTTACACACAGAATCAGAGTGTTAAGGTAACTGTGCCGGCAGGGGCAACAGTATATTATACCGACAATTTTGAAGAACCTACTGCAGAAACAGGAAAAGTATATAAGGAGCCCATAGCACTTTTGCCAACTGAGACGGAAATGATTTATGGGTATCGTTTTAAGGCATATTATGCAGACGGAAGGGAATCCGAGACAATCAATCGCACCTATATCTGTGGTACGGAGGTGGATGCTCGGTATACCAATAATGTGCTCTGTGTTTTTGGTGACCCGGACGGATTATTTGGTTACGAAAATGGTATTTTTGTGCCGGGCAAAATCTTTGATGAGTTTATGGCGGCGAATCCTCAGGCAGTGCTTTATGAGAATGTGGATGCTAATTTTATGCAGCGGGGGGACGATACAGAGAGAGAGGTTTATATTGAATATTTTACCCCCCGGGGAAGTAGCCTTATGTCCCAGGAATGTGGGATCCGGGTTTATGGAAATCTGTCCAGAGTAAAGCATAGAAAATCCTTTCGGTTATATGCCCGAAAGGAATATGATGTACAAAATGAGTTTGATTATCCTGTAATACCTGATTTTGTGTCCGAAGCTGACGGCACCGTGGCAAAGGAGCATAAACGCCTGGTGGTACGCAATGCTGGGAATGACAGTGGTGTCACATATTTGCGAAATGAATTGGCACTGCGGCTGGCAGACGAAGCCGGATTTCAGGATGTAATGTATGCAGAGCCTGTTTGTGTCTATATCAATGGAATTTATTATGGAGTCTATTGGTTGGAAAATGGTTATGATGCTCAATATTTCATAAACAAGTATGGAGAGCATGAGGGTGAATTTGTAGTGCTGGAGGGCTCGGATAATCTGAAAAGTGCGGATGAGGATCCGACGGTACAGAAATATGTAGAGGAATACAATGCACTATATCAAAAGTTTGGCGCTATGGATTTGACCATTGAAGAAAATTATCAGGCGTTGGCAAAGGTCTTGGATATTGAAAATTATTTACAGTATTATGCCATTGAATATTATTTGGGAAATGGGGATTGGCCCCAAAATAATGTAAGGGCGTATCGTTATGTGTCTCCCCATGGGAATTATCAGGAAGGAACGGTTTTTGACGGACGATATCGTCATATGCTGTATGACTTGGATTATGCCTTTGGCTTGCGTATGGATCCTGAGGAAGAATATCTGACGGAAATTGTAACCAGTGGCTATCCATTGTTTAAGGCATTAGTGGAGCGGCAGGATTGCAGGGATTATTTTGCAAGCTATGTATGTGATTTGTTTAACGGAGCTATGTCCACGGAGCATGTAAAGGAGACCTTGGCAGAAATGCATGCATCCAGAGAGGCGGAACTGCGTTATATGTTTGAGGAAGGAAGTCTGTTGGAGGATCCTTTATGGTGGGAGCCCACAGCCCAAAGCTACACTGAGTTTGAAGAAAACTATCAGGTGATTGTAGATTATGCCGAGCTGCATCCGGGTACCGCCTATTCGGATATGACAATGTATTGGGGTTATGATTTTGGGAAATGGTTCTGTCTGAATGTGACTAAGAACGGATTCTCTGATTTGAAGGTAAATACCGTATTTGTGGATAAGGATACCTTTATCGGCTGGTACATTGGTGATATTCCGCTGGAATTAACTCCGGTAATGGCAAAGAATGAGGTCTTTGATTATTGGCTGGTAAACGGAGAAGTCAGAGAAGGGGAAAATTTAACTCTTACCTATGAGGATATTGTAGAAGGACAGATGTATGTGGAAATGGTGGTTCATACAGTGGAGGAACCGGTTTTGCAGATAAATGCCCTTAAGTCCAAGGGAGCAAGTGATTATATTGAGTTAATCAACTGCTCCGACCAAAATATTAGCACCAGAGGTTACTACCTCAGTGACACGGAAGATATTCACAGATACATGCTGCCAACCACTATCATAGGACCTGGTGAAACCAGAAGATTTTATGGTAAGGATTGCATGGATGTGGAGGCATTGGGACAGAGCGGAATGAATTTTAACATAAAGACGGGAGAAACCATTACCCTGACCTATGGAACGGAAGTATTGGAGTCTGTAGTATTACCGGATTTGTCTCAAAACGGAGTTTACAAGTGGAATGACAAGAAACAGAAATTTATTGAAGAGTTTGGACAATAATGCTATAATTTTTCTGCTAATAGGGATACCTTTGCTTGGAATTTTGATTGCGGCAGCTTGGGGGTTAAGCCGAAAAGCACCACAGCAGGAGCAGGAGATTGAGAAAATAGAGATATCCTTAGACAGCGGATTTTATCAGGAAGACAGGATTCTCAGCGTAAAAGCGCCCATTGGGACTACAGTATATTATTCGGATAACGGAAGTGAACCTGATAGGGATACCGGCAAGCTTTATGAAGAACCTATAATGGTGGAGGCAGGGGAGGAAATTGCTGTCAAAACCTTTCGGTTTAAAGCCTATGATGAAGAGGGGCATGAGTCAGCAACCATAAACAGAACCTTTTTTACCGGTTCCAATGTGGATATCAGATATCACAATAATGTACTTCATATAGCCGGGGATGAAGAAGAACTGTTTGGTTATGAAGAGGGTATTTTTGTACCCGGGCGTACCTATGATGAATATAAGGAAGCCAATCCGGATGTTTATAATGTGAACGGAGTGGAAGCTAATTTTACCAATCGTGGACAGGAGTATGAGCGGGAAGTTTACATGGAATATTTTACCGCGGACGGAGATAGTATTCTTTCTCAGGAATGCGGAGTCAGAATCTACGGTGCCATGACCCGTATGAAAAATCAGAAATCCTTTCGGTTGTATGCCCGCAGTGAATACGATGTGCAAAATGAGTTTCAATATCCTGTACTGACCCAATTGGTATCTGCTACTGATGGTACGGTAGCACAGGAGCATAAACGTCTGATTCTTCGTAACAGCGGAAATGACAATGGTTTTGGATTTATTCGAAGTGAATTGACAGGCAGACTTGCAGGAGAAGCAGGATTTCCTGATGTAATGCAGGCGGAACCGGTCTGTGTTTATATAAACGGCAGATATTATGGTATCTATTGGCTGGAAAATGGTTTTGATGACCAATATTTTATCAACCGTTACGGTGAGCATACCGGGGAATTTGTGGTATTGGAGGGCGGCGATGATAAAAAGCTGTCGGAGGAGGATTCCCATATACAGTCCTATGTGGAGGAATACAATGAACTGTATGACAGGTTTGCGGAGTTGGATTTGACGGATGAGCAGAATTATAAAGCTCTCGAAAAAGTATTGGATATTGAAAATTATTTACAATATTTTGCCATTGAGAATTATGTGGGCAATGTGGACTGGCCCGGAAATAATGTAAGAGTGTATCGTTATGTGTCCCCGGATGGTGAATATCAGGAGGGGACTGTATTTGACGGACGTTACCGCCATATGCTTTTTGATGTGGATTATGCCTTTGGGCTAATGTTGTATAATGACAGCATTGGAACCGGTTCAGAGGATTTTACCTTAAGTCGGATTCTTTCCGGGGAAGCTCCCCTTTTCGCCGCATTAATGGAGAGGGAGGATTGTCAGGCATACTTTACGGGATATACCTTGGACTTAATCAATCATGCCATGTCCTATGAGCATGTGGAAGAAACCTTGGCAGAAATGCATTTATCCCGATATGATGAGCTGTATTATATGCTGGAGGAAACCGATTTAATGAAGGATTCCCTATGGGATTGGGAAACCGATGCCAGTATCTATTATGACAATGTGGAATTAAATTATCAGCGTATTTTGGAATATGCTGAGCTTCATCCGGGAACTGCCATGACGGATATGACCCTTTCCTTTGGTTACGATTTTGCTAACTGGTATATGTTATATGTAACCAAAAGCGGAATGTCGGATTTGAATATTAACTCCATCTTTTTGGAAGAGGAAAGCTTTGAGGGAATTTACTTTGGAGATGTGCCGGTGGTGTTAACACCGGTAATGGCAAAGAATGAGGTTTTTGACCATTGGCTGGTAAACGGAGAAATACGAAAGGAAGACGAGTTGACTTTAACTGCTTCTGATATTGTAGAAGGAAGTATTTCGGTGGAAATGGTTGTACATGATTCGGAGGAGCCTATTTTAGAGCTGAACCGCATTTGTTCCAAGGGACAAAATGATTATATAGAGCTGATTAATCGTTCTGATAAGCCCATTGAAACAAGGGGCTACTACCTCAGCGACAGCGAGGATGCTTATAGATATCCATTGCCTGCAGCGGTGATTGAGCCGGGAGATACCATAAAATATTATGGCAGGGATAACATGGATGAAGAAGTGCTTGGCAGAAATGGCATGAATTTTAATCTTAAGGAAGGAGAAACAGTTACGTTCACATATCGGGAAAAGCAATTGGAAAAGGTAACCATTCCGGATTTACTTTCAAACGGAATTTACCAGAGATATGGAGATACAGGGAAATTTATTGAAATACTGACAGAAGGAGAATAAAATGAGGCATGAATTGAAGTATGTAATATCTCCTGCCCAATATTTCCTGTTAAAGACCCGACTGACTCCCTTTTTAAAAGTGGACAGGTACGCCGGGGCTGATGGTAATTATTTTATTCGAAGTATCTATTTTGATTCGGATGAATATCGGGCATTGGAGGAAAAGGTCTGTGGTACGGACAGCCGGAGAAAATATCGATTGCGATTTTACAACGGGAATGCAGAGGAATGTAATCTGGAATGTAAAATCAAAAAGGGTACCCGGATTGATAAGACTCAGACGGAGCTTACGTCACAGCAGGTACAACAGGTGCTGACAGGCAAAATAGAATTGGGGCAGGAGCTTCCTGATGGCCCGTTAGGAGAATTGGCGGTGCTGCAAAAACGGGAGCATTTTCACCCGGTTGTGGTGGTGGATTACCTGCGAGAAGCCTATGTATATCCGGCTTCCAATGTGAGAATTACCTTTGATAAGGAAATTGCCGGAAGCAGGGTGGAAGGCTGTCTGGAAAAAAAGCGAACCCTTGCCAATATCCTGCCGACGGGATATATGGTGCTGGAAGTAAAATATGACGAATACTTACCGGAGCATATCAGCAACCTGATTGCCAGCATAAGACCTGTGCAGACGGCTGCTTCAAAATATGTAATGTGTATCAATGAAAAAATGGAGGGAAAATACTAATGAATACAATTAAAAACATTTTGGAAGAAAATATTTCACAGATGGGGTTGGTGGAGAACTTATCCCTGCCTTATATCGGATTGGTGCTGGGAACTGCCCTGTTGTGCGGTTTGATTTTGTACATTGTATACAAATTCTTTTACAGAGGAGCTGTATACTCTGAAAACTATGGCTTGTTGATTGTAATGTCCACCATGACTGTTGCATTTATTATCATGACAATTTCATCCAATATCGTACTTTCCTTAGGTATGGTTGGTGCCTTGTCCATCGTTCGTTTCCGTACAGCAGTGAAGGATCCCCTTGATGTTGGTTTCTTATTTGTAGCAATCGGCGCAGGTTTAACTGCAGGCGCAGGTCTCTTCTTTATTGCAATTATCGGAACGGTAGCAATCAGTTTGGTATTTATGGTAATGTTTTTGGTTGGAAAGAGCGCAATGAGCTATCTGTTGATTGTACGCTGTAATGTAGCTGCAGAGGCTGATGTGGCAGATGTAATGTCCACTCTTAAGAGTAAGCTGAAATCCAAATCCAGTGATGGTATTAGTACTGAATTTACCTATACCGTAAGAATTAAAAAAGAAGATGTAGTAGCAGAAATGCTGGAAATCGAGGGTGTGGAAAATGCATTATTGGTTTCCTATACCGGAGATGCACAGTACTAAGTCCTGATATGCTTTCATAGAAATATAGTTAAAATAGATAATTAAGAAAGCCTCAACGCGAGATATCAAGCTTGCGTTGAGGCTTTTTAAGCTTTTTATTGGTGATACAGTTTCTGGGACTGATAGGTGGGCTCGCAGGTAAGATTAATTCCCAGCTTGCGCATTACGTTCATATCTACCTGGGATAAAATTACGCTGGAATGTACCTCGGAACCACGAAGGTTTTGGAGCTGTTTCATGGCACGCTTTGCGGTTTCATCCGTAGCAGCACAAATGGAAAGGGCGATCAATACCTCATCCGTATGAAGTCTGGGATTGCGGTTACCCAAATGCTTTACCTTCAAATCCTGAATGGGACCAATGGTTGTAGGAGAGATTAGTTGTACACTATCCTCAATTCCTGCCATTGCCTTTAGAGCATTTAACAGCATGGCGGAGGAAGCACCCAGAAGAGGGCTTGTCTTACCGGTAATAATGCGACCATCCGGCAATTCAATGGCAGCGGCAGGTTCTCCGGTGGTTTCAGCCTTTACCTTTGCTGCACTTATGACAGGTCTGTCATCTATGGAGGTGTCCGCCTGTTTCATTAACAATTCAATTTTTAAAAGCTGTTCATCATCCGCATTTCCCTGACGTTTCTGGCAGAGGGCATTGTAGTAGCGGCGGATGATTTCCTGCTTGGCAGCAGCTCTGGTTGCTTCATCGTCAATAATACCGAAGCCTACCATATTTACCCCCATATCCGTAGGGGATTTGTAGATACATTCTCCCATGATTTTTTCAAAGGTTGCACATAAAACAGGGAAAATTTCCACATCACGATTGTAATTGATGGAGGTTTCTCCGTAGGCCTCTAAATGAAAGGGGTCAATCATATTTACATCATTTAAATCAGCAGTTGCTGCCTCATAAGCAAGATTTACGGGATGCTTTAAGGGCAGATTCCATACCGGGAAGGTCTCGTATTTGGCATAGCCTGCTTTAATGCCTCGCTTATACTCATGATAGAGCTGGGAGAGACAGGTTGCCATTTTGCCACTGCCGGGACCCGGTGCTGTAATTACCACCAAAGACCGGGTGGTTTCAATATAATCATTTTTGCCAAAGCCATCATCACTGACTATCATGGGAATATTGGAAGGGTATCCGGATATGGTGTAATGCCGGTAAACCTTAAGTCCCAAGGATTCCAATTTCTTTTGATAAGCAATGGCACTGGGCTGGCTGGCAAATCTGGTGAGACAGATACTTCCCACATATAAGCCGTAGCCTCTGAAGGCGTCAATGAGACGAAGCACGTCAACATCATAGGTAATGCCCAAATCGGAGCGTACTTTGTTTTTTTCAATATCTTCTGCATTAATGACGATAACGATTTCAGCCTGTTCCTTTAATTGAACCAGCATATTGATTTTACTGTCAGGTTTGAAGCCCGGCAATACTCTGGAAGCATGATAGTCATCAAATAGCTTGCCACCAAATTCCAAATACAGCTTGCCACCGAAGGTTGAGATTCTTTCCTTGATTTTTTCAGACTGCATTCTTAAATATTTGTCATTATCAAAGCCTGTCTTTGTCATTTTGTCGCCCCTTTCCTAAAACTTCAACAATTGATAACATACACCTTAGTATCATACAAAAAAAAGGATGCGAAATCAATGGAAAATTTAGAAATCTTTTAGACTTAACACCATTTTTTCACGTTTGCGCTATTGATTTATCACATTATTATCTCTATAATAAAATAGACTTGGTCAAAAAGTATTGAAGGAGCTACTATGGATAATCAAATGAATCAATATAATAATGGAGACCGTAATAATGGCGGTCATAACAACGGGAACCGTGGTAACGGAGGAAATGGACAGCCTCCCAAGAAACCGGGGATTATTATGCTGGTTATGGCAGGACTAAGTACGGTTCTGTTGATATTTATGCTGTGGAATATGGTGTTTGGCAGTGCGGACAATGCCAGTGAAGTAAGCTATAGCCAGTTTGTGGAATATATAGAGGCGGGTGTGGTTGATAAAGTAGAAATCCAGAATACCGGCAGGGTATTATTTACTTTGAAGCCCCAGAAAGCTACAGAAACGGATGAGAGAACTCAGACACTTCAGCAGCTGTATCCTTTTCTGGCAAGCTATCAGCCTACCTATTATGCTATTATGATAGAAAGTTCCGACACCCTGACAGCACGTTTGCTGGAAGTGGGTATAGATGCCAAAGGTAAGCTGGAAGATAACAGCATGATGGACTTTATTCTGTATTCCATCCTGCCCATTATACTGATGGTAGTGTTAATGAGTCTGCTGTTTCGTAAAATTGGTGGCAGCGGTGGTCCCATGGGTGTGGGAAAGAGTAATGCCAAGGTATATGTACAGAAGGAAACAGGAGTTACCTTTAAGGATGTAGCAGGTGAGGATGAGGCAAAGGAATCCCTTCAGGAGGTAGTTGATTTCCTGCACAATCCCGGTAAATATTCCAAGATTGGTGCAAAGCTGCCCAAGGGGGCGCTTTTAGTAGGACCTCCCGGAACCGGTAAAACCTTACTTGCAAAAGCAGTGGCAGGTGAGGCACATGTGCCCTTTTTCTCCTTGACAGGCTCCGACTTTGTGGAGATGTTCGTAGGTGTGGGTGCAAGCCGTGTAAGAGATTTGTTTAAGGAAGCAACCAAGAATGCCCCCTGTATTATTTTTATAGACGAGATTGATGCCATCGGACGTAGCCGTGATTCCAAATACGGCGGTGGCAATGAGGAAAGAGAGCAGACCTTAAATCAGCTGCTTTCCGAAATGGATGGTTTTGACAGCTCCAAGGGTATTCTGATTTTGGCAGCTACCAACCGTCCCGAGATTCTGGATAAGGCATTGCTTCGTCCGGGACGTTTTGACAGACGTATTATTGTAGATAAGCCCGACTTAAAAGGACGTGTGGAAATCCTCAAGGTACACTCCAAGGATGTGAAGATGGATGAAACTGTGGATTTGGATGCCGTTGCATTGGCAACCAGCGGTGCTGTGGGCTCCGACCTTGCCAATATGATTAACGAGGCTGCCATCAATGCAGTTAAGGAAGGACGTCAGTTTGTAAATCAGCACGATTTGTTCAATGCAGTGGAGCAGGTGCTGGTAGGCAAGGAAAAAAAAGACCGTATCATGAGTAAGGAGGAAAGAAGAATTGTTTCCTATCATGAGGTTGGTCATGCGTTAATCAGTGCTTTGCAGAAAAACTCTGAGCCTGTGCAGAAGATTACCATTGTACCCCGTACCATGGGTGCATTAGGTTATGTTATGCATGTGCCGGAGGAGGAGAAATATCTGAATACGGAAGCTGAGCTTCGTGATATGCTGGTAAGTCTGGTGGGCGGACGTGCTGCGGAGGAGATTGTATTTGAAACTGTTACCACAGGTGCCGCTAATGATATTGAGAAGGCAACTAATATTGCCCGTTCCATGGTGACCCGTTACGGTATGAGCAAGCGCTTTGGACTGGCAGGCTTTGCTACTGTGGAAAGTCAGTATCTGGAGGGTAGAACTGCTCTGAACTGTAGTGATAAGACCGCCGCTGAAATTGATGATGAGGTAGTGGTAATCTTAAAAGACAGCTATGAGAAAGCATTATCCCTGCTGAAAGAAAACCGCGAGATTATGGATAAGCTGGCAGATTTCCTGATTGAGAAGGAAACCATTATCGGTAAAGAGTTTATGGAAATCTTCCGTAAAGAAAAAGGCATTGAAGAGCCTGTGAAGGAAGAAAAAACTGTGGATGAAGCAGCTAAGGAAGAAAGTGCAAAGGAAGAAACTGAAAAGGATGCAGTTACAGAATCGGCAGTAAATGGAACGGAAGCAGAGGCAGCAGGTGCAACCATTGACATTGTAATTGATGATGAAACGAGAACCTCGGATACTGCAATGCCGGAAGAAAAGGCACCGGAAGAAACAAAGCAGGAAGAGGACAATCGTCAAAGAGGACTTTTCTCCAATGGGACGATTGATTAACAAATGGCTGGTGATGAGGAGGACAAATGAGTTTGTTGACAGAGCTTAAGAATGCTATATTTGGAGGGGTGGATCCTTCTAATTTAAATACCACAACAATAGCAGTTGCCATTATTGCTGCAGCAGTTTTGGGATTTTATATTTATCTGGTATACCGTCTGGTTTCCAGAAAAGCCTTTTATTCCAAGAACTTTAATATTTCTCTTGTAGCTTTGGCTATGATTGTTGCGGCAATTATTTTAACCATTCAGTCCAGCGTAGTAATTTCATTAGGAATGGTGGGAGCATTATCCATTGTACGTTTCAGAACTGCCATAAAGGATCCCATGGATTTGGTATTTTTATTTTGGTCCATTTCAGTGGGAATTATATGTGGCTCCTGTTTTTTCAAGATTGCCATTGTGCTTTCCGTATTGTTAACAATTGTAATCATAGGCTTGGAATTATTACCAAGTGTGCAGGCACCCATGCTGTTGCTGGTGGATGCCGGAAGCTGTAGTGTGGAAAAAGAAGTAAAGGAAATTGTAAAGAAGTATTCCCGTTTCCATCAGGTAAAATCAAGAAATCTTACCACAGATG
Source organism: Lachnospiraceae bacterium (assembly GCA_017624835.1). GTDB lineage: Bacteria > Bacillota > Clostridia > Lachnospirales > Lachnospiraceae > Acetatifactor. The sequence continues at coordinate 118,734 of JAGAMG010000044.1, forward strand.
GAATGGATATGGTGATTGAGCTTCGTATAAAGGGTGATGGCGAGGCTTTGATTCAGGAAATCAATACAATGGAGGGAATACGTTCTGTTTCCTTATTGGCTCACGATGGAGAATAAGCATAGGCATGAGGCGGAAATTTGCATTTGTATTATGGTTGGTCAGTGCGCTGATAATTGGCAGCTTTTTTGTCGGTGAGGCAGTGTCAGCCAGACTTCCAATAGAATATACCGCAAAGATTATGGGGATTCCCATTGTTGAAAATTCGGATTTTCTGCGAGAAAAGCAGAAAGGGATATTAAAGGAAAGACCTGAAATATATTTTGATGATATATTGCTTCCTTATTCCGAGAGTAATCATACATTGTATGTTTCTCAAAGCGTTGAACAGGAAAAATGGCTTGGAAAACTATCCGTGAAAGAAAATAATACATTTATCTGTGCACCTTGGGATGATTATTGGCAGCAAAAAGAAGCTGCCATTAGAGAAGGACATAGCTTTACAATGTGGCTGGTAACGGAAGAAGAATATTATGAGTTGTCTCTGGTAGTTTCAGGGATGCCCATAATCAGTATAGACACGGAATTTTCCCAGGAGCAGAATTACGATGATGCGGACAGTGATACGGAATATTTCGGACCGGAGGTATTATCTTATGGAAAGCTTAGGCTGTTCAATCCGGGAGTTGGAACGGTTGCTTATGAAGCAATAGAATGTAATGTGGAGTATCATGAAAAAGGCTCCTCCACCTCTAATTTCGATAAGCTTCCCTATGCCATTGATTTGAAAGATGCAAAGTGGGAAAATTTGAATTTGCCTCTACTGGGAATGCGTCAGGATGACAGTTGGAAATTAAATGCCATGGTTATGGATGAAAGTCGCATCAGAGAAAAGACGGCAGCTCAGATTTGGGAAAATTTTGACCGGGCAAGCGCTGTAAAGGAAGCCGGTGCCAAAATGGAATATGTAGAGCTGATTTTGGATAATGATTATCAGGGGTTATATTGTCTGGTAGAGCCTGTGGATGCCAAAAAGCTTGACTTAGATTATAATGATGTATTATATAAGATTGTAACATGGGCAATTCCCGAGGATTCCTATATGCAGGCAGCGATGGACGATGGTTCCCATTTTATGCAGTCCATTCGGCTTCGTTATCCTAAACCGGCAGAGGATTACTATCAGGCATGGTATCCCATGAGAGATTATTTGAATCTTTTCTATCGGGAAGAAGGCGGCAGAACGGATGCTGTTAGCAGATTGAATTGGGAAAATGCTTTGGACATCCTGTTTTTCAACATGGTGGTCAGTGGAAGTGATAATTATTTCAAAAATATGTATCTGGTAGCAGATGTGGATGCACAGGGAAATTATCAGATGCTTCACATTCCCTGGGATTTGGATTTGACCTTTGGAATTGTGTATGCCGATGATGGCGTGAACAATGTGAAATTTGACAAGGATTATACCTATAATTATGCCATGGAATGGTTCCCGGTATTGCTGGAGCATCACAGGGACAGTATTACGGAAACCATGCCGGATAAATGGAGACAGTATAGAGAGGACTTTTTAAAGACAGAAGCTATTCAGCAGATTTTTAGGGAAAATTACACCTATTTAATGAGTACCGGAGCTGTAGAACGGGAAAATGCCCGTTGGGAGTATTATCAGGTAAATACCAATTTGGAAGAACTGTTGGATTTTCAAGCCAAGAGAATGGAATGGCTGGATAACTATTTTACAGAAAAGTATGAGGAAAAATGGACATTAGAAACAATACCAAATACCGCAATGAGATAAAATATATCTGTAGCGAGCAACAGCTACAGCTGATAGAACACCGTATTTCTAAATTGTGTAAAAAAGATACACATGCAGGTGCAGACGGCACATATACTGTACGAAGTCTCTATTTTGATGATTATCATAATAGCTGTATGAAGGAAAATGAAAGCGGAGTTAATGCCAGAGAAAAATTCCGTATTCGAATCTATAATGGCAATACGGAACGCATTACATTGGAGTGTAAACAGAAGCTGAACGGAAAGAATCACAAGGAGTCCTGTGCATTGACAAAGGAACAATGTCAGGAGATTTTACAGGGAGTCTGTAAAATGCCGGAAAATCCGTCACCGCTTTTTCGGAAATTTTATTTGCAGTATCATACCCGGGTTTTGCGTCCCAAAGTAATCGTACAGTATGACAGAACCCCCTTTGTATATAAGGCCGGTAATGTGAGAATTACCTGTGACAGAAATATTTCCGGAACTGAAAACGTAAAGCTCTTTTTAGAAAAGGAGATTCCTGTCAGACCGGTAATGGAAAAGGATTCCCACGTTCTTGAAGTAAAATATGATGAGTTTTTACCGGATTTTGTGAAGAGCACAGTACAGATAAAAAATCTGAACCAGACTGCTTTTTCCAAATATTACATGTGTCGTAAATTTAAATTAAGTTAAAGAAAATTAAATTTAGAGGAGAGAGAAAATGAGTTTTTCAGATGTACTTAAGAAATCTTTTTTGCAAGGTGTCAATGCGAATGAATTGACTATGGGCTCTATTGCCGGTGTTATTTGTGTGGCAGGCTTGATTGGTCTTTATATTTTTGCGGTATACTATCTGACCGGAAAGAAGGCGTTTTATTCCAGAAGCTTTAATATTTCTTTGGTTGCCTTGACCATGATTACTGCAGGCATTATTTTGACTATTCAGACAAGTGTGGTAATCTCCCTTGGTATGGTTGGTGCATTATCCATTGTGCGTTTCCGTACAGCAGTAAAGGATCCCATGGATTTGATTTATTTACTGTGGTCTATTTCGGTAGGTATTATTTGCGGTGCGGGCTTAATAAAGGTGGCAGTGGTAGTATCCCTGTTGGTAACAGTTGCAATTATGGTATTGGAATTGCTTCCTGTATTGCATACACCCATGATTTTGATTGTGAATGCCCAGTCCGACAATATTGATGACAAATTGAAGGATATTATCAGTGGTTATTCTAAGAATTACAAGGTAAAATCCCGTAACCTTACCCAAAGTGGTCTGGATTTGATAATTGAGTTAAAGGTAAAGGATGACGGAGCAGACCTTGTTAGAAGGATTAAGGAAATAGAAGGAGTTTATGCAGTATCTCTGGTATTGCATGATGGTGAGGCTGCGTACTAAGAGGAGTATAGAGTGTTCAACTTCGAAGAGGAATTAAAAAAACTTCCCAAGGAACCGGGAGTTTATATTATGCGTGATAAGAACGATGCGATTTTGTATGTGGGGAAGGCCATAAATTTGCGAAATCGTGTTCGTTCTTATTTTCGTGAAAACATCGGAAGAGGTCCTGCAATAGACCAAATGGTTACCTTAATTGCAAGATTTGAATATATTGTAACGGATTCGGAATTGGAAGCATTGGTGTTGGAGAATAATCTCATTAAGGAGCATTCACCCAAATACAATACCTTGCTTAAGGATGACAAAACCTATCCCTATATTAAAGTAACACTAGGGGAGGATTATCCGAGGATTCTGTTTTCAAGAACCATGAAAAAGGATAAATCCAAATATTTTGGACCTTATAGCTCGGCAACTGCGGTAAAGGATACCATAGAGCTATTAAACAAGCTGTATCAGCTGCGTACCTGTAACAGGAATTTGCCCAGAGATATGGGAGTGGAGCGTCCTTGTTTAAATTATCACATTAAGCAATGCCTTGCGCCCTGTCAGGGATATATCAGTAAGGAAGAATACAGGAAACAGGTAAATGGAGCCATGGAATTTTTAAATGGCAATTATAATATGATTTTAAAGGATTTGGAAGAAAAGATGCTTGCAGCATCTGAGGCAATGGAATTTGAGGAGGCTGCTAAATATCGAGACCTTTACAATAGTGTCAAGCTGGTGTCCCAGAAACAGAAGATTACGGATAGCGTAGGGGAGGATAAGGATATTATTGCTCTGTATCAGGATGAAGCTGAGGCGGTGGTGCAGGTATTCTTTGTCCGTGACGGTAAACTTATCGGCAGAGAGCATTACTATATGACACATGTGCCGGAAAATAATAAGCCTGCTATTTTAGAGGATTTTATTAAACAGTTTTATGCAGGAACTCCTTTTATTCCAAGAGAACTGATGCTACAGTATGAGATTCAGGATGCGCCCTTGATAGAAAAATGGTTAAGTGAAAGAAAGGGTGCCAGAGTGTATTTGCGGGTGCCAAAGATTGGCTCCAAGGAAAAATTGGTAGAGCTGGCAGCCCAGAATGCCAAGCTGGTATTGAATCAGGATAGGGAGAAGCTGAAAAGAGAAGAGGGCAGAACCATTGGTGCAGTAAAGGAAATTGCCGGACTTTTGGAGCTTGAAAATATCAGCCGCATGGAGGCATTTGATATTTCCAATATTAACGGTTTTGAAAATGTAGGCTCCATGGTGGTTTTTGAAAAGGGAAAACCGAAACGCAGTGATTACCGCAAATTTAAGATAAAGAGTGTGTCAGGACCGGATGACTATGCCTGCATGCGAGAGGTGCTTACCAGACGTTTTACCCATGGCATGGAGGAGAGTCGGGAACTGGCAGAAAAGGATTTGGGACAGGAATACGGAAGCTTTACCAAATTCCCGGATTTGCTGTTAATGGATGGTGGTCGTGGTCAGGTCAATATTGCCTTATCCGTATTGGAGGAGCTTCGTATCAATATTCCGGTCTGCGGTATGGTAAAGGATGACAATCACCGCACCAGAGGGTTATATTTTAATAATGTGGAATTGCCCATAGATACTCGCTCCGAGGGCTTTAAGCTGATTACCCGTATTCAGGACGAGGCGCATCGCTTTGCCATTGAATATCATCGTTCTTTGCGAAGTAAGACTCAGGTTAAGTCCGTATTGGACGATATTCCGGGAGTGGGGCCTGCCAGACGAAAGGCATTAATGCGGCATTTTAAGTCTCTGGAGGAAATTAAAAATGCTTCTGTGGAGGAATTTATGGAAATCCCGGAAATGAATGAGAGAACCGCACAGGAGATATGCAAATTTTTCCGTGAAAAAGAAGCAGGGAAATGATATTGTATGGAAAGTTGCTATGTGGTAAAATACGCGTATAGAAAACCAAGCGCCGCGCAGCGGCATTTGGTTTTCTACGCGATAACGAGCAAACAGTCTGCGAAGCAGACAATGAGCACGCAGTGCGGGTTTGCGAGTGCAAAGCACACGTCCATGAGCACGCAGTGCGGGTTTGCGAGTGCAAAGCACACGTCCACAAGCACGCAGTGCGGGTTTGCGAGTATGAAGTATGCGATAAATTTATACAGCGTTCACGCAGAAAAGAGGGAAATATGGCAAGTGTAAGTTTAAACAAAATTGTTGAAAAAATGAAGTTGGAAAATTTAACTCCTGAGATTGATGTAACCAATATCCGTATTAATCAGCCCGATGTAAATCGTCCGGCACTTCAGCTGGCAGGCTATTTTGAGCATTTTGATGCAACTCGTCTGCAGATTATTGGTTTTGTGGAATATACTTATATGGAGGGGCTTACTGATGAACAGAGAAAGGAGTCTTACGAAAATCTTCTTTCCTATGAGATTCCCTGTATTGTATTCAGCCGTGACTTGCGCCCCGACCCTATTTTTCTGGAGACTGCCATCAGACATAATATTCCTCTTTTGGCTACTAAGAAATCCACCTCTGCGTTTATGGCAGAGATTATCCGTTGGCTGAATGTAAAGCTGGCTCCCTGTATTTCCGTACACGGTGTTTTGGTTGACGTATATGGTGAAGGTGTGTTAATTACCGGTGAAAGCGGTATTGGTAAGTCCGAGGCTGCGCTGGAGCTGATTAAGAGAGGACATCGTCTGGTTACCGATGATGTAGTGGAGCTTCGTAAGGTCAGTGATGATACCCTGATTGGTTCTGCTCCCGACATTACCAAGCATTTTATTGAACTGCGTGGTATTGGTATTGTGGATGTAAAGGCGCTTTATGGTGCTTCCTCCGTAAAGGATACGCAGGCAATTGACCTGGTAATCCGTCTGGAGGATTGGGATAAGGATAAAGAATATGACAGACTTGGTCTGGAAGAAAATTATACGGAATACCTTGGCAATAAGGTTGTTTGCCACAATATTCCCATTCGTCCGGGACGTAACCTTGCGGTAATCTGTGAGTCCGCAGCAGTAAATCACCGTCAGAAGAAGATGGGCTACAATGCGGCACAGGAGTTGTATAAGCGTGTACAGAATTCTTTGGCAAAAAGACGGGAAGAAGAGGATGAGGACTAATGAGTAAGTATGCATTTGGTGTAGATATTGGCGGTACTACCGTAAAATTGGGACTCTTTGACAAGGACGGCTGTGTGCTGGATAAATGGGAGATTCCCACTGTAAAGGACAATGAAGGTGCAGCAATCCTGCCGGATGTGGCAGAAAGCATTTTCAGCAAGATGAAGGAAAAAAATATAACGCCCGAGGATATTGTAGGCGTAGGTGTAGGTGCCCCCGGAGCCATTGATAATGATGGTTTATTGGTAGGCGGAGCTGTAAACCTTGGCTGGGGTGTATTTAATATTTCCAAGGTACTGAATGGGTATTTAAACATGCCTGTAAAAGCAGCCAATGATGCCAATGTAGCTGCCTTTGGTGAAATGTGGCAGGGAGGAGGTAAGGGCTATTCCAATATGGTAGCCGTTACCCTGGGAACCGGCGTTGGGGGCGGTATTATTGTGGAAGGCAATATTTTGACCGGTGCCACCGGTGCCGGCGGAGAAATCGGTCATATTCATATTGAGGATGAGGAAACTGAATGCTGTGGCTGTAAAAAGAAGGGCTGTCTGGAGCAGTACGCTTCTGCTACAGGGATTGTGCGTCTTGCTAACAGAAGGTTAGCAAAGGATGATGCGCCCAGTATGCTCCGTGGCGGTGAAATCACAGCTAAGGTTGTTTGGGATGCAGTAAAAGCAGGAGATAGTGTTGCTATTGAAATTGCTGAGCAATTTGGTGATTATCTGGGCAAAGGTTTGGCAGCAGTGGCGGCAGTGGTAAATCCGGAAATTTTTGTAATTGGCGGTGGAGTATCCAAGGCAGGAGATATTTTGCTGGAATATATAGAGCCTGCTTTTCAAAAATATGTCTTTACGCCCTGTGGGAAGGCAAAGTTTGCCTTGGCTACATTGGGTAATGATGCCGGAATTTATGGTGCCGCAGGCTTGGTGCTTCGTTAATAGGAAAGAACAGCTTTTAAGAGAAAGCTAAGAACTGAGTAAGATAAGTGATATGAGAGAAAAAATAAAGAAGGAAGTATGAATTCATGATTAGTCAGGCAATGTTAGAGGCTTTAAAAGGATTTGTACCTACAGAGAATATCTATTTGCAGGAACCCATGTCAAAGCATAGTACGTTTCGGGTAGGTGGACCTGCAGATTGTTTAGTAGCACTGGAAAATGAAGAGCAGTTAAGAAAATTGCATCATTATGTACATCTTGCGGGGATTCCCTTTTTTGTTTTGGGAAATGGAAGTAATATCCTGGTTAGTGATAAGGGATATAAGGGTATTATATTACAGGTTGGCGATAGAATGAATCAGGTGCGTGTGGAGGGCAACCGTGTGATTGCTCAGGCAGGAGCAAAGCTTTCACAGGTAGCCAGAGTGGCGATGGAGCATGGACTTACCGGTTTGGAATTTGCGTCAGGGATTCCCGGTACCGTAGGTGGCGGCGTGGTAATGAATGCCGGAGCCTATGGCGGTGAAATGAAACAGGTTGTGGAATTAGTCAAGGTTGTGAATCGAGATGGTGAAATCATGGAATTATATAACAGTGCCATGGAATTTGGCTATCGATACAGTATTATTCGCAATCAGCCCTTTGTGGTAACCCAGGTAAGCTTTCTGCTTCAGGAGGGTGACAAGGCACAGATTAAGGCAACCATGGATGATTTGGCTGCCAGACGAAGGGAAAAACAGCCTTTGGAATATCCCAGTGCCGGAAGTACCTTTAAACGCCCGGAAGGTTATTTTGCAGGAGAGCTAATTATGAAAGCGGGGCTGCGTGGATTTAGAATGGGCGGAGCCATGGTTTCCGAGAAGCATTGTGGTTTTGTAATTAATGCAGGGAATGCTACTGCGGATGATGTAATGAATGTGATTCGAGAGGTTCAAAGGCAGGTTAAGGAGCAATTTCATGTAAACCTGGAGCCGGAGGTAGTATTCTTAGGATTTTAATTTACAGTGGGGGATAAAGCATGAGATTCGTAGTTGTAACAGGCATGAGTGGTGGCGGTAAAACATCCGCTTTGAAAATGTTGGAGGATGCGGGTTTTTATTGTGTGGATAATCTGCCGGTCTTTCTTATTGAAAAATTTGTGGAGCTTTCCACCATGCCAAACGGCGAAATCAATAAAGTAGCATTGGGACTGGATGTTCGTGCAGGTCAGTCTTTTTCTGATGTGACAGAGATATTGGAAGGGCTGAAACAGAAGGGTTACAGTTTTGAAATTTTGTTTATGGATGCCAGCGAAGCTGCTTTAATTAAGCGGTATAAAGAGACTAGACGTGTACATCCTCTGGCGGTGGATGGCAGAGTGGAGGACGGCGTTCGCAAGGAACGGAAGATTTTGGAGGAAATTCGCAAAAATGCGGATTATGTGTTGGATACCTCCAAGCTTCTTACCAGGGAATTAAAAGAAGAGCTTGACCGCATTTTTGTAAAGAATGAGGAATATAATAGTCTCATGGTTAATGTCATGTCCTTCGGCTTTAAGCATGGGATTCCTGTGGATGCGGATTTGGTATTTGATGTGCGCTTCCTGCCCAACCCCTTTTATATCGATGAATTAAAGGTAAAAACAGGAAATGACAAGGAAGTGCAGGATTATGTCATGAGCTTCAGGGAAGCAGAGGACTTTATGAGTAAGCTTACGGATATGATACAATTTCTCATTCCCAATTATATTAAAGAGGGAAAATACAGTCTGGTAATTGCCATTGGCTGTACCGGCGGAAAGCACAGAAGTGTTACTTTGGCAAATGAGCTCTATAAGCGAATGAAAAATCAGGGCAATTATGGTTTAAAGCTATATCATAGGGATGTTGCCCACCAGGGACGATAGAGGAAAGGCAGATAGTAGGAATGTCGTTTTCAGGTGAAGTAAAAGAAGAATTAGCAAAACATATCAGTCCTGCCAGACATTGTCAGATTGCAGAGCTGGCAGCAATTATGAATTATTGCGGTCACTATGGCAGGGATACGGAAGGGAATTACATCATTGGATTTCAGACAGAAAATGAAGCTGCCCGAAGAAAAGGCTTTACATTATTGAAAAAAACATATAATATAGATACTGATGTTTCGATAAGCGAAGAAGAGATTGCGGGAATCTTACAGAAGTTAGGAAATCTGGATGAGCCTGTGAGTCAGTTGCTTATCAAAAATTCCTGCTGTCAAAGGGCATTTTTAAGAGGCGCTTTTTTAAGCATTGGTTCCATGAGCGACCCACAGAAGAGTTATCACTTAGAATTTGTATGTACCGATGAGGATAAAGCAAGACAGCTACAGAGTGTGATACAGGGATTTGATATAGATGCGAAAATAGTAACACGCAAAAAATATTACGTGGTCTATTTAAAGGAAGGTTCCAGTATTGTGGATCTTCTGAATATCTGTGAAGCCCATGTGGCATTGATGAAGCTTGAGAATTTGCGTATTTTGAAGGAAATGCGCAATTCCATTAACCGTCGTGTAAACTGTGAGGCTGCCAACATTTCCAAAACAGTGAATGCGGCAACCAGACAGATTGAGGATATTGAATACATCAGGGATCATTATGGCTTTCAGAATCTGCCTGAGAGCTTACGTCAGATGGCAGAGGTACGATTGGATAATCAGGATGCAACTCTGAAGGAATTAGGACAATTTCTAAATCCTCCGGTCGGAAAGTCAGGTGTAAATCATCGTTTGAGAAAGCTTAGTGAGCTTGCAGATAGACTTAGAACGTAAAAAAGAGGAGGAAAGTTATGACAAAGAGGAACATTCAAATCAAAATTGAGAGTGGTTTGGAGGCAAGACCTGTTGCGCTTTTGGTGCAGGAGGCAAGTAAGTATGAGAGCAAGATTTACATCGAGTGTGAAGGCAAAAAGGTAAATGCCAAGAGTATTATGGGCATGATGAGCCTTGGTCTGGATGCAGGAGAAGAACTGGTAGTTTCTGCAGACGGTACCGATGAACAATTGGCAGTTGATAATATTGAAAAGTTCTTAAGCGGCGAAGTTGCATAAGGAAAATAGGGCGGAACGAAAAGTTTCGCCTTTTTATTATAAAAAATTGGCAAATATTTAACAATATAGGTTTCTTTTTCAAACATTTTATGGTATAGTTGAAAAGAAGTAGAAAAATACAGACGGAGGTATTTATTATGTTAGTTTCTGCAACAGATATGTTAAAAAAGGCAAAAGCCGGTCATTATGCAGTTGGACAGTTTAATATTAATAATCTTGAGTGGACAAAATCCATTCTTTTAACAGCAAAAGAGTGCAGATCCCCTGTAATTCTTGGTGTTTCTGAGGGTGCAGGTAAGTACATGGGCGGTTATCATGCAGTAGTTGGTATGGTAAATGGTCTGTTAAAGGATTTGGACATTGATGTTCCTGTAGCACTTCATTTGGATCACGGTAGCTTTGAAGGCTGCTACAAGTGTATTGAAGCCGGCTTTTCTTCCATTATGTTTGATGGTTCTCACTATCCTATCGAGGAGAACGTAGAGAAGACCAAGGAATTGGTTGCAGCAGCACATGGCAAGGGTATGTCCATCGAAGCAGAGGTTGGTTCCATCGGCGGAGAAGAAGACGGCGTTGTAGGTGCAGGCGAATGTGCAGATCCTAAGGAATGTAAGGCAATTGCAGACCTTGGTATTGATTTCCTGGCAGCAGGTATCGGTAATATTCATGGTAAATACCCTGAGAATTGGGCGGGCTTAAGCTTTGAGACTTTGGATGCAATCCAGCAGTTAACAGGCGAGCTTCCTTTGGTACTTCACGGCGGTACCGGAATCCCCGCTGAAATGATTCAGAAAGCAATCTCTCTGGGTGTTGCAAAGATTAACGTAAATACTGAGTGTCAGCTTTCCTTTGCAGCAGCTACCCGTAAGTACATCGAAGAAGGTAAGGATTTACAGGGCAAAGGCTTCGACCCTCGTAAGCTCTTAGCTCCCGGTGCAGAAGCAATTAAGGCAACTGTAAAAGAGAAGATGGAGCTGTTTGGTTCTGTTGGTAAGGCGTAAGATAAATAAAAACCGTCGCGAGTTGCGGCGGTTTTTTTGTTGGGAGGAAAAGCAAAATTACCCTTACAAAGGGAGGATGCCAAGGAAGTATATCTTCCTTGGCATTTATTATGAAAAAGTTATTATATTAAACAATTAACTGTTATAGGCGATTTGTTTTGTTTGTTTCTATGTTTATAGTATAGGATAAAGAAATGTCTAAAACGTGTTATCTAATTGAAAAATCCTTGAATTAATTGTTAACAAAATATGAACGAGTCGGTACTATAGTACCAGACTCGTTCGCTATTTGTCTAAAAATACTAATTTTTAATTGCTTTATGCAGAAAACTTATGCAAAAAAAACTAAATTGTATTTGGGATTAGTCCGCTAATTTTTCAGGTTCAGGATAGGTCTCGCCGAAGGTATCTACCACAACGGTTTCCATAATCTGGGGCTCAAGAGGTCTGTCGCTGTAATCAGTAGCTGTTTCGGCAATCTTGTTTACAACCTCCATTCCTTCAATTACCTTACCAAAAGCAGCATAGCCGCCATCCAGGTGAGGAGAATTTTTGTGCATAATGAAGAACTGGGAGCCGGCAGAATCGGGATGCATAGCTCTTGCCATGGAAAGAACACCTTCCGTATGCTTTAAGTCATTTGCAAATCCGTTCTGTGCAAATTCACCCTTGATGGAGTAGCCGGGACCGCCCATACCGGTACCGTTGGGACATCCGCCCTGAATCATAAAGCCACGAATAACACGATGGAAAATCAGACCATCATAGAAATTTTTGTTTATCAGACTGATAAAATTGTTAACAGAAGTAGGTGCTACCTCGGGATAAAGCTCTAATTTAATTACATCGCCGCTTTTCATTGTAATTGTAACAATAGGATTTTGTGCCATAATAGATTCCTTTCTGTTCATAAAATGATATACTATAACTATTCACATAGTTATCATTTTATCTTAAAAGAGTCGGAACGTAAAGAGGAGATTTTCAGAAGCATGTTTTATTTGGAAAAAATAATCGCAATCATTGAAAATAGGGAATATCAGGATGCAATCAATATACTTGCACAGAATTTACAGGAGCAGGGGATTACATTTCATTGCTTCTGGATGGATGAGGGAGGTCTTTCCTTGGTAAAGCCGGAGCATCTTGCCGGAAAAGCCTGTCTTTGGATGACAGATGTGTCAGAATTAAACAATGTTCTTTGGGAGGAGAGTCACCCGGTACTTGCATTTTTGCATGAAAGGAATCGCAATCAGGATTTTTCCAATGCTAAATATGCCTGTGAAAAGCCCTGGGAGCTGGATGCAATTTATATGGACAGGGTATATCGTAGATATCATAGAATTCCTTGGGGAATTTTAGACACGGAGAGATGCTTTGTGAGAGAAACCACGCCGGAGGATGCAGAAGCCTTTTATGAAATCTATAGTGAGCCCTCCATCACACGCTATACGGAGGGGTTGTTTCCACAGATAGAGCAGGAAAGACAGTATATTAACGATTATATTGATAAGGTGTACAGCTTTTATGATTTCGGGGTGTGGACCATCCTGAAGAAAGATACCGGTGAAATCATTGGTCGGGCAGGATTTTCCTATCGGGAAGGCTTTGAAGATGCGGAAATCGGATATGTGATAGGACAGCCTTGGCAGAGACAGGGATATGCAGAAGAGGTATGTCGGGCTATTTTGGAATATGGGAAGCAGGAATTGGAGTTTGAGCGGGTTTTGGCATTTATCCGCCCGGAAAATAAAGCTTCCCTTGCATTGAGCCGCAAATTAGGGATGCAGCCTGCAAGGGAAGCAGTTATTGCCGGACAACGGCATTTGTGTTTTCAATTAGATTTATAAAGACTTATGCTTCCTGAGTGTACTGAACCAGAACTACATTATCCACACCCTTAATCTGCTGCAAGGTGTCGGTAATGCTATTTTCCTTTTTGGGAAGAAATACGGCATAGGTAAGCTCTGAGGATGCATCGTTTGTAATTTTGGACTTGAACACCTTTTTGGTAGATGCAAGAGTCTTTTCGATTTCCTCAGCAGCATTGCCACTGTAACGGATTACTAACAGATAGGACTGTCTTGCTGTTAATAAGGTATAGGAAAGTGTAAAGATAATACATACGATTAAGGTTCCGGTAATCGCAATATCATAAAGTCTTGCGCCGGAGGTAAGACCTGCTGCAATTGCCAAAAACAGGAAACCAACATCCAATGGCTCCTTGATAGCGGCACGGAAACGTACAATAGATAATGCACCAACCATACCTAAGGATAATACGATGTTGGAGGAAATACACAGGATTACAAAGGAGGTAACCAGAGTCAGCATAATCAGCAGAATTCCGAAGTTTTCAGAATAGGATACACCTTTGTAGAAAAAGCGGTATACTGTGTAAATGATAGCTGCACAAATCAAAGATACCAGCATGGCACAGCATACGGTGCTGAGGGAAAGTGCATCAATCATTCCTAATTGTTGTAAATGTTCTGAGAGTAAATTTTTAATAGAGCTCATTTGTTAAAATCCTTTCCTAAATTATTTTCCCAGGAGAAAATCTCCCTGTTTTTGTGTCAGGTTTTCCCGGCATAGTGTATATTTCGATAAGGCCATTCGCTGACCGGGAACACTGCATAATAACTGTCTGATATGGTCAGGCAGATATTGATTGAATTTAATTTCTAAAATGGTATCTTCGCCTAATACATGATACAAGGCACCGGGTTCCCAGATATTGGTCTCCGGAGTACGTGCCTGTAGCTTCATGTCAAAGGTAATTCTTACATTGCCCACCGGATGAACATAGGCTCTTCGCACATAATCTACAACCACAACGGGGCGAAGTGTACTTGACCGGGATAAGCTGTAGATATATTCGGCTAAAGGATGTTCATAGGTTAGTAATGATTCAAAATTTCCTTCAAGCATTTGGTCGGCAGTTTCCTTCGAGATACTGAAGGAGTCCTTATGTATCAGGTTGTTTCTTTTTTCCTTCCGCTCCAATTTGATGACGGATGCATCAAAGCTATAAAAGCGTATTCTGATTTTTTCACGATTATCAATACCGGATATCTTGTCCTGATATGCAGTATCGGTAGGGGTATCAAAATAAATACTCCGGATGTAATAACTGCCGGAGGAATCGCTGTAGGTATCAGGCTGTAATACTGCTGATATACGCTGTTCCAGCAACAGAGCCTGTGCAGGAGAAAGGAGCTGTTTGATTTCCTGACGGTATGCTTTTTGTGCCATGGTAAACCTCCTTTTTTTATCCGCAAACAGTATATCACAAAGTAAAGGGTTTGAAAACAGGATTGTAAAAATTTAATTGTCAGTGTATAGGGAAAATGATATACTCTAAGAAGTGTCTGAGAAAAAAATATGAGGAAACCAATGAGTAAACTAAGTAAAATTCAGAAATGTCTGTTAATAATATTAGTAGTGGCTTTTGCAGGTGTTTTTCTGTGCTCTCGTGAAGGAAGCTTCTCCCGGACATCAACCCTTCGCTTTTCAGTGGACAGTGGATTTTTTGCAGGGGCTATTACTGTGGAGCTAAGATCTGCTTTCGATACGGAGATTTACTATACCCTGGACGGTTCCAAACCAACCTTGGATAATCCGCAAACCTGTAAGTATGCGGATGGAATTGTAATTGAGCCAAAGGAGAAAGAATATACCTGTACCATACGTGCTGCTGCCTATGCGGATGGAATAATGGTGTCCGATATAGAGAGCAGAAGCTATGTAATGGGTGTGGATGCAAACACTCGCTTTAGTATGCCTGTGTTGGTAGTTTCCGGCTCTCCGGAAGAATTTTATAATTATGAAGACGGTATTATGGTGCATGGTAAGCTGGATGAGGAGTATAAAGCAGCCCATCCGGAATTTGCCCAGGGCTTTGCAGATGGGGTAAAGACCATTCGGGGAAATTTTTATCAGCGTGGCAGAGAAGCGGAAAAAGAGGTAGAAATTACCTTGTTTGATAAAAACGGCAATCGAATTTTGGAACAGACAGGAGGATTTCGTGTATATGGGGAGGGTTCCCGTATGAAGAATCAACCCTCCTTCCGTTTGTATGCCCGTTCGGAATATGATGAAATCAATGATTTTGATTATACCTTTTTTGCCGACCAGTATACTGCGGAAAATACCTTACAATCCGAGCATAAGCGTATTATTGTCAGAAATAGCGGAAATGACAATGGCTATGGATTTATTCGTAGTGAGCTGGCAACCAGACTTGCCAAGGAGGCAGGCTTTACCGATGCACCCGCTGCCAGTCCGGTATGTGTGTATTTAAATGGCGAATATTACGGAGTGCATTGGTTTATTACCAATTTTGATGACAATTATTTTGCACAAGCCTATGGAGAATATACCGGTAAAATGTATATTTTTGAAGGAACCGTATATGAAGTGCTGGTGGATGAGAAGGAAGAGGATGCTACCTATATAGAATTGGCGCAGGAATATAATGAAACAGTTGCTTATTTTGAAAACGCTGATTTAACCAAGGAGGAAAACTGGCAGGCTTTAAATCAATTCATGGATGTGGACAATTTTATTCAATACATGGCAATAAATGATTATTTGTCCAATGATGATACCCTGTTTAATAATTTTAGAGTATATAGATATTATGCTCCGGATGGGCAGTATACGACCGGTACAGTGTATGATGGAAGAATCCGTTTTCTGATGTTTGATTTAGATCACGCATTGGGGTTAAAAACTATGTGGGATCATACAGAAGCGGAGCAGTATATGCTGACCACAGAACGTATGGATGGAGAGGGACGATCTGAGAAGCTTTTTGCAAATATTATGGAACGTCAGGATTGTAGACAGTTATTTATCAGATATAGTTTATCCTGCATGAATTATTATTATGCTCAGGGACATGTAAAGGAAGTCTTGGATACCATGCATGGAAGCAGAGCGGCAGAATTAAATCATATGCTGCTAAATACTGATTTAATGGTAGGGAATCATGATACACCGGAGGGCTTGGATTTGGATTATATGGCTCATCAGATGTTTTTAATTGAGCGATATGCAGGACTTCGCCCGGAGTATGTAAAAATAGATTTACAGACTGCATTTGGAGAAATGACGGAGTATACCTTAAATATAAGTAATTCTACACAGGCAGGCATTACCTTGGATTACGCAAGCTTTCATGATGCTGATTTTAGCGGTTACTATTTTGCGGAAGTACCTCTTCAGGTAACAGCAAATCCTCAGGTTGGTTATCAGTTTGACTATTGGCTGGTGAACGGAACGAAGGTTACGGATGCTTCGTTTGCGGTGGATGCTGCATGGATTACTGATGGACAGGTATCATTAGAGTGTGTGTGCAGTCCCAGGGCAGATGCAGATTTGTGTATCTTTGGGGTAAAGGCAAAGGATGGTGACTTTATTCAAATAAAGAATGGAAGTACCTACAGCAAGAATCTGGGAGAATATTGTCTCACGGATAATGTGTCCGACAGGAAATCAACCTTACCTGCCAGAGTGCTTCAGCCGGGTGAAACAATCACTATCTATTGCAGAAATTATGCCGAGATTGAGGCATTGGGACAGCCGGTAACCAATTTTAATGTAAAAGCAGGAGAGACGGTTTCCCTATATGGTGCAGGTGGCAGACTGATAGATTCTGTAACCGTGCCGGAGCTGGGAAGCAGTGAGGGGATTTGGCAAAGAGATATGTACACCGGCAGCTTTAGAGAGGTGCTGCCGGAGTAACTTTTTTGGTCATAGCCTTGGCAATACGGTTAATCAGTTCCAGACCAATTAGGTATACAAAGAATCCGCTTGCCCAGAAACTACAGATAATAATTACTTTATCGTGATGGTCGTAGTAGGTATATTCAGAGATGGTCTGTGCCTGAGCATTTCCATAGGGGGCGTTATCCAGCAAAAAGGAGATGTTCTCAGGAGCCTGATCTTCAGGGTATTCCGTGTACATTATCTGCCACTCATAGCCGGAATCCACCGGAGAGGTAATGCTCCAATAATAGTTTTTCCCCATCTTTAATTTTTTGTCTATTTCCACTTCATAGTAACGCTTACTCTGCATGTCTGCAATGGGAATGTCCCGGGAGACCAGAACCTGATTATTTTCATCGCAAAGGGAAAAGGTTACGTTTTCTGTTCCCATATATTCTGCATTAAATTTGATTGCTACTCGTATGCTTTTTAAATAAGGAAGTACGGGAGTAAAATATTGGGTTGCAGGTACGGAATTTGAAAGGGATTCCGTGGTAATGGAGCGACCACTGTGGGTATTGCTGTGATACCAGGTATGGAAGCCGTATCCGGGAAATGCAGCCCACATATAAACCAATAGAATAATGGTTAATATCAGACGGGCTATCCATTTATTTCGCTCACTTTTTTGCTTTATAATACTTTGAATTGTTTCCATGGCATTCCTTCTCCTGATTCATAAATCTAATGACAAAGCCTTTGAATGATGGTATAATAGCAGACATTAATTCATTTGTAAATACCAAGGAGATCTTATGAAACTCTTTTTTCAAAAATATTTTTATTACATTGCGATTATAGCTGTTTTTATTATAGCATTTATTTTAAGATGCTACAAACTTGATGAAATTCCCGATATGTTGCATATTGATGAAGCATCCCTTGGATACAATGCCTGGTGTCTGGCGCATTATGGCGTGGACAGATATCTCAATGAAATGCCCTTTTATGCACAAAATTTCATGGGTGGTCAGAGCCCGCTTTATACCTATAGTGTAGTGTTGTTAATTAAAACCATTGGACGAGGAAATATATCCATTTTATTGCTTCGTATTCCGGCGTTGATTTCCAGTATGCTGGTGGTAATTTTCGGAACAAAGCTGATGTCATTGGTTTTTCAAAATAAAAAGGTTACTTTGATAAGTGCCCTGCTTTTAACCATATGTCCCTATTTTATCATGCATGGTCGTTATGCTCTAGATTGTCATCTGATGCTGAGCTGCTGTACGATAGCGCTTTATTTGTTGGCAAAATATGTACGGACACAAAGCCTTCGAGATTTGGTTTTCTGCGGCATTATCTGCGGTATTACCTTATATTCCTATGCTTTAAGTTATTTTTTGCTGCCCATGTTTTTGGTATCAGTAACCCTGTATTTATTATACATGAAAAAAATAACTCTTCGGCGGGCGGTGATTTGGGCATGCTGCGTAGTTGTCACAGGTATTCCTGTGATTATTTTTGCGTGTAGTCTGGTGTTTCAGCTAGAGCCTATTCGTTTCTTGGGCTTTGTAATTTCACCTGTTGCAACAGCCCGTATGGCTGACGTGGGAAGGGAAAATTTCTTTAACAGTATTAAAGATGTTCTTCAATATACCCTGACAAATAGCAGACGTCTTTTTGAAGCAGAGGATAAATTTTATACCCTATATTTTACCTCTATCCCCTTTGTGGTAATTGGTGTATTCTTTTCTTGTAAAGATTTTATTCTTTCCTTGAAGAGGCGTTGTTTTCATTACAGTGGAATATTTACTTTGTATTTTATCAGTGCACTTTTAACCATCGGCATTACGCGTGCTCATGCCACTTATCCGGGCAATTATTACTTTATTGCGTATTTGTATTTTATGGTGTTGGCGATTTACAGAATTTTTAAATTTCTTTCCTCGTATCGGTATCTGTTTATTGTAGCAGTAGGCGGGTGCTATTTACTGTGGGGCCTGTCCTTTTGCAGATATTATTTTAATCTGTATTCCGTAGTGGATGTTTATGGTGAGCATCATTACAGTATTGCACCTTTTACGGAAATCCTTGAGGCAGCAGAAAGCAAGCCCGGGGTGGATAATATTTATATGGATTTTTATACTATTGAGGAATATTATTTGTTTTTTTACCCAGAATCTCCCTATGGACTGGCAGAGAAGAGAAATAAAACCGGGTTGGGTCGCTATCGTTTTGTAATAAATGATGAAACGCCCATTGATACCCAAAGTGCGTATATTGTGCATCGGAGAAATTATGAATTTATAGAGGAACTTGGTACTTCCGGCATTCCCTATAAGGTAGAGGATTCTTATCCCTATTATCTTTTTTATGCGGAATAGTAATTAATTTGATGATAATGGTTAGGAGCAAATTATGAAAATATTCGTACGCAAATACTTTTATTACATTGCGCTGGCAGTTACCTTTTTGGTTGCGTTCATATTAAGATGTTATAAATTGGGTGAGCTACCGGATATGCTGAATATTGATGAAGCGTCTCTGGGCATAAATGCCTGGTGTCTGGCAAATTATGGTGTGGATCGTTATTTAAATGAAATGCCCTTTTATGCACAGAATTTTGAAGGTGGGCAGAGTCCTCTTTACACATACTGTCTGACATTATTAGTTAAGACAGTTGGGAGGGGAAATGTATCACTTTTTTTGTTGCGCGTTCCGGGATTGATTTCCAGCATGGTGGTAGTAATATTCGGAACAAAGCTTATGAATCTGATTTTTCAAAATAGAAAAATTACTTTAATGAGTGCATTGCTTTTAACCATCTGTCCTTATTTTATAGTGCATGGCCGTATTGCCATGGATTGTAATTTAATGATGGGATGTTGTGCAGTTGCCTTTTATTTGTTAGGGAAATATATAAAGACACAAAGATTAGCAGATTTGATTGTATGTGGGGTTTCCTTTGGAGTTACATTGTATTCATATGCTTTAAGCTATTTTATTCTTCCTTTATTTTTAGTAACAACAGGTCTATACTTATTATATACAAGAAAGATTACCTTTCGTCGCTGTATTTTATGGGCTGTTATTGTTTGTTTAACCGGTCTGCCTGTAATTATATTTGTATGCAGTCTCTTTTTTGATATGGGGACGGTTCGTTTTTTATGCTTTAATATATCAACAATGGCTACGGAACGATTGGAGGATATAGGAAATAGCGAATTTTGGGTAAAAGTAGGCAGAATTATAAGAATAACATTAACTAATTATATTTATACCTTTGAAGCAGAAGAAAAATTTTATACCATGTATTTTACTTCTATTCCTTTTATTATGATAGGCTTTGCCCGTTCCTGCAAAGATGTTGTTCTGTCATTAAAAAAACGCTGTTTTAGTTATAGCGCAGTTTTTGTGATTTTTTATATTTTTTGTTTGATAACTACCGGATTTACAAATGCAAATGCTATTTTCCAGGCAAATTTCTATTTTATTTCTTATTTGTACTTTTTGGTTTATGGAATATATAGGGTCTATGTTTGGGTAGGAACTTATCGTAAAATATTTATTAGTGTTGCAGCATTTTGTTATTTATTATGGGGAGTTGCATTTTGTAGATATTATTATACCTTATATTCTGTTGGTAGTGTTTATGAAGGGCTTTATGGTACCCTTTGGGTTGCTCCTTTTACAGGGATTTTGGAAAAGGCGGAGAATCTGGAAGCGGAAAGGATTTATATAGACTGTTTTGAAAAAGAAGAATTTTATTTGTTTTTTAATTTAGAGTCTCCGTATGAATTAAAGGATAAGAGACATCCGGAGGGAATAGGTCGTTTTTATTTGAATATAAATTCCGATACACCCATTGATGACCAAAGTGCTTATATTGTTCATAAAAAGGATGAGGAATTTGTCAGTAAGCTTTTAAATTCCGAGATTACTTATGAGGTAGAGGAGTTTTCACATTATTATTTGTTTTATGTAGAGTAAAAAGGGTATGCGTCAAATTAGGGAAAGAATGAAATTGAGCAGGATTCAAAAATATTTAGTGATTTTCATAATAATTGCGTTGGCAGGAATGCTGATTGCTTCTGCATTGCCCAAGGTGCAACAGGTGGGGAGTGCATCTGTAGACAGGAAAAGTATCCGTTTTTCCAGAGACAGCGGCTTTTATGCAGAGGAGATTAAGGTGGAGCTGGTGGCAGCACCGGGTATGGAGATTTATTATACCCTGGATGGTTCTGTTCCAGCTTTGGATAATGCACAGGCACAAAAATATCAGGAAGAAATCAGCATAGAGGCTACCGAAGAGGAGAAGGCTTATACTCTTCGTGCGGCAGTGTATCAGAATGACATGCGGGTATCCGATGTGGAGAGCCGCACTTACATTATGGGAAAGAATGTGGGGATTCGTTATAGTATACCGGTGCTTGCGGTAACAGGATCGCCGGAAGATTTTTATAATTATGAAGACGGTATTATGGTACACGGAAAGCTGGATGAGGAATATATTGCAGCTAATCCCCAATGGGCGGAGGCGTTTGAGAAGCATTTGATTCCGATTTTTGGAAATTTCTATCAGCGAGGGCAGCAAGCAGAAAAGGAAGTGGTGGCAACGCTCTTTGATGCAAAAGGAGAGCTTCTGTTCTCACAGAATTGCGGTTTCCGCTTGTATGGAGCTTTTTCACGTATGAAAAACCAGCCTTCTTTTCGTTTGTATGCCCGTTCAGAGTATGATGTGCAAAATGATTTTGAGTATGCTTTTTTTGCAGACCAATATACGGCAGAGGATACCATAATGTCGGATTATAAACGCGTGATTGTGAGAAATGGCGGTAATGACAATGGCTATGCATTTATCCGCAGCGAGGTGGCAACTAAGATTGCAAAGCAGGCGGGATATCAGGATGCACCTTCAGCCAGTCCGGTATGTGTTTATCTGAATGGGGAGTACTATGGGGTGCATTGGTTCGTAACGAATTTTGACGATGGCTATTTTAGGGAGACCTATGGAGACTACCCGGGAGAAATGTATGTTTTTGAAGGTCAGATTCATGCTCTGGAAGTGGCAGCCGATGAAGAGGATGAGAATTATATCAATCTGGCGAAGGAATATAATAAACAGATTTCTTTTTTTGAAACAGTAGACCTGACTCAGGATGAGAATTGGGAAAAGCTGAATGCCTTTATGGATGTGGAAGGCTTTATTCAATACATGGCAATTCAGCATTATGTGTCCAATGAGGACAGCTTATATAATAATTTTCGTATTTATAGATATTTTACCCCGGATGGAAATTATACTCCGGGAACTGTGTTTGATGGCAGATACCGTTTCCTGCTTTTTGACATGGATTATGCTTTGGGGCTGAATCAGGAAAGAAGCCATGTAGAGCCGGAGAAGCATATGCTGACAACAGCACGAATGGATGGGGATGAATTGTTTGAAAGGTTTTTTGCTAATGTATTAAAGAGACAGGATTGCAGGGAATTATATATCAGACATACCTTATCCCTGATGAATTATTATTATGCAAAGGATAATGTAGCAACGGTTGTGGATGAAATGCATGGTGTGCGCAATCAGGAATTAACGCACATGATTTTAAATACGGATTTATTATTGAACAACCATTTGGCACCGGATATTACAGATATGGACTATATTGCCCATCAGTTGTTTTTAATGAAACGATTTGCAGAGGTAAGACCGGAATATGCCAAGGCAGATTTGCAGACAGCCTTTGGAGAAATGACGGAGTATACCTTGCAGCTTGAGAATCCGCAGGAGGCGGTGGTGACTATTGATTATGCTTTATTACATGAGCAACAGTTTACAGGAAGCTATTTTGCCCAGGTGCCGGTAGAAATCTCAGCAAAACCCAGGGAAGGCTATGAACTTGTGTATTGGTTGGTAAATGGGGCAGAAATAGAGGAGAAATCCTTTGTGGCAGATGCTTCCCTGATTGTGGATGGGCAGATAAGTATTGTATGTGTTTGTGAACCGGACAAGGCAGCAGATTTGTGTATTTCCGGTGTAAAGTCTGTGAGTGGGGATTTTGTGGAGATAACAAATCTCAGTATGGAAGATAAGAATCTGGGAGAGTATTGTCTGACGGACAATACCTCTGACAGAAAGTCCGTATTGCCGTCCGGTATCATTAAGCCGGGGCAAACCATTATCATATATTGCAAAAATTACTCTGAAATCGAAGCTTTGGGACAACCCATGACAAACTTCAATATTAAAGCCGGAGAAACAGTTTCTTTATGCGGCACCGATGGCAGAATGGTGGATTCGGTAGCGGTTCCTCAATTAGGAAGTGATAAGGGCGTCTGGCGGAAGGATATGTATACAGGAAAGTTCCGAGAGGTATTATTAGAGGAATAGTAAAGTATATAGCTCTCAAAGAGCAAGGTGGTAGGAATATGAAACAAAAGACAACAGTAACGGCAAAGGAGAATAAAATTACAGAGGGAGTTATCTGGCAACAGCTGCTCCTCTTCTTTTTCCCTATCTTATTTGGAACCTTTTTTCAGCAGCTTTATAATGCGGCAGATGCCATGATTGTAGGGCAGTTTGTGGGGAAGGAAGCATTGTCAGCGGTAGGTGGCGGTACAGGAACCATTATTAATCTGTTGGTTGGTTTTTTTGTGGGAATTTCCAGCGGTGCTACGGTTATTATTTCTCAATATTATGGTGCCAAGAGAGAGGAAATGGTAGGTTATGCGGTACATACGGCGATTGCCTTTTGCCTGGCAGCAGGAGTACTCTTGATGATTGGCGGAATTGTAGCGGCACCCATGATACTTCGGGCTATGGATACGCCGGCAGATGTACTGGATTTATCAGTATTGTATATCCGCATTTATTTTGCCGGAGTGATTGGAAATCTGATTTATAATATAGGAGCAGGAATTTTGCGAGCAGTGGGTGACTCCAAGCGTCCGCTTTATTTCCTGATTGCAAGCTGTCTTACTAATATTGTGTTGGATGTTGTGTTTGTAGTATTTTGGAATATGGGAGTGGCAGGAGCTGCATTGGCGACCATTCTTTCTCAGGCATTGAGTGCGGTGCTGGTAATAATGGTGTTGATTCGTACCAAGGATATGCATCACTTGGACATTCGTAAAATTGGGATTGATAAAAGAATGTTTGGACGAATTATCCGCATTGGTTTGCCTGCAGGCTTATCTTCCATTATGTATAGTTCTTCTAATGTACTGATTCAATCCAGTGTAAATTCTCTGGGAACGGATACGGTTGCGGCTTGGACTGCATACAGCAAGATAGATAGTATTTTCTGGATGATAATCAGTGCATTTGGCATTTCTATCACAACCTTTGTGGGACAAAACTATGGCGCGGGAAAGATGGAACGAGTGCGCAAGGGGATTCGAGTTTGTATGGGAATGAGCCTGGCAACCACTATTGTAATTTCATTGTTACTCTACTTTGTAGGAGTCCATTTTTATAGTCTGTTTACCAAGGATGCAGCAGTTATAGAAATTGGAATTTATATTTTGCAATATCTGGTACCGGTATATTTCACCTATGTGGCCATAGAAATTTTCTCCGGTTCTCTTCGAGGTGTTGGGGATTGCTGGATGCCAACGGTTATCAGCTTTGTGGGAATCTGTGTCATTCGTGTACTGTGGAATCTGTTTGCAGTGCCTATGAAACGGGAAATGGTTACCATTATGTTCAGCTATCCACTGACCTGGGTAATAACAAGTATTTTATATATTGTGTATTATTTATTTTTCAGTAAATTAAAAGTAAAAAAGGTATTGACTTCAAGCTAACTTTAACTTTTATAATAAGTGTAACAAGAAACATTTTGAGTGGGAAAAAAATATTTATAGAAGAAAGGTGAGGTAGGTTACTATGTATGTTGCAGATGAAAAGCGTTATGATGAAATGAAGTACAATCGCTGTGGAGCAAGCGGTCTGTTGCTTCCGGCAGTATCCTTAGGTTTATGGCACAATTTTGGTTCCAATGGTAATTTTGAGACTATGCAGGCAATGTGCTATACTGCATTTGATAAGGGAATTACCCATTTTGATTTGGCAAATAATTATGGTCCTATTCCCGGTGCTGCGGAAGAAAATTTTGGACGTATTTTGGATAAAGGTTTGGGAGCATACAGGGATGAGCTGATTATTTCCACCAAGGCAGGCTATGACATGTGGCCCGGACCTTATGGAAATTGGGGAAGTAAGAAATATTTAGTGGCAAGTCTTGACCAGAGCTTGAAGCGCATGGGACTTGATTATGTGGATATTTATTATCATCACAGACCGGATCCCAATACCCCTCTTGAAGAAACTGTTCGTGCATTGGATGGTATTGTAAGAAGCGGAAAGGCTCTGTACGTGGGTATTTCCAATTACAATAAGGAGCAGACCATTGAGGCTGCTAAACTGTTTAAAGAATTGGGAACTCCTTTTGTAATCAATCAGAGAAAGTATTCCATGTTTGTAAGGGATATTGAAACCGATGGTTTGAAGGACTACGCAGCAGCCAATGGTATTGGTATTATTACCTTCTGTCCTTTGGCACAGGGACTTTTGACAGACAGATATATTAACGGTATTCCGGAAGACAGCCGTATCCGTACCGATGGCAGATTCCTTAAGGAGAATGCAATTACAGAGGAAACCCTTGGAAAGATTCGCGCATTGGGAGCATTGGCAGCAGAGCGTGGCCAGACCCTGGCACAGATGGCACTTTCCTGGATTCTTAGAGACGGAGACATTACCAGCGTATTGATTGGTGCTTCCAGACCTGCACAGATTTTGGATAATGTGGGTATGTTAAAGAATCTGGAGTTTTCGACAGAAGAACGTCAAAGAATTGAAGATATCCTGAAATAAGATTAAAAAAAGCGGATGGTGGGAAGTTCCACCATCCGTTTTTTAGTGCGCTTTAGCAACAAAAGTTTTTACTTTCCATAGAAGATTTGTGCAATAGGAGAATCCGGGGACAGGATAACGGTTTTGTTGTTTCCGGTCATGGAAGCCTTTAAGGCATCCAGACTTCTTACGAAAGAGTAGAAATCCTGCTTGGACTCATCCGCATATGCTTCGGAGAGAATCCGCATGTACTCAGCCTCACCCTCTGCAATGAGAATCTCTGCATTTTTCTCTGCCTCAGAGAGCATTACGGTCACTTCCTTATCGGTAGTATTTTTGATCTTCTGTGCTTCGGAGCTACCCTCTGCAGTGTAGGTGGCGGCAATATTATCACGCTCGGAAATCATACGCTCATATACAGCAGCCTTGTTGTCGCTGGGCAGGTCCAGCTGTTTGGTTTCAAAATCAAGCAGTTCAATGCCGTATTGATCCAAAGCAGTACCGATATTGGAAATGATTGCTGCGGAGAGTGCACCATCACGTCCGGATATAACCTCTTCCTGAGTGGAACTACTGATAATATTTTTGGTAGAGTTATAAACAATAGTGTCCAAACGGTTCTCAGCATTGGTAATGGAAGAATTTAAGGTCTGGGCAAACTTCTGAGGGTCCGTGATGTGCCATAAAATATAGCTGTCACAAATCATGGTCTTCTTGTCACTGGTGATAACATCGGAGGGAGACAAATCATAGAGAAGTGTCTGCTTGGGCAGGGTATCCACACTTTGAATAAAAGGAATTTTAAAGCTGACACCTGCATTTTCTACGATGTGGTCAATTTTACCGAACTGACGAACCAGACTATATTCATTTTCCTGAGTTACAACAATACTGGAAGCCCCCACCATCAGGGCAACAAACAGTATGATAATTAAAATTGCACGTTTAAAAATTTTCATATTCTTATGCCTCCTGATTAGTTTGTAGTATCCGTGGTGGAATCATTTACATTATTAGATGCATTGTTTTTGCTGGGAGTATTTTCCTCCACACTTACAAAGGACTCTACCGGATAAAAGGTCTGCATTTCACCGCTGGGGCTTTCAATAATTACCTTTAAATCAGGAAGAACTTCTTCCATGGTTTCAAAAAACATACGCTGCTTGGTTACAGCAGGATTCTTGATATATTCCTGATACATTGCATTAAAACGGGCTACCTGGGCAGTTGCCTCATTGATACGCTCGGTTTTCTGTGCCTCAGCATCCTTGATAATACCGTCCGCCTTTGCCTGAGCGGTAGGAAGCTGTTCGTTACGATACTTGTTAGCATTGTTCAAGGCAGTTTCCTTACCCTGCTTTGCAGTTTCTACAGCCTTAAATGCCTGCATAACCTCTGTGGTAGGGGGCTCGGAATCCTGAATGGTAATATTTACAAGCTGAACACCGATATCCTGCTCCTCCAAACGACTGATAATCATTTCTTTAATAGCAGCCTGAATTTCATTTTTTCCTGTGGTAAGCACATCATCCACGGGGTAGCTGCCGATTACGGTACGGATACAGCTCTGACTGATGTTGCGCAGGATGGATACGGGATCCTTGGAAGCATAGATTGCTTTCACCGGGTCGCTGTAACGATATTCCACGAAGAAATCCACATTTACAAAGTTGTAATCGGAGGTAATCATCATGGATTCATCGGTACCTTCATTGGATTCCACATTATATCCCAATGCAAAGCCCTGAATGGTGGTATTTACTTTCTTAACCTGTTGAATAAAAGGTATTTTAAAGTGAAGACCGGGATCAGTAACTGCCTGAGCCTTTCCTAAAGTAATCAGTACCGCCTGCTCCTGCTCCCGAATCTGATAAGTAGAGCTCAGAGCCAAAATTGCAAGAATCAATACAGTAGCTACGATACCGATGATTTTACCTATTCCCCCATTGTTTTTTCCCTTGGAACCGCCGTCCATGGTTTCAAAGCCATTTTGACGATTGCGGAAGGAATCATTTGTCATAATACATTACTCCCTTCTGTCGTAAAAAAGTTTTAATTAGATAGGACTATATTACAGGAAAAAAGAAAAACGTGCAATGGGAAGATATGCACGTTAGGGGATAGTATCGTGTGGGGAGAATGGTTTATGTTTCGGCGGTTGTGGTCTGTTCCAAACGCCTGCGTTCTTCTTTTTCGCGCTTGTTGCGCTCTCTGAGTCCGGTAAAGAATACCTTTAAAATATCACTACATTCCTGCTCCAGAATGCCTCTGGTTACGTTAACCTGATGGTTAAATTCCGGCATTTCCAATATGTTTAAAATGGAACCGCCACAGCCGGCTTTGGGGTTCATGCAGCCCATGATTACTTCAGGAATCCGAGCCTGTACAATGGCACCGGCGCACATCTGACAGGGCTCTAAGGTTACATAGAGAGTACAATCCTCCAGACGCCAGTCTCCTATTTTCTTGCTTGCCTTGTTGATTGCTGTGATTTCAGCGTGGGCAAGCGTATTTTTATCTGTATTGCGGCGATTGTAGCCCCGACCGATTATCTTTCCTTCATGTACAATAACACAGCCGATGGGAACTTCTCCAAGGGCAAGTGCTTTTTTTGCCTGTTTCAAGGCTTCCTTCATATATTTTTCCTGAATGCTGGTAAATGCTGACATAAATAATCCTCTGTTTTGGTAAAATTATCGTATGGATTCAGAGCCATTTACAAATTTGCAAGGCTCTGAATAGACAATATTATAACGGAACATAAGTGGGGCTGCAAGTTGACTTTTGCTTCATGTGAGCGTTTTCCTTCTTTGGTTGACTTTTGTCCTGTTTCCCTTTACTATGATAGTAATTAGGAAATCGTTTTCCCAAAAGAACGTTAAGGGGAATAAGAGAACAAAACTGTAGAATAAAAAGAATAGGAGCAGACAATGGTTTCAATCAAGGAAGTAGCGAGGCACGCGGGAGTGGCGATATCCACAGTATCCAAGGTTTTAAACGGATATCCCAATATCAGTGAGGATACCAGAGAAAAGGTGCAGCAGGCAATTAAGGAATTAAACTATATTCCTAATTCTATTGCGGCTGCGCTATCCTCCAAGCAGTTTGGCAGGGTAGCGCTGGTGTTGAATTTGGAAAGGCAAACCCAGGCAATTGACCAGATTTTTATGCAGTATCTGGCAGGTGCATTGGATACAGCAAGACACCGTAATATAGAGGTGGTAACCATATTTACCACCATGCTGGAAGGGATGAGCGCTGAGGAGGTAACCAGATATTTTATGTCCCAAAGCATTTCAGGGGTAATAATTTATGGCTTATCCAAGGAAGATAAGGTAATGCAGCAGCTGTTAAAGGAGCAGAATTTTGCCTTTGTGGTAGTGGATGCTCCCATTGTAAATGCCCGCACCTCTTCTATCAGCATTGACCATGAGCAGGCACAGTATGATGTGGCCAAGAAGACTATTTTGGATGATAAGTGTAAGCAGGTGTTATATATTGCAGGACGGAAGGATGGTTATGTAACGGAGCAGCGTATTCGGGGGATGAAACGTCTGGTAGAGGAGCTTAAGCTTACCATGATGGTGCGTCATGGGGATTTCAGCGAGCTTGCGGCAAGGAATATTGCCTTGGAATATGCAGAAGATACGGATGTAGTGGTATGTGCATCGGATTTGATGGCAATTGGTGCCATGAATGCTTTAATTGACATGGATATTTTCCGACCGGTATGTGGCTTTGACGGGATTACCCTGATGGGATATGTGGGCAAACAAATGAATACCATTCGTCAGGATTTTTATGGAATTTCCAGTCGGGCGGTGGAGGAAATACAACGTATCATGAATGGTGGAGATGGGCAACAGATTGTGATGCCTCATAGTATAGTGAAAATGTACTATCAGGATATTATTTGTTAGGCGGTTTTGCACAAAATTGTAGTGTGGTACTTGCGGAAAACGTTTTCCTGTGATATTCTGCATTTATGAAGTATATGAGGGTTCCGGTCGACGTGTTGCTTCGTAGAAACTTTGTAAATGTTTGAATATCACGTTTGGAGTAAATAATATTGTTGAAGGCGGTGTAAAAAGAATACACCGTGAATGTGTGTCTGCATTCTATCAATTGCAGGTAGGAAAGGTAGGAGTTGTGATGAATTTGGAACAGAGGTTAAATGAGCTTACAGGTAAGGTGTTTGGTAAGAGTATTGCGGATTGTACGGATGCGCAGTTGTATGATGCGGTTTTGCAGCTTACTAAGGAGGAGATGGCTAAGAAGCCTGTGATTAGTGGGGCTAAGAAGGTTTATTATATTTCCATGGAATTTTTGATTGGTAAGCTTTTGTCCAATAATTTGATTAATTTGGGAATTTATGAGGAGCTTAGTAAGGTGCTTGCGGAGAATGGTAAGAGTCTTGCTGAGATTGAAGAGGTTGAGCCGGAACCTTCCCTTGGTAATGGTGGTTTGGGACGTTTGGCAGCATGCTTCTTGGATTCTATTGCAACTTTGGGACTTCCCGGGGATGGTATTGGGCTGAATTATCATTTTGGTCTGTTTAAGCAGGTATTTGAAGACCGGATTCAAAAGGCAGAAAAGAATGATTGGATTGAGGAAAATTCCTGGCTGACCAAGACCGGTACATCCTTTGAAGTGGCATTTGGAAAGAAAAAAGTGGTTTCTGAGCTTTATGACATTGATGTCATTGGTTATGAGAATGGTTTAAATAAGCTGCATTTGTTTGATATTAAGTCCATTGATGAAAGCCTTGTGAAGGAAGGAATTAACTTTGATAAAAGCGCAGTGGATAAGAATCTGACGTTGTTCTTATATCCCGATGATTCGGATGAGGCGGGAAATCTGCTTCGTATTTATCAGGAATACTTTATGGTCTGCAATGGCGCTCAGTTGATTATCAAGGAAATGAAGGAAAAGAATCAGGATTTGCATCAAATGGATAGCCATGTGGCAATTCAGATTAATGATACCCATCCCACCTTGGTAATTCCTGAATTGATTCGTATTTTAACTACACAGGAAGGCTTTATCATGGATGAGGCAATTGAGGTAGTAAGCAAGACATGTGCTTATACCAATCATACCATCCTTGCAGAAGCCTTGGAGAAATGGCCTCTTTCCTATATGGAAAAGGTAGTTCCCCAGTTGGTTCCTATTATTAAGGAGCTTAGTGACAGAATTGCGAAAAAATATAAGGATGAAAAGGTACAGATTATCGACAAGGATAACCGGGTACACATGGCGCATATTGATATTCACTATGGATATAGTGTAAATGGTGTGGCGGCTATTCATACGGATATTTTAAAGGAAAGCGAGCTGAACCATTTCTACAAGCTCTATCCTGAAAAATTCAATAATAAGACCAATGGTATTACCTTCCGTCGCTGGCTCCTTTCCTGTAACCGTGAGCTGGCAGCCTTCCTTACCGAGACTATTGGTGATGGCTTCAAAAAGGATGCGGATGAGTTAGAAAAGCTGTTGGAGAAAATAAACGACCAGGCAGTTTTGGACAAAATCTATGAGATTAAGAAACACAAAAAGGCTGAGCTTGCAGCTTATGTGAAGGAAAAAGAAGGAATTGAGCTGGATACAAATTCCATTTTTGATATTCAGATT
This sequence comes from Lachnospiraceae bacterium, assembly GCA_017624835.1. Taxonomy (GTDB): domain Bacteria; phylum Bacillota; class Clostridia; order Lachnospirales; family Lachnospiraceae; genus Acetatifactor. The sequence continues at coordinate 150,196 of JAGAMG010000044.1, forward strand.
AAGCGTCTTCATGAGTATAAGCGTCAACAAATGAATGCCCTTTACATCATCCATAAATATTTGGAGATTAAAGGCGGCAAGAAGCCGACCACTCCTTTGACTTTTATTTTTGGTGCAAAGGCTGCACCTGCATATGTGATTGCCCAGGATATTATCCACTTGTTATTAGTGCTGTCTGAAATTATCAATAATGACCCTCAGGTAAGCCCGTATATGAAGGTGGTTATGGTAGAAAATTATAATGTAAGCTATGCAGAGAAGTTGATTCCGGCCTGTGATATTTCCGAGCAGATTTCTCTGGCATCCAAGGAGGCATCCGGTACCGGTAACATGAAGTTTATGTTAAACGGTGCAGTAACTTTGGGAACCAGTGACGGTGCCAATGTGGAAATTCACGAACTGGTAGGGGATGACAATATCTATATCTTTGGTAAGGACAGTGATACGGTTATTGAGCATTATGCAAAGGCTGATTATGTGTCCAAGGATTATTATGACAAGAGTCCTGTAATTAAAGAAGCGGTAGATTTCATTATAAGCAAGGAAGCGTTGAAGGTTGGACATAAGGAAAATCTGGAGCGTCTGTATAAGGAGCTTCTGAACAAGGATTGGTTTATGACTCTCCTTGATTTGGAGGATTATATTAAGGTAAAGGATCAGGCTTTTGCAGATTATGAAAATCAGCAGAAGTGGAAAAAAATGATGCTGACCAATATTGCAAAGGCTGGTTTCTTCTCATCAGACAGAACGATTGCAGAATACAATAGGGATATCTGGAAGCTGAAGTAGAAGGAAAAGCAAACCCTTTGCCGGTAATGTGGCTGGCAAAGGGGTTTTTCTTGCGGATAAAATTAGGGTGTGATATCATGTATAAGATTACGAAAAGAGGAGAACAGAGGTATGTTATTCAATTCGGTGGACTTTTTAGTATTCTTTCCTATAGTGGTATTACTATATTATTGTATCCCTAATAGATTTCGTTATATATGGCTGCTTGTATGTAGTTACTATTTTTATATGTGCTGGAATGTGGAATATGCGTTACTCTTGCTTGGTTCAACGATTATTACCTATTTTAGCGGTATGTTAATAGAAAAGTTTGCAAAATCGGCAAAAGAAAATGGCAAAGCTCATAAAAAAGGTGCTGCGAAAGCTGTGGTAGTGGTAAGCTTTGTCTTAAATCTGGGGATTTTGTTCTTTTTTAAGTATTTTGATTTCTTTACTGAAAATTTGGAGAAGGCGCTGAGTATTGTAAATATTCAGGTGCAGATGCCTCAATTAAGCTTATTGCTGCCGGTAGGTATTTCCTTTTACATTTTTCAGGCTTTGGGCTATACCATGGACGTGTACCGGGGAGATATCAAGGCGGAGAAAAATTTCTTGAAATACGCTGTTTTTGTGTCCTTTTTCCCTCAGCTTGTGGCAGGTCCCATTGAGAGAAGTAAGAATCTATTGAAGCAGTTCTCAGAAGAGCACAAATTTGATTTAAAAAGAGTGCAGGATAGTCTGCTTTTGATGGCATGGGGCTATTTTTGCAAGATGGTAATAGCGGATAGAATTGCAATTTTTGTGGATGCAGTGTATAGCGATTATGTTACCTATGGCGGTTGGTACATTGCAGTTGCAACGGTGCTCTTTGCATTTCAGATATATTGTGATTTTGCCGGTTATTCCACCATTGCCATGGGAGCAGCCGGCGTGATGGGCTTCCGATTAATGGAGAATTTTGAAGGACCCTATTGTGCGGTAAGTGTTCCGGATTTTTGGAAGAGATGGCATATTTCCTTAACCTCATGGTTTCGGGATTATCTCTATATTCCTTTGGGAGGAAACAGAAAAGGAAAGTTTCGCAAATATCTGAATAAGATAATTGTATTTTTAGTCAGTGGTTTCTGGCATGGTGCCCAGTGGTCCTATGTGATTTGGGGCGGCTTAAATGGTTTGTTTATTGTGCTTAGTGAAATCTTTGCTCCCTCCAGAAGATGGCTGAAGGAAAAGCTGGGATGGAAGGAAAATGCTGCCAGTAATAAAGTATTGCAGGCAATTACTACTTTTTTGCTTGTAGATTTTACATGGATATTTTTCCGGGCACCGGGTACAAAGGATGCTTTGCAAATGATTCAGAGCATGCTTACCGTAAAGAATTTTGGAATCTTTTTTGACAGCTCTCTCTATCGATTAGGCTTGGATAGAAGAAATTTTTATGTAATGATACTTTCCATTATTTTATTGCTTGTGGTGGATATCTGCCACAATAAAGGAATCCGAATCAGAAAATGGCTGGAAAGTCAGAATCTGTGGTTTCGCTGGCTGGTTTATATTTTGCTGATTGAGTCCGTGCTGATATTTGGTATCTGGGGTGTGGGCTATGATAAGGCAGCATTTATTTACTTTCAGTTCTGATAAAATAGTGGGAGAAAAGAATGAAAAATACAAAAGTAAAAGCAATAATAAAAAGTATTATCAGTGTGGTATGTTTTCTGGTACTGCTGGCAGTTTGTACCTATTACGTGGACAGAACCTTGAAGGATAAAGGTAATTACCTGAAATATAAGGAATTTTATGAAGAGGAAGAGCCCTTCGATGTTTTATTTTTTGGTTCCAGCAGAATGTTAAATGGTGTGTATCCCATGGAACTGTGGGATGATTTTGGTCTTACAACCTTCAATATGGCGCAGCATTCCGAGGGAACATTGGTGTCCTATTGGCAAATGAAAAATGCCTTTCATTATAATAAGCCAAAGGTTGCTGTGGTGGATTTAACCTTATTGCAGGATGATAAAATTATGGAACATCAGGAGCAGGAGAGGGGCTATCTTCATAAGGCGCTGGATCACATGCCTCTCAGTAAAATCAAATATGATGCGTTAAAGGATGTAACGGAGGGCATTGATATTGGAGAATATCTGTTTCCCCTTGCCATGTATCATAATCGGTGGAATGATTTGGAGGAGATAGATGTTTATTTGGAACTGCCCCAAAGAAAAGGTGCAGAGGCGCGAGTGGGTATTACAAAAATGTATGAGGCAGAGTGGGAAGGACGTACGGTTGCTACTTCTATAAATACGGAAATGTATCGTCTGGATGCTATGGTGGAGCTATGTGAGGAAGAAGATGTTCAGCTGATATTTACTTTGATGCCGGCAACGGGAATGTCGGAGCTGGAAGCTATGGGAGAAATTTATAATTATCTTGAGCTGTATGCTCAAGAGCACAATATTCCTTTTTTGAATTTTGAAAAGGATAAGGGTGTTGTTAATTATACAACGGATTTTTATGATAATTCCCATCTGAATCCTAACGGAGCGAAGAAGGTAACCTATGCAATTGGCGAGTTTTTGATGGATAATTATGAGTTTGCACCAAAGAGTGCCAAGACTCAGGCTGCATGGAATCAGGCATGGAGTGATAATCTGGGAGCCAAGCTGGGAGAAATGATTCTGCATGATGATCACGAGAATCTAAATTATTATCTGCTGCTGGTAAACGATAATACCTTTTGCTTTGATATCAAGATGCCCGATGTAAGCTATATAGAAGCCTTTGGAGCGGAGGATATGTTTGCAGAATTAAAGCTTACTAAAGAGGATATTATATTTGACAGTACGGAGGATGCGGTAGTAGTCACTGTATATGATGAGGAGACAGGAGCCTACTTCCATTCGGCAAAGTTTATCCCCAAAAAATAGTTGAGAAATGAGGTTTATTTATGAGAAAGAGTGGAATTTTGTTACCAATAGCAAGCCTGCCTTCCAATTACGGAATCGGTTGTTTTTCAAAAGAGGCTTATGAATTTGTTGACAGATTGGAGGAGGCAGGGCAGACCTATTGGCAGATACTGCCCATGGGTCCCACCGGATATGGGGATTCTCCTTATCAATCCTTTTCCACCTTTGCCGGAAATCCTTATTTCATTGATCCGGAAGATTTAGTTAAAAGAGGATATCTTACGAAGAAACAATGTGAGGCCTATGATTTTGGAGATAATGAAAATTATATTGATTATGAAAAAGTATACCTGAGTCGTTTTCGTCTGCTTAGAGAAGCTTATGAGAACAGCAATATAGCTAAGGACAAGGGATTTCAAAAATTTATTCGGGAAAATGCTTTCTGGCTGGATGACTATGCCTTATACATGGCGGTAAAGGAAAGCTTTGACGGCGTATGCTGGGTAGAATGGGATGAGGATATCAAGCTGCGGGAAGAAGAGGCAATGAAGAAATACCGTGCCCAATATGCCAAAGAAGTGGAATTCTATCAGTTCCAGCAGTACCTGTTCCAGGTGCAGTGGGAAAAATTAAAGACCTATGCCAATAAAAAAGGAATTAAAATTATTGGTGATATTCCCATTTATGTTGCCTTTGACAGCTCAGATGCCTGGGCAAATCCTGAACTGTTTCAATTTGACGAGGATTGTAATCCCGTGGCAGTAGCGGGGTGCCCGCCGGATGCTTTTGCAGTAACGGGACAGCTTTGGGGGAACCCTTTATATCGGTGGGAATACCACAAACAGACAGGTTATGAGTGGTGGATGAAGCGTCTGGCTTCCTGCTATGAAAAATATGATGTGGTGCGTATCGACCATTTTAGAGGCTTTGATGAATATTATGCCATTCCTTTTGGAGAGCCCACTGCTGAGGTTGGCTCATGGGAGCCGGGACCCGGTATCGATATTTTCCGGGTAATGAAAGAAAAATTGGGAGAAAAGGAAGTAATTGCAGAAGACCTTGGCTTTTTGACGGATTCTGTGATAGAATTAGTGAAACAGTCAGGATATCCGGGAATGAAGATATTGCAGTTTGCCTTTGACTCCCGTGAGGAAAGTGATTACCTGCCCCATAATTACACACAGAATTGTGTGGTATATACCGGCACACACGATAATGATACCATAGTTGGCTGGTATGAATCGGTGCAGGAGGCAGATAAGGAATTTTGTAATCGATATGTGAATCTTGCAGGAAGCAAAGAACCTCATTGGGAAATTATCCGTGCTGCAATGGCAAGCGTGGCGCAGTTAGCTGTAATCCCCATGCAGGATTATCTGGGACTGGGATCCGAAGCCCGTATCAATATTCCATCCACCTTGGGAGATAATTGGAAGTGGAGAATGAGTAAGGGCGATTTTACAAAAGAGCTTGCAAAAAGAGTAAAGGATATGACAAAGCTATACAGCAGACTCTAGGCAGGTTTGGAAAGGCTGGATTCCATGGAAGAAATCACAATTAAAGACATAGCCAAAATATGTGGTGTAGGAGTAAGTACCGTATCCCGTGCTATCAATAATCATGCGGATATCAATCCGGAAACCAAGAAGAGAATTATGGACATTATTCGGGAATACAATTATGTTCCCAATAACAGTGCCCGTAATTTAAAAAGACAGGATGCAAAGGCCATTGCCGTATTGGTAAAGGGTATTGATAACTCCTTCTTTAGCGCCATGATTAAGGTCTTAGAGGAAGAAATTAAGGAGCAGGAATATACCATGGTGCTTCGCCATGTCAATTTTGATGAGGACGAGGTGGATGTGGCGTTAAAGCTGGTAAAGGAAAAGCGTCTGCGTGGTATTATTTTTCTGGGTGGTTATCTGGTTCACAGTGAGGAAAAGCTGTCACAGCTGCATGTTCCCTTTATTTTAAGTACCACGGGAATGGTGCCCAAAGGATATAGCCGTACAATCTATTCCTCTGTGGCAGTGGATGATACCAAGGAAAGCTATAAATTAGTGGATTATTTATGCAAAAGCGGACATCGGGATATTGCAATTATTTGCGCGCACAAAAATGACGCATCTGTGGGAAAACTGCGTTTGGAAGGCTATAAAAAGGCTTTAAAGGATAATGGAATACCGGTCAGAGAAGAATTGATTCTTCCCATGAAAACAGAAATCGAGGATTATTCCTTGGAGAATGGTTATGCCGTGACAAAGGAATTTTTGGAAAAAAAGATACCTTGCACTGCTATTTTTGCCATTTCAGATATTCTGGCAATCGGTGCTGCCAGAGCTTTATCTGAGGAAGGATTAAAGATACCGGAGGATGTATCCTTGGCAGGCTTTGACGGAGTAGAAATCGGAAAGTATATGAGCCCCTCCCTAACCACGCTGAAGCAGCCCGTGGGTAGCATGGCAAGGGAGACTGCCCGCATTTTATTTGATATTATCGGGAAGGATGCAAGGCATCAACATTGTGTATTTGATGGAGAACTTGTGGTAAGGGAGTCAACCAAAGAGGTGTGTTAATGCAGATATATGGTTTTAACAAGACAACCCTGTTGGATTATCCGGAACATATTGCAGCCACTGTTTTTACCGGTGGCTGCAATTTTCGTTGTCCTTTTTGTCATAATAGCGGACTTGTGCTTGCAGTGGAGAAACAGCAATTGATTTCTGAGGCAGAGGTGATGGAACATTTGCGAAAGCGCAGGGGCATATTGGATGGGCTATGTATTACCGGTGGGGAACCCACCTTGCAGCCTGATTTAATGCAGTTTATTGACAGGGTAAAAGAACTGGGATATCTTATTAAGCTGGATACCAACGGCTATCGTCCGAAGGTGTTAGAACAGCTTTTGCGCTTGGAAATGTTGGATTATGTCGCTATGGATATTAAGGCATCCAAGGAAAAGTATGCTTGTGTAGCAGGAGTGCAGGAATTGGATTTGTCGAGAATTGAGCAGAGTGTCGATTTGTTGAAAAATAGTGGAATTCCTTATGAGTTTCGTACAACGGTGGTAAAAGGGATTCATGAGATAAAGGAATTTGAGGAAATCGGCAGGTGGCTTTCCGGTTGTAGGGCTTATTATTTGCAGGCATTTCGGGAGAGTGAGAATGTGCTTGGGATGCAGGAAGTGATGCAATTGGACGAAGTGAGGCAGGATGAAGCAATGCAGGAAACGGCAGGACAGAGTCGATTAGCGAGAAATAATTTTGGAAGTTTTACCATAGAAGAGATGCAGCAGATGGCTGAATTGGCAAGAAAATATATAACTAAGGTAGAAATGCGTGGCATAGATTGAACTGATGTGAATAAGAGAAGATGGATAGAGTTGAGGAATAGAAAATGAGTATTAGAAAGAAATTATTTGGAGATAAAGCATTTTATAAAATGGTACTGGCGGTAGCTGTGCCTATTATGATTCAGAATGGTATCACAAATTTTGTGGGACTTCTGGATAATATTATGGTGGGGCGTATCGGAACCGAGCAGATGTCCGGTATTGCTATTGTAAACCAGCTTTTGATGGTATTTAATCTGGCGATATTTGGAGCCATTTCCGGTGCCGGTATTTTTAGTGCCCAGTTTTTTGGCTGTCAGGATCATAAGGGTGTTCGCCATACCTTTCGCTTTAAAATGTACATATGTGCCGTGATATTATTGCTTGGCATTTTAGTGTTGTTTTTTGGGGGAGAGAAGTTAATTTTAATGTATCTTCATGGAGAGGACAATACTCAGGCGTTGGAGGCAGCTTTACATTATGGAAAACAATATTTAGGAGTAATGCTTATTGGTTTGTTGCCTTTTGCGTTGGAGCAGGTTTATACCAGTACCCTTAGAGAGTGTGGGGAGACCATGGTACCCATGAAGGCTGGTATTACTGCTGTCTTGGTAAATCTGGTGCTGAATTATCTGTTGATTTTTGGTAAATTTGGTTTTCCGGAGCTGGGGGTAGTAGGTGCTGCTATTGCTACTGTGATTTCCCGTTATGTACAGGCAGCCATGGTAATCGTTTGGACTCACACCCATGTGCAGCAGATGCCTTTTATTGTGGGAGCGTACAAGGAATTTACCATACCCTCCCAGCTTAGCAGCAAGATTCTGGTTAAGGGTACACCCCTTATGATAAATGAAATTATGTGGTCTGCGGGAATGGCAACCTTGATGCAATGCTATTCCGTTCGTGGTTTGGATACGGTAGCTGCATTGAATATTTCCACTACCATTTCTAATTTATTTAATGTGGTATTTATTGCGTTGGGAAGTGCCATTTCCATTATTGTAGGACAGCTTTTGGGAGCGGGCAAGATGGAGGAAGCAAAGGATACCGATACTAAGCTGATTGCTTTTTCCGTATTTTCCTGTGTGGGAATTGGACTGATGTTGATTCTGCTGGCGCCCTTATTCCCTATGCTTTACAATACCTCTGACCAAGTAAAAGAGCTGGCAACCTGGTTCCTCAGAATAGCAGCAGGATGTATGCCCATTGCAGCCTTTATGCATGCGAGCTATTTCACACTGCGTTCCGGTGGCAAGACTATTGTTACATTCCTGTTTGACAGCGTCTTTTTGTGGTGTGTCAGCATCCCGTTGGCGTATGTACTCAGTCGTTTTACGGATATGCCCATCATCCCATTGTACTTGGCATGTCAGTTGATTGATATTTTGAAGTGTATTCTGGGATTTGTGCTGGTGAAAAAGGGCGTGTGGCTGCAGAATATTGTGGCTGGGGATGGAAAGTAAAATTAGACATTGTTTTTCAACTCAGATATGATAAAATGTATCTAAAGGAATGCGCGTACGTAGATTACATAGCAAGCATTCATTTGAAAAAAGCTACATCAAGGAGGTTACCAAAATGATTAAAGGATTTAAAATGAAGCTCTATCCCGGACAGGAAGCAGAGTATGAAAAGAGACACAATGAGCTGTGGCCTGAGATGCAGGACATGATTCATGAGCACGGCGGCAAGAATTATACCATTTTCTTGGACAAGGAAACCTTAACTTTGTTTGGTTATATTGAGATTGAAAATGAGGAACTGTGGGCAAAGGGCGCTGACACTGCTATCAATCGTAAGTGGTGGGATTTCATGGCTGATATCATGGAAACCAATCCTGACAACAGCCCTGTAAGTGTTGATTTGCAGAATGTGTTCCATTTGGATTAAAAAAATGGAAGTTGTAAAGGGCATCATATAAAAATATACTTAAGTAAAAGAAACACAGCTTGTAGGTTTTGAATAAAACGCAAGCTGTGTTTTTGTGTTGACTTATTTGGGAGATGCTGTTATTATTGTTTACATCATAAGCTTTCTTTCAATGAAAGCGTACAAAAAATCTCGGCATTCGCCGGACTTTTTTCCAATTACTATTTTCATATTTTATTTACAAAGGAGGTAATTTATGCAACTGAATAACGTATCGTCTATGATTTTTACCCCTGTAAAGTCTTTGCCGGGGGTACTGGGAGAAACACGTGCCCGAGAAGAAATTTTGCAACAGATATTAGAAGAGCGGGAAGCATTTCTGCAATTTAACAAGATGAGCCCACAGGAACAGGAGGCTTTGTTGGAATTTTGCATGGGAAATCGGAGTCTGAAAATAACATATGACCCGTTTTTCCATAATATATTTGATCCGATAAAGCATCCGGAGCGTCTCAGTCGTTTCTTATCAGCGATATTAGATCAAGAGGTAATTGTGAGAGATGTATTACCTCGTGAGGGAGTACGACTATCCGGAGAATCTTCTCTTATGATTATGGATATTCTCGTAGAAACCACAGAAGGTACCCTTATCGATGTGGAAATGCAGAAAATAGGGTATAAATTTCCTGTAGAAAGAGCCTTTTGCTATGGCTCGGACTTGTTAGTAAGGCAGTATGATCGTACCAAAACTTTATTAGGGAAAACTTTTTCTTACAAAGATATACGTCCTGTTTATATTATTGTGTTAATGGAAAAGAGTCCTTCTTTCTTTTGGAAGTGCCCGGATACTTATATTCATCATTCTATCTTTCAGTTAGATAGTGGTCTATCGATTGAAAATCTACTAAATTTTACATATATTCCCCTTGATATTTTCTTAAATATGCCCCATAATGAATTTACGGAGTTGGAAGCATGGCTGTATTTTTTGTCTTCCGATAATCCGTTGCATATACAGCGGATAGTAGAAAAATATCCGTTTTTCAAAGAACTGTACGAGGACATTATAAGATTTCGTTATCATCCGGAGGAGTTGATTGCTATGTATTCAGAAGCATTATTAATTGCAGATCGTAACACTGTTAAGCTTATGGTTGATGAAATGCGACAGGAAAATGATGAAATGCGGCAGAAGAATGATGAAATGCGGCAGAAGAATGATGAGTTGCGGCAGGAGTATGATGAGTTGCGACAGAAGAATGATGAAATGCGACAGAAGAATGATGAAATGCGGCAGAAGAATGATGAAATGCGACAGAAGAATGATGAAATGCTGCAGAAGAATGATGAAATGCGGCAGAAGAATGATGAAATGCGGCAGAAGAATGATGAAATGCAACAGAAAAATGATGAAATGCAACAGAAAAATGATGAAATGCGACAAGAGAATGATGAGTTACGAATTAAGCAGGATGAACTGCAGGCTCAAATAGAGGAGGAACGATTAAGGCAGGATGAAGAGCGAATGCAAATGACAGCGGAAATTGAACGATTAAAGGCTCTTTTAGCACAGAAGAATAAAGAATAAAAGGACGAATAAACACAGCTCTTCTAATCACGAAGAGCTGTGTTATTGTGTGAAAAAAACCGTGTATAGTACTTTGGTACTTTAGCAAGATAATACAAAAAAGTCAATAATATAGGCATTTTTACCAAAAAAGTGCACAAAAGCTTGTGCTTAATCCCACTATCTAATTTTGTAATAATTTGGTAACATTGTGTGGATGAGTGTTTTACGAGAGGATGACAGTTATGAAGGGCAGCGTTGATCAGGGAGAGACAACGCTTTCTTTTTGCCATCAAATGTAAGCGCTTACATCAGGGAGAGAATATATAAAAACTTAGGAGGAAACTATGAAACAACTATTGAAATGCAGGGCGTTGTCGGTGGTATTGACAATTGCGCTGCTACTAGGAATGCTCCCCGCCGACCTTCTAGGGGGGGTGGCTCAGGTTCATGCAGCTGAGACGGATGCTAATGGTGTCAGTAAGGAGGTTGCAGATAATGTTACCACTTGGGATTTTAGCGGTGTTACGAGTGATAAGTCATTAGATTCAGGTGCTGAAGTGTTAGGCATCATAGCCGGTTCGGGTACAGTAAAGTTAAGAGAGAAGTGTATTGATTTGTACGGCGAACAAAATGGTAAGAGCAATGGAGAGAGTTTTATTGCGCTTCCATTGAATAGTGCGACTGTAAATGCGAAGTTGGAGATTACCTATAGTGGTACGGGTGCAGCTGATGCTACCTATGGTGGACGACGTATTCGAGTAGGTAATGACGCAACTAATGTAGTGGTTTTTCAAAAGAGTGCTGAGGCAACAGAGGGAGCAGAAGCTCTTGATGGAAGTAAATATTGGTCAAAGGAACTTGATTCCAGTTATTTTAATGACAATACACTAAGAATTTATGGAGTAGTTGGTGAGAATAAAATTGGAAAAATTGTTCTTACAGAGACCTTAAGTGACAGTGCTAGTGACAATGATACAGGTAAAGAAGATACTGGTTCAGGTGATGTAGGCAATGATGATAGCACATCTGATGGAATGACACAATTTAAAAGAACTTATGATTTCAGAGATGGTTCCATTATTGCTAAAGATACAGATGGGAAGAGTGATGTAACATCTGCAGATCAGAAATTGACTGTAAAAGCATCAAGTAGTACTACTTATGCATATAATGACGCGGACCATGGTTCTGTTCTTAAGTCAGGAAATAGTATAGAAATTAAAGTAAAGAAGGGAACAGGTACAGTAACCCTTGGAGATTGTGGATATTCAGCAGAAAATGCAGTTACAGCAAGCCTAGATGGGGTATCTCTTGGAACGTTAGCTACGAAATCAACAGGGTGTTATCATAATAACACAACTGCTAATGTAGTATCTGTTGATTATACTTGTGAAGTGGAAGAAGCGGTATTGACGCTTGCCTTTAGTGGTCAAGTGTATTTACCTATTATTGTTGTATCTGGTACAGAGCCAGAAGTGCCTGTAGATATGGTGGAATTTACAAGAACTTACGATTTTAGAGATGGTTCCATTATTGCTAAAGATACAGATGGAAAGAGTGATGTAACATCTGCAGACCAGAAGTTGACTGTAAAAGCATCAAGTAGTACTACTTATGCATATAATGACGCGGATCATGGTTCTGTTTTTAAGTCAGGAAATAGTATAGAAATTAAAGTAAAGAAGGGAACAGGTACAGTAACCCTTGGAGATTGTGGATATTCAGCAGAAAATGCAGTTACAGCAAGCCTAGATGGGGTATCTCTTGGAACATTGGCTACGAAATCAACAGGGTGTTATCATAATAATACAACTGCAAATGTAGTTTCTGTTGATTACAAATGTGAGATTGATGAGGCTGTATTGACGCTTTCCTTTAGTGGTCAGGTCTATTTACCTATTATAATTGTATCCGGTACAGAGCCTAAGCCTGAGGTAACCGAAGTAACAGCAACTGTTACCACAAATGCAAACAGTCTGTTAGCCACAGGCGATACTGTTACTTTGGTAAATGCTGCAAATGCAGAGGACAAGCATGACATTACTAATGCATCTGCAACAGCAGTTACGTTGAAGGCTAATGCTACCTACAATATCGTATCCAGCAACGCCGATGTTGCAGCAACAGTAGATGGCAAAAATACGGTTACTACTACTACGAAAGCAATTAACATAACCGTTGATTTGACTACAACTGTAGTTAAACCTGTTGTTACAATCGTGGATGATAGTGATGCATTAAATGGTGCAGCAATTACATTGACTAATAGTAGTGATGCAACTGATACTCATACATTGAAAGACGGCGAAGCAGTAAAGTTGAAAATTGGAGCAACTTACAAATTAGCATGCGCTTCGACAGAGGTATTGGTTGCAATTAAGGGAGATACTCAGCTTAAGGTTACAGAAGACTTGAACGCAATTCAGGTAAATGTAAGTAAGCCCGATCTTTCCAAACATACTTTGGATGTATGGGATTTCGGTGCGGAAGCTTTGGCAAATACAGAATATCGTGTTTATAATAATAAATTAACTGCGGAAATCATTAATAAATGGTATGACGGAGTTGCAGCTGGAACAGGAAGTACTGCTTTGGCGGGATTTACTGTAAATGATGAGGCTGATAATAAAGAATTTATTTTCAATAATAATGGTAAGACAAATAATCGACTTAGAACTATTAATGAAGCTCTGACTCGTTATGATGGTACTTTATATGGTGAAACAGTTAATGGTGAAAAGGGCTATGATAGCGATGACAAGAGTATCAGATATACAGGATGGTTGTATTCAAACTCTGGTTCTACATCAAAAGTAAATTTACAGTTGGCAGTTAAAAAGGGTGACATTGTTACGATTGCATCCGGTGTAAATAGTGCTGGAACTGTATATGAATGGATGAATCCTAGCGGAGTAGTAGAAGCTACCAAGACTTTGGATAAGGGAGCAAGAGCATATACTTTCTATGCAACTGAAGAGGGGCTTTATACCTATTATGCTTCTGCTCAAAAGATGGTAGTAGGACGTGTTTATCGTGAACGTCCTAATGAGGTTACGGTAAGTGGTACTGTAGCAGCACCGGCAGGTTCAGATCTAAACAGTGCAAAGCTTGTGTTTACTCAGATAGCACCGGACGGTACTGTAATTGGAGAGACGGAAACAGCTATTTCCAATGGTAGCTATAGTGTAGCTTTGCAAGAGATGTATAGCTATGTAGTATCTATGAAAGATGCAAATGGTTATATTATTGATACTAGTGCAACCGGTAAAAATGGTAGATTCAGCATTGCCAATGCAGAAGGAAATAAGACTGTACCTGTAACTATTATGCAGGTTGAATTGGTTGATGTAACAGGTTCTTTGGCAGCGTTAACAGCAGAAGATGCAGCGAAGCTGGAACTGACTTTTGCATCCGATGAGATTTATGTACCTACATTCTCTGTAACAGCAGGAACTAATAATTATTCTGCAGTACTTGAAAAGGACATTACATACATTTTGACAGCAGCAGGAGTAGAAGATTATGAGTTAAAGACAACTACAATTTCTGCAAATGCCAGTAGTACGCAGAATATTGTATTTGAGAAGAAGCCTGTATATGCAGTAAATGTGACCATGGATGGTCCTACAGTTACAGAGGCAGCAAATGCTAAGTTTACATTCTCCAAATTGACAGAAACAAACGGAGAAGTAGATGGTACATTGGATGGATATGTATATACCTTTACCGGTACAGATGGTATTCAGTTAAGGGATGGTCAGTATAAAGTAGAGGTTGTACTAAATGGCTATACCCAACAAGCTACAGCCGACCTTAAGGTTAGTGGTGGGGCTGCAACCATTACTGTTAACATGAAAAAATCCGGTGCAGCAGGTGCCGTAGCTTATGCGGAAACCATTACCGTTGGTTCCGGTAAGGACTATGCAACCATTAACGAGGCATTGGATGCAGTTCGCAATATGACTCGTGAGGACGGACAGCGTGTTACCATCATGATTGATCCCGGCAACTATGAGGAAATGCTGTATGTGGATGTGGATGATGTAACATTAAAGAATGCTGCAGGGGATGCGTCCAGTATTGAATTAACCAATAAGGGTGTTGATATTGCTGGCAATGCAGTTCGTATTACCAGCTACTATGGACATGGTTATTCCTACTATAGTATGAATGAGAACTATATGTGGGATGCAAATACTTTGGCAGCAAACAAAGCAAATGGTTACCGCTCTGTGGAAAATCCCGGTTCCGGTTCCGGTACTATGTGGAATGCAACTGTAAGAGTTTATGCAAATGGCTTCCAGGCGGATGGAATTATCTTTGAAAACTCCTTCAACCAGTATGTATCCAAGAAAGCAGCAGAGGATACCATTATAAAGCATGGTGATGCAAAAGAAGGCTCTACTCCTCGTGCAGATTTAGCAGAGGGTAGTACTGCTGTGCAGGAAAAAGCATATGTAGAACGTGCGGCAGCATTGGCAATCGGTAATAATTATAGCAATATTGTATTTGATAACTGTAAGTTTGTAGGTCGTCAGGATACCCTGTACGGCGGAACCAATACCTATGTAGAATTTAATCAGTGTGCTGTATATGGTGCAGTTGACTATATTTTCGGTGGTATGATTGCCATTTTCAATCAATGTGATTTGGTATTTAATACCAGTGAAGATAAGAATGATGTAGGTTATATTACAGCGGCACAGCAAAAGAGTGGTCGTGGTTATTTGATGTATGAGTGTACTGTAACCTCTACAGTGCCCGGCGTAGATACTGCTTCCGCATATCCTTCCAAGCCCGGTTATTTCGGAAGACCTTGGCAGGCAAATACCAGTGAGGTAGTATTCTATAATACTAAGATTGATGCAGCGGATGAACATTGGGCTGATAAAGGTAAGTCCTTAATTGCAGCAGTGGGTTGGAATAGCTCCCTTGGTGGTGAATCTACAGGTATGTACGAGTACGGTACTGTGGAAAACTCCGGCGTAGATAATTCTGCATCCAGAGCTGCTTGGGCAACTACTTTATCCACCCCTACCTTAAATGACGGCACTCCCATTACCTTAGATGCTTTCCGCAAGGCAGCACCTGTTGTGGGCTTGTATGAGCTTGATTTGTCCGCAGGACTGAAAGCTGGAGTAACCTATGATGGTGGTATTTCCGTATTGGAAGATATGGTAATGAAGTCCGATGGTTATATTCAGGGTAGCAATAATCCTAAGACAGCATCCGGTTCCGGTGCCAAGGGTGAAGTTCCTGCATCCGGCGCAGTTCTGGTATTAAATGCAGAAAAAGATGGTTTCTTAAAGTATGAAATTAAAGATGGTGGAAAGACCACATATTTTGTAGACGGAACTACGGGCAAATTTGAGTCCTATACACAGGGAAGTGGTAGAGCATTAAAGAGCTTCAAGGTGGAAGCAGGACATACCTATTACTTATATGCAGGTGGTAGTAAGCTGTGCTTCTACACCATAACTGTGGATTACAGAGAACCCAATGCTTGGGAAACTATAGCAGCTCCTACCTTGGGAACCCCTACTGTAGATAAAACGGCAGGCACGATTACCGTTCCGTTTAAGGCAGCAGTTGGTGGTTTGAATGCAGAAGCGTTAGAAGTAAGAATGCTTTTGAATGGAGAAATTGCAGACACGATTAGTTATGTAACCGAGTCCGATGAAGGTACTGTAACCTTTACCCCTGAAGCCAGTGGCGCTTATACCTTCCAGGGTATTTTGAGACGTTCCGGTGCACAGGGTAAGAATAGTAATGTAACAGCCGCAGTAGATTTCATTTTACCTATGCGTGACCCTGTAATTGTAAATGTTGAAAATCAGGGTTCCGGTGCAGTAAAATTCAGCTGGCAGGAAGTAAATGAAGCTGAAAAATATGAGGTTTACATTGATGGTACATTAAAGGAGACTGTAACGGTTCCCTTTGCAAGATTTAATGGTTTGACTGTTGGTAAGGAGTATGAGTTTGGTGTAAAAGCAATTGGTAACGGATATACTTCTGCAATGAGCACCATGAAGCAGACTATTACCGCAGAGGCACAGAAATCATGGCTGTTTGCAGCATTTGGTTCCGGTGTTGATACTAAGAATAATAAATTAAACGATGGTATTGATAGTAAGGCTGATACAGAGTTAGCATTACAGAGTGCTGGTGGTAAAGGTAAGCTTGTGCCCGCATCTACGGATGGTTTGGCATTCTACTATACTACCATTGACCCTGAGACAGAGAACTTTACTTTGTCAGCAGATGTAACAGTAGAAGAGTGGACTTACTCCAATGGTCAGGAAGGCTTTGGATTAATGGCAGCAGATGCAGTGGGAACGCATGGAGATTCTTCTGTATTCTGGAACAACTCGTATATGAATTCTGTTACTAAGGTTGAGTATTTCTGGGATGATAGTGCTAAGGCAGTTGCTGATAGCGGTACCAAGTATTCCATGAAGCTGGGCGTTGGTTCCCAGGAAAAAATTGGTGTGTCTAAGGACAACCTGGAAGCAATTCAGGGTGGTGACTTAAGTGCATTTAGTAGTTCCATGAAGACCTTGGATACGTCCTGTGCACAGAATCAGCTTCCGGCAGGTACCTACAATTTAGCAGCAAATTATACAAATGATACTGATTTGGGTGATGTAAATGCGAAAGCAACCTTCCATTTGACCATTCAGAGAAATAATACAGGATATCTTTTAAGCTATACTGATGAAAATGGTGTAACTACCACAAATAAGTATTATCATGGTGATAATGGCGACGAATTAGCGAAATTAGATCCTTACAATATTTATGTTGGATTCTTTGCTTCCAGAAATGCAAAGATTAAGGTAAGTAATGTTAGTTTGACAACCATTAATCCTGCGGATGATGCTCCGGCAGAAGAGAGACCTCTTACCTACATTACTCCTAATTACACAGTAGAATCTGCAAAGATTGCAAATAGCTCTAATTATGAGTTTGTATATTATGGTAATGCAGATGGTTTATTAACTGTTAAATTAGAGGATGAAGTATTAGCGGATAAGGTGGCTGTTAAGGCAAATGAAAAATATCGTATTCCTACTACTTTGAAGAAGAAAAACAATACATTTGAGGTTACCTTTACACCCGACCCGAATTATTGTCCTTCCAAGTATGAGAGATTAAGCTCTTATGAAGCAAAGACCTTCACGGTAGATGTTAAATTTAATGAATTTAACCGTAACATTATTTACGTTGCGCCGAATGGAAGTGCATCAGCAGATGGAAGCAAAGAAAATCCTATGGATATTTACAGTGCAGTTCGCTTTGTAAAGGCTGGCGATGTAATTCTGTTAAAAGAAGGTACATATTCTTTGAATAGCACTGTAACCGTAGAACGTGGTATCAATGGTACTGCGGAACAGAATATTTATATGATTGTAGACCCCGAGGCTACAACAAGACCTGTTTTGGATTTCAATGGAGCTTGTGCGGGTATGGTATTAGCTGGTGACTATTGGTATTTCCAAGGATTTGATGTAACCAGATCCGCAAATGGACAGAAGGGTGTTCAGGTATCCGGTGATTATAACACCTTGGATAATCTGAGAACGTACAGAAACGGAAATACCGGTATTCAGATTAGCAGATATAAGGGTACCGACCAGTGGGAGGATTGGCCTTCCAACAACCTGATTTTGAACTGTACATCTTATCTGAATGCAGATGCAGGTTATGAGGATGCAGACGGATTTGCGGCAAAATTGACAGTAGCAGACGGCAATGTATTTGATGGCTGTATTGCAGCATATAATGCAGACGATGGATGGGATTTGTTTGCTAAGATTGAAAGTGGTCTAATCGGACAGGTTAAGATTCAAAATTCAATAGCATACAAAAACGGATATACCATTGACGAAAACGGTAATGAAATCAATGCAGGTAACGGAAATGGATTTAAGATGGGTGGTTCCAGCATGTCCGGTCGCCATTTGTTATACAATTCCGTAGCATTTGCTAATAAGTCCAAGGGTATTGACTCCAATAGCTGTCCTGATATTTTGGCTTACAGCTCCACTTCATTTGATAATGAATCCTTTAATGTGGCATTCTATACAAATGATGCAAAGAATACTGATTTTGCAGCAGATGGAGTTCTGTCCTACAAGAAGAGCAATACAGTGGCAGAACAGTTAAAGCTGAAAGGCTTGCAGGATGAAAGTAAGGTATACAAGGCTTCCAACTATTACTTCTATGGAGATGTTTCCAAGAATACAGAAGGAAAGACTGTAGCAGACGATTGGTTTGTAAGTCTGGATACGAATAAAGCAATTCATGGTGGTATCACAAGAAATGCAAATGGTATTATCAATATGAATGGCTATCTTGAGTTAACTGCTAATGTACCGGAAGGCGTCGGTGCGAGAATGGATGGAACACCGTCAAAAGTGATTGAACTTCCTGAATTAATTATTAAGGAATCTGAAAAGGATGATGATAATAGTGACATGGAAGAGGAAGATAATGATGACGATGATAAGAAGGAAGAAACTACGGTAGTAACTCCTGAAACAGGAAAGAAGCCTTCTGCAAGTACATCCAAACCCAACAAGAATCAGAATGTTGAGAAGAAGCCTGTTAAGGTAGTAATCAATGAAGATGCAGATTGGCAAGAGGTAAATGATACTCTTAAGGAGTTAATTGCTTCATCCACCGGTGAAAAACCTGTATTAGAAGTAGAACTAGGTGAGCATTATAACTTGTCTACAGATATTTTGATTGCTTTAATGGGTACAAATGCAACTTTGCATATCCAGCAGAAGAATGGCATTATTTGGGAGATTAATGGCAAGGAAGTAGATACTCCTACCAATATTAACCTGAAGGTAAAATTGGATAGTAATGCAATTCTGGCTGAAGCATTGAAGCTTTTTGAAGGGGCAATTGATATGCAGCAGTTCTCTTTGGAACATGAAGGAAAATTTGGCTGCAAGGCAATCATGAAGTTCCCTGCCGGTAAGAAGCATGACGGCAAATTTGCAAACCTCTTCTACTACAACAACGGAACCTTTGAATTTATGGGAAGCAGTAAGGTTGCAGGCGGATATGCTGAGTTTGAATTTACACATGCATCCGATTATGTGGTAGTAATCACAGAGGCCGCCATGGAAGGTGTTCCCGGTACAAAGACGGAAGCTACTGACAAGGCAGCGGCTGATAATGCAGCAACACAGAAATCAGACTCCGCAACCGATAAGAACGCAGATGTTATCGGAGCAGGAACTGCTGTTGCAGTAGAAGCAGCAGAAAGTGGTAATATGTTACCTATTATTCTGATTATCTTAATTGCAGTAGCTGCAATTGGTGGTGTGGCAGCCTATGTGGTAATGCGCAAGAAAGAGAATGAATAGAATACTGTAATAAAACAAAAAAAGGAATTGTCAGTGATGGCAATTCCTTTTTGCTTACGGTGCATATATACGGGTTTTCACATCTTACTTCACATCATTCGGACTATCCTTCCCGGCTTCATAATCCAACGCATTCTGCAAGGTAGTCTCTGCAATGGCTGACAACGCCTCCCGTGTAAAGAAGCCCTGATGGGAGGTTATCATTACATTGGGGAAGGAGAGGAGTCTGGCGGTAGTGGAGTGCTCCAGAATTTCATCGGAACGATCTTCAAAAACATTGTTGGTTTCTTCTTCGTAAACATCCAGACCCACTCCGGCAAATTTTTTCATTCGGATTCCCTCAATTAAGTCGTCTGTTTTAACCAACGCACCTCTTGAAGTGTTAACCAAAATGACTCCATCCTTCATTTTTCGGATTGTCTCAATATTAATCATGTGATGAGTGGATTCCATTAAAGGACAATGTAGGGAAATTAAGTCGCTTTCTGCTAACAATGTATCCAGAGAAACATATTCCACAAAGTCCTTTAAAGTGGGATTTTCATATACATCATAGGCAATCACTTTCATGCCAAAGCCATGGCAGATGCGGCACATTGCAGCACCGATTTTGCCGGTACCGATAATGCCGGCGGTTTTCTGATAAAAATTAAAGCCCATGAGACCGCTTAAGCTGAAATCATTTTCCCTTACCTTGTTATAAGCCTTGTAAAGTCGACGGTTACAGGCTAATGCCAATGCCATGGCATGTTCTGCCACTGCTTCCGGTGAATATCCCGGCACTCTCATGACACGAATGTCATATTCTTTAGCTTTTTCCATATCTACATTATTAAAGCCGGCGCAACGCATTAGCACAAGTCCCACCTTCTTCTCGTGCAAAATGGATAAAGTCTGTGCACCCACATCGGAGCTTACAAATGCGCAAACCGCATCAAAGCCTTCAGCAAGTGCTGCAGTTCTGGGATCTAAATCGGATTTGGTATATTCAATCTCAATGTTGGGAAACTGCTCACTAGTAAGCTCAAAAGAGTTTTTGTCATAATTTTTTGTATCATAAAATAAAATACGCATACTTTTACCTCCGTGTTGAAAATCATTTTTTTACTATAGTAACCATATTATATGAAATAAACCATATGCAAAGCAAATTCTAATATCATTTTTTAAAATTATATCAGAAACTTTTAAAAAAGATAGTGTATAAAATTGGTATATGTAAAGGAAAATATAAGGGAATCCCCCCACAAGACCATAGTCCTGCGAGGGGAATATATGAGGAGAGTATTAGCCCATGCAAATAACAACATTTACTTCACTCTTATCTGCGCTGTAAGGGATAACAGGATTGGATAAATCCAGTCCATCAACAGCTACGCCATCTACTGTCATGGATACCACACCCTTTTCCACATTGGAGGGATTCTTAACCTCAATGTGATAGGTGACATCCCGGAACTGGCGGGTAATGGTAAAGTCGCCAAAGCCCTTGGGGATACAAGGATTTACGGATAATCCTGTATGGGTAGGGTAAATACCCAAAATGTACTGTGAAATATTTACAAAGGTCCATGCAGCAGTACCGGTTAACCAGCTATTCTTTGCTTCACCATGGAATTTTGCATCTCTTCCGGCAATCATCTGGGAATATACATAGGGCTCGGTGCGGTGGATTTCGCTGATTTCTTCCACATAGGCAGGACAGGTCTTTTTATAAATTTCAAAGGCTCTGTCGCCTCTGCCGATTACAGTTTCTGCAATGGATACCCAAGGGTTATTATGGCAGAAAATACCGGCGTTTTCTTTGTATCCCGGAGGATAGGAGGAAACCTCACCAAGTTCCAGGTGATATTCAGTATAAGCAGGCTGCAGAATCATTACACCATAGTCGGTATCCAGACGCTCCTTTACGGAATTCAATGCCTTTTCGGCAAGACCTTCTTTTACGCCCACTCCTGCCAGAACACAGAAGCCTTGGGGCTCAATATAAATCTGACCTTCTCTGCATTCCTTGGAACCAATCTTTTTGCTGTAAGCATCATAAGCACGTACAAACCAATCGCCGTCCCAACCACTTTCTAAAATGGTATCATACATAACTGCCACTTCCTTGCGGGCGCGGGCTGCTTCTTGGGTATCCCCCATGAGCTCTGCAAGCTGTGCATATTCCTCGCCGTATTTTACAAACATTCCTGCAATAAAGACGGATTCTGCCACAGGGCCTTCGCTGGGACCAAAGGTTTGGAAGGATTCTCCGGGGTGTGCAGAGAAGCAATTCAGGTTCAAACAGTCATTCCAATCTGCACGACCAATCAAAGGTAATCCGTGAGGACCCTTGTGATTTACGGTGTAATCAAAGGAGCGTTTTAAGTGATTCATAAGAGGAGTTGCAACGCTCATATCATTATCAAAAGGAACCATCTCGGTCAAAATGGAGGTATCCCCGGTTTCTCTTACATAAGCGCTGGTTCCTGCAATCAGCCACAGAGGATCATCGTTGAATCCGCTTCCGATATCGGAATTTCCCTTTTTGGTAAGAGGCTGGTACTGATGATATGCACTACCATCCTGGAACTGGGTGGAGGCAATGTCAATAATACGCTCTCTTGCGCGGTCAGGAATCAAATGCACAAAGCCTAATAAATCCTGACAGGAATCACGGAAGCCCATACCACGTCCGATGCCGGACTCGTAATAGGAGGCAGAACGGGACATGTTGAAGGTAACCATACACTGATACTGATTCCAAATATTTACCATGCGGTTTACCTTGTCATCACCGGATTCAACGTGATATTTGGAAAGCAGCTTCTTCCAATAATCCTGCAATTCGCCAAAGGCTTTTTCTACACCTGCATCGGTATTGTATTTATCCAGCATTGCCATAGCCGGCTTTTTATTAATAATGCCATAGGATTCCCATTTGTCATCCTCAGAATTTTCAATATAACCAAGCACAAAGATATAAGTTTTGCTTTCGCCGGGAGCCAGAGTTACATCTAACTGATGGGATGCAATAGGGGACCAACCACTTGCCATGGAGTTGTTGCAGGATCCTTTTTCAACCACTTCCGGCATATCTGCACCATGGTATGCACCTAAAAATTCGTCACGGCTGGTGTCAAATCCGGCAATTTCAGCATTTACAGAATAAATTGCGTAGTGATTACGGCGTTCTCGGTATTCTGTTTTATGGAAAATGGTAGAACCCTGTACCTCCACTTCGCCAATGCTCAAATTACGCTGGAAATTCTTCATATCGTCGTCCGCATTCCAGAGACACCATTCCACATAGGAGAAAACGGATAACTTCTTTTCCTGTGTACCTTCGTTGGTTAAAGTCAACTGAGAAATTTCGCAATTGTCCTGTAATGGGACAAAAGATAATACAGAAGTCTTTACCTGATTCTTGGAAGCTGTAAAACGGCTGTAGCCAATACCATGACGACATTCGTAGGAATCTAATTCCGTCTTAGTAGGCTGCCATCCGGGATTCCAAACACAGTCTTCGTCTTTGATATAAAAATACTTACCGTTAATATCGGCAGGAACATTGTTGTAGCGGTAACGTGTTAAACGTAACAGCTTGGCATCCTTGTAAAAGGAATATCCGCCGCTGGTATTGGAAATCAGACTGAAAAATTCATTGCAGCCCAGATAGTTAATCCAGGGAAGGGGAGTTTTGGGGGTTGTAATGACATATTCCTGATGAGTATCATCGAAATAACCAAATTTCATAGTATATACCAAACCTTTCTGTAGCCTGCGTGTGAATAGTTTAACATTCCAACGCAGAAAATAGTACTTTTCATTGTTGTTACAGAAAACGATTAAGTTGTTTAAATCTTGAATAGAATTATACAGAAGGAAAAGAAAAAAAGCAATACATATATTTGAAAAAATATCGAAAAAATAAGGAAAAAATAACTGATGAAATTGGAAATAATACAAGAAAAAAGTAATGAGAAGGAAAAAGTAAAAACACGAAACGTTATCGCGAAAAACTCCTTTTAATAGAAGAAACAGAAAAATTAATAAGCATAGATGTACAAAATGACGAGTTTAAAACTGTGTATTTTTTACAAAATGGATATTTTCAACTAAAAAAATCAAAAAACTATTGCAAAATTATGAAAAATGATATATATTTAATTTACGAAAACGATTAAGTTAACAACAGACGCAGCGTATGATACGAGTCGGGAGAGCAACTATGGCATCACTAAAAGATATTTCCAAGATTTGTGGAGTTTCCGTGGCGACAGTAAGTAAGGCGCTGAATAACCACAGTGATATTGGAGAAGAAACAAAAGAAAATATCAGACGGGTTGCCAAAGAGCTTGGATATTCTCCGAATTTATCAGCAAGGGCGCTAAAGACCAACAGAACCTATGGTATTGGAGTATTGTTTGCGGATGAGGCGATGAGCGGTCTGACCCATGATTACTTTTCCGGTGTGCTGGACAGTTTTAAACGGACGGCGGAAAAGAAAGGTTACGACATTACCTTTATCAACAGCTGTAAGGATAGACCAAACAGGATGTCCTATCTGGAACACAGCAAATACAGAGGCTTTGACGGAGTGGTTCTTGCCTGTATCGACTTCAATGACCCGGAGGTAATCGAATTGGTGCAAAGCTCCATACCGGTGGTTACCATTGACTATCTGTTCAATAACAGGATAGCCGTAGTTTCAGATAACGTAACGGGAATGAAAGAGCTTTTGGAATATGTGTATGGTATGGGACATAGAAAGATTGCATATATACACGGTGCAGATTCAGCAACAACCTCTAGTCGGTTATCAAGTTTTTATCGAACGGCAGAAAAACTTGGGCTAAGTATACCGGACGAATATATCCGAGAAGCAGCCTACAGGGATACGCGTAATACATATCAGATAACCAATGAACTGTTGCGTTTGGCAGACCCGCCTACTTGCATTCTATATCCTGATGACTTTGCAGCCTTTGGCGGGATTAATGCAATCAGAGAAAACGGCTTGCGAATACCGGAGGATGTTTCCGTGGCGGGCTATGACGGTATCAGGGCAGCCAGACATTTGGAACCCAAGCTTACCACGGTCAGACAGGATACAGAGCGAATCGGAAGTATAGCTGCAACGCAGTTGATAAACTTAATTGACAAACCCAAAACCACGATTGTGGAACAAATTATTGTACCCGGTAGAGTGGAGGAAGGAAAATCGGTAGCCCGAATTTCCATAGAAACAACTTAGGCATTTATTGCGGAAAGCAATAAACATAAATGCAGCACTAAAAACATTTAATTTCAAATAATGGGAGGAATTATCATGAAGAAAAAAGTACTTGGTGCTTTACTTGTAACAACAATGTTGGCTAGCATGCTGGCAGGCTGTGGCGGCAAATCCGCAAGCAATGGAAAGGTTCTCAACATCTATTGTTGGAACGAAGAATTTAAGTCCCGTATTACCGATCACTACCCTAATTACACAGAGGTAGATGCTACTACAGGTAAAATCGGCGAAGTAACAGTTAAGTGGAATATCACTCCTAACGAGAATAACGCTTATCAGAATAATCTGGATGCAACCCTGTTAAAGCAGGAAGATGCAGCAGCTGATGATAAGGTAGATATCTTCCTGGTAGAAGCTGACTACGCTTTGAAGTATGTAGATACCGAATATACCATGGCTGTTAAAGATTTAGGTATTACCGATCAGGATGTGGCTAATCAGTACAAATATACCAAGGATATCGTTACTGATTCCAAGGGCGTATTAAAGGGTCTTTCCTGGCAGGGGTGTCCCGCTGTATTATTCTACAACCGTGAAGTTGCTAAGGAAGTATTGGGAAGCGATGATCCTGCAGTAGTTCAGGAATCCGTAAAGGATTGGGATACCTTCGTTGCAACCGCAGCAACAATGGATGCAGCAGGTTATGATATGGTATCTTCCGTAAATGATACCTACCGTGTATACTCCAACAACGTTTCTACTAAGTGGGTTGTTGATAATAAGATTCAGATTGATGATAACATTATGAAGTGGGTAGACGACTCCAAGAAATTGGTTGACGCCGGTTATGCAGGAACTCATGAGCTTTGGAGTGATGACTGGAGCAAGGGCTTCTATCCTGAAGGAAAAGTATTCTGCTACTTTGGACCCGCTTGGTTAGTAAACTTCTCCATGGCTGCTGATCAGCCCGGTAGTGTTGGTAACCTTGGACAGTGGGGCGCAACTGTAGGTCCTCAGGGCTTCTTCTGGGGCGGTACATGGATTTGTGCAGCAACCGGTACTGACAATGTTGAGCTGATTAAGGATATCATGCTTCAGATGACTACTAATGAAGAGCTGATGACCGGTATTGTTAAGAAGGATGATGACTTTGTAAACAACAAGCCTGCAATGGAAGCTATGGCTGCTGATACCAGTTACTCCAGCGCAATCCTTGGCGGACAGAATCCTTTGGCTATGTACTGTGAAGGTGCAGAGAGCATTGATTTGAGCAACCTTTCCGCATTTGACCAGGGTTGTAACGAAGAGTTCCAGAAGGCAATGAAGAACTACTTCGAAGGCAATGCAGATTTGAATGCAGCATTAGATTTGTTCTACAAAGCAGTAGAAGAGAAATATCCTGAATTAACTCACTAATTATTATAATTGTTAATAGCTGGTTAATAGAGCCGTGCCTGCCTGAGCGGTCAGGTGGGCACGGTTTTTCTCAAAATTGCAGAGCTGGCAACAGATTTTTGGGGCAAAGATTTGCTGCGAGCTTTGTAAGAAAATGAAAGTCGGAGGTGTATTATGAAGAAAGCAAAGCGGGGAAAAGTAGTAAGCTATAATAAGTGGGGATACATATTCCTGATTCCTTTTATCACAGTGTATGTGGTGTTTCAATTGATTCCTTTGGTTAGCACCATTGTAAACAGCTTCTTTGAAAATTACCGTTCGGGATTAACACAGATTGGACCTACCTTTATTGGTCTGGCGAATTATAAGGAAATTTTTGCCAATCCTGACATATGGATTTATGCCCAAAATACTCTGATTATGTGGGTGATGGGATTTGTACCTCAGATTTTGGTTTCCTTGCTTTTAGGTGCATGGTTCTCGGATCCCAGTCTCAGATTGAAAGGTCAGGGATTTTTTAAGACCGTAATTTACTTACCTAATTTGATTATGGCATCAGCGTTTTCCATGCTGTTCTTTACCCTGTTCTCTGACGGTGGTCCTATCAACTCCATATTGATACAGATGGGTATTTTGGATGAGCCTTTTAAGTTCCTCTCCCATGTATGGAGTACCAGAACCCTGGTGGCACTTATGAACTTCCTGATGTGGTTTGGTAATACGACGATTCTGTTGATGGCAGGTATGATGGGTATTGATACCTCCCTGTTTGAAGCGGCACAGGTGGATGGTGCCACACCTACCAAGATATTCTATAAGATTACATTGCCTTTACTGAAGCCGATTTTGATTTATGTAATGATTACCTCATTGGTTGGTGGTTTGCAGATGTTTGATGTACCTCAGATTTTGACCAATGGTAACGGTGAGCCCATGCGTTCTTCCATGACCTTGATTATGTACCTGAATAAGCATTTGTACAGTAAAAATTATGGTATGGGCGGTGCGTTATCCGTAATCCTCTTTGTGATTACAGGTGTTTTGAGTTTGGTTGTATTTAAGTTTTCCAATAATAAAGAGAAGTAGGAGGTGATGGTGCAATGATAAGTGAAAAAAATGAAACCAGTAAAGGATTTGGCATTAAGGCAAGAAGAGGTATTGCATATGTGGTGTTAATTTTTATAACCTTCCTGTGCTTGTTCTGGTTCTATATTTTATTTGTAAATGCTACCAGATCCCACTCTGAGATGACAAAAGGATTTACTCCTTTTCCCAGTACTAATTTTTTTGTAAACTGGAAGAATCTAATGGAAGGAACTCTTCCGGTATGGTCCGGTTTAATTAACAGCTTAATTGTTTCCTCGTTAAGCGCGGTATTATGTACCTACTTTTCAACCATGACCGCTTATGCTATTCATGCATATGACTTTAAGTTAAAGAAATTTATCTTTACCTTTATTTTGGCGGTAATGACCATTCCTACGCAGGTAACGGCATTGGGTTTTGTGCAGTTGGTTTCTAATATGAAGCTGGAGGATAATTTTATTCCATTAGTAGTACCCAGCATTGCTGCACCGGTAACCTTCTTCTATATGAAGCAGTACATGGAAAGTACACTGCCCCTGTCCTTGATAGAAGCAGCGCGTATTGATGGCTCCGGTGAATTCCGTACCTTTAATAGCATTGTCATACCTTTGATGAAGCCTGCTATTGCAGTACAGGCAATTTTTACCTTTGTAAGCAGCTGGAATAATTACTTTACTCCTGCATTGATTCTTCATAATGAAAAAATGAAGACTCTGCCTATTTTGATTGCACAGCTTCGTTCCGCAGACTTCCTGAAATTTGATATGGGTCAGGTGTATATTATGATAGCCTTCTCCATCTTCCCGGTTATTTTGGTATATCTGTGTCTGTCTAAGTTTATTGTTCAGGGTGTTGCACTTGGTAGTGTGAAGGGATAGTTCTTATTAAAATAATAGAGTAGCTAAATATATAAAAATCCTCCGGGTCTTTGGGCTTGGGGGATTTTTGCACGATAAGAATGATTAAAATGCACTTTTGGGGAGTAGTAATTATTCTATAAATTTTTTATACTGATTCTATCAGTGGAAGATAAGCGTGCTGATAGCAAAAATATAAAATAGATATTCAGGAGGAGAAGAGTATGATTATTACAACAACACAAGCTGTAGAAGGACATGAAATCGTAGATTATAAAGGTATTGTATTTGGAGAGGTAATTTCCGGCGTAAATGTAGTAAGGGATTTTGCGGCAGGGTTATCTAATTTCTTTGGTGGACGAAGCGGAGCCTATGAGGAAGAGTTGATGAATGCCAGAAATCAGGCGCTGCGTGAAATGGAGCAGAGAGCAGCAGGTATGGGTGCTAATGCAGTGGTGGGCGTTGACATTGATTATGAAGTGCTGGGGGCGGATAATGGAATGCTGATGGTTACTGCCAGCGGTACAGCAGTGGTAGTCAACCGAAAATAGAAATAACGGAGAGCATGGGATTCGAACCCACGGTGCCTTTCGGCACACGGCTTTTCGAGAGCCGCACCTTAAACCACTCGGACAACTCTCCGAATTATGACTTCTCTATTTTAGCTGAAATCCATGTTCTTTGCAATACTTTGTCTTGTAAAAAACTTTATTCCATTTTCTGATAGGAAAAAAGTTGTAGGAAAGGGCAAGATGGGGTAAAATGTTCATGTAAGCAATGAGCAGTGCCAGACCGCGCATATGCAAAAAGACCGCTTGCGGGATTTGGGGCATATGTGAGGGCTGATTGGGCGAATGCCCATGAGCGAGGAAATCTGCAAGATTTTCGAGCTGCACTGCAGAGTAGGAAATTGGACAGGTCCCAGGGACCGGAACGGAGGAATACATGAAGAGAATCGGTATGTTAACCAGTGGTGGAGATTGTCAGGCATTAAATGCGGCAATGAGAGGCGTGGTAAAGACTGTTCTTGCAAATAGCAAGGAAAATGTTGAGATTTACGGTTTTTTAGATGGTTATAAGGGACTTATTTATGGAAAGTTCCAGATGCTTACCGGCAGGGATTTTTCCGGTATACTGACCAAGGGCGGTACTATATTGGGAACCTCCCGCACTCCCTTTAAGACCATTCAGGATCCCGATGAAAACGGCTTAAATAAGGTTGAGGCAATGAAACAGACCTATTATAAGCTGCAGTTGGATTGTCTTGTAATTCTGGGAGGTAACGGGACTCACAAGACTGCAAATTTATTGCGCGAAGAAGGCTTGAACGTAGTTACCCTTCCTAAGACCATTGATAATGATTTGTGGGGAACAGATATGACCTTTGGTTTCCAGAGTGCGGTAAATATTGCTACAGAGGCTATTGACTGCATCCATACCACAGCAGCTTCCCACGGAAGAGTTTTTATTGTTGAGGTTATGGGACATAAGGTTGGCTGGCTGACCCTGAATGCAGGTATGGCAAGTGGTGCGGATATTATTTTAATCCCCGAGATTCCTTATGATATAGATAAAGTAATTGATAAAATTGAAGAGCGTGACAGAACAGGTAGTCGCTTTACCATTATTGCAGTGGCAGAGGGCGCTATTTCTAAGAAGGATGCTAAGCTTTCCAAGAAGGAATATAAAGAAAAATTAAAGAAGCGTACCCATCCTTCTGTATCCTATGAAATTGCAGCCCAAATTCAGGAGAAGACCGGCAGAGAGGTTCGTGTAACTGTACCCGGACATATGCAGCGTGGTGGAAGTCCCTGTCCTTACGACCGTGTATTTGCCAGCAGATTGGGCTCTGAGGCAGGCAAAATGATTCTGGACAACCAGTATGGATTTATGGTAGGCTACAAGAACCGTGAAATTGTTCGTGTTCCTTTGGAGGATGTGGCAGGCAAATTAAAGATGGTTGCGCCCGATGCCTCCATTGTGCAGGAAGCGAAGCTGTTAGGCATTAGTTTTGGTGACTAAGAGCCAAGTTGAATTGTAACAATAAAAATAAAAGGAAGTATAAATTATGTCATATACAGCGCTATACCGAAAGTTTCGCCCGGATTCCTTTGTGGATGTAAAAGGGCAGGATCATATTGTGACCACCCTGAAAAATCAGTTAAAGGCGAATCGAATCGGCCATGCGTATCTTTTTACCGGTACCAGAGGAACCGGTAAAACTACCGTAGCAAAGATTTTTGCAAAGACAGTAAACTGCGAGCACCCCACAGAGGAAGGTCCCTGTGGGGAGTGCCGTATTTGTAAGGCAATTGCTGCCGGAGCCAGCATGAATGTAATTGAGATTGATGCGGCTTCCAATAATGGTGTGGATAATATTCGTGAGATTGTGGAGGAGGTTTCCTACTCCCCGGCGGAAGGGAAATATAAGGTTTACATCATAGACGAGGTGCATATGCTTTCCATAGGTGCCTTTAATGCTCTCTTAAAGACCTTGGAAGAGCCACCCTCTTATGTGATTTTTATTCTGGCAACTACTGAAGTGCATAAGCTTCCTATTACCATTTTATCCAGATGCCAAAGATATGATTTTAAGAGAATTTCCATAGATACTATTACCAACCGCATGAAGGAGCTGATTACAGCAGAAAGTGTTCAGGTAGAGGAAAAGGCTCTCCGCTATATCGCCAAAACAGCGGATGGTTCCATGCGTGATGCCTTAAGTCTCTTGGACCAATGCATTGCTTTTCATTTGGGAAAGGAGCTTACCTATGATAAGGTGCTGGATGTGCTGGGAGCTGTGGACACGGAGGTGTTCAGCCGTCTTTTGCGCAGTGTCTTGGATAGAAATGTGTTGGGATGTATTGAATTATTGGAAGAGATTGTAATGCAGGGAAGGGAATTGACTCAGTTTGTCACAGACTTTACCTGGTATTTGCGCAATCTCTTATTGGTGCAGTCTTCCGATAATCTGGAGGATGTAATTGACATGTCCTCGGATAACCTTGCCCGTTTAAAGGAAGAGTCCGGGATGGTAGACATGGACAGAATCATCCGCTATATCAGGATTTTTTCTGAGCTTGCAGGGCAGATACGTTATGCCACCCAGAAACGAATACTGGTAGAAATTGCTTTGATAAAATTGTGTAAGCCGGAAATGGAAACCAATCAAGAGGCAATTTTAGACCGTATCCGTCAGGTAGAAGAAAATATTGAAAATGGCGTGGTAGTAGCGGCAGGAGATGTGACAGTGGTGTCAGGTGAAAACCAAGCAGGTGCTGTGCACAAACCGAAACCGGAACTGCCCAAGGCAATTCCTGAAGATGTGCAGGAGATTGTAAGGAAATGGCCATCCATTGTGGGAAATGCTGAAAATCCCATGAAAATGTATTTAAAATCAGCAAAGCTCAGTCTGGGTGGGGATAATCGTTTAATGGTAGTTTTGGAGGATGGTATTCATTCTGATTATTTCAATCAGCATCCTCAGAATAAGGAGCAATTGGAGCTTTTGTTATCTGATTTTTCCGGTAAACAGATTGAGGTAAATATTCAGACAGTGAAAAATCAAAGAGAATTTGAAGATTCCTATGTAGACCTTGCGCAGGTGATTCATATGGATATTGAGGAAGAGGATTAGAGGAAAGAAGAAATTATTCTTGCGGTGAAAATTCTTCTAAGGTATACTATTCGAGAAAGACATAGCAAGTATAGCTTTGTTACTAGATAGAATGAAATTTGGAGGAAAAAATAATGGCAAAACGTGGAGGTTTTCCCGGTGGGGCAATGCCCGGAAATATGAATAATCTGATGAAGCAGGCACAGAGAATGCAGCGTCAGATGGAGGAAGGACAGAAGGAGCTGGAAACCAAAGAGTTTACGGCAACAGCCGGTGGCGGTGCGGTAGAAGTAACAGTAAGCGGTAAGAAAGAAATTACTGCTATTAAATTGGATGAAGAAATCGTAGATCCTGAGGATGTTGAAACTCTGCAGGATGCTATTGTGGCTGCTGCAAATGAAGCACTTCGCAAGGCGGATGAGGCGAGTGCACAGCTGATGGGCAAAATGACCGGTGGACTCGGAGGAGGCTTT
Source organism: Lachnospiraceae bacterium (assembly GCA_017624835.1). GTDB lineage: Bacteria > Bacillota > Clostridia > Lachnospirales > Lachnospiraceae > Acetatifactor. The sequence continues at coordinate 182,659 of JAGAMG010000044.1, forward strand.
CCGTTCTAATGGAATTATATAGCGGACATATTAATAAGTTAATAGAAGAATTGGCGGCTTTGCCGGGAATTGGAAGTAAGTCCGCACAGCGTTTGGCATTTCATTTGATAAATATGCCCCAGGATAAGGTGAATCGTCTGGCAAATGTAATGATGGAGGCTAAGGCGAATATCCGGTACTGTAAGGAGTGTTATACTCTGACGGACAAGGATACCTGTCCGGTATGTGCCAATGAAAGACGAAATCATAAGCTTATTATGGTAGTGGAAAACACCCGTGATTTGGCGGCTTATGAAAAAACCAATAAGTACGAAGGGGTTTATCATGTACTGCACGGTGCTATTTCGCCCATGATTGGTATCGGTCCGGGAGATATTAAGCTGAAAGAGCTGATGGAGCGCTTACAGGGGGATGTGGATGAGGTTATTATTGCAACCAATTCCAGTCTGGAAGGAGAAACCACAGCCATGTATATCAGTAAGCTTATTAAACCTACGGGAATCAAGGTAACCAGAATTGCCAGTGGTGTTCCGGTAGGCGGCGATTTGGAATATATCGATGAGGTTACCCTGCTGAGGGCTTTGGAAGGGCGCGTGGAGATGTAGTTTTCTTTATTTTATGCAAAAGAAAGGGATAATGGCGATGGCAGTTGAAAAGAGTATCTTTGGAAAAAGTCCCGAAGGACAGGAAGTTTATTTGTATACCATAACCAATCAGAAGGGAATGAAGGCAGCAGTGACCAATTTGGGAGCTGCATTGGTAAGCCTGTTGGTTCCTGATAAAGACGGAAATATTGCGGATGTGGTGCTTGGCTTTGAGAATGCAGAGGATTATTACAAAAATCCCAGCTTTTTTGGTGTGGTAATTGGTCCCAGTGCAAACCGTATCGGGGATGCTTCCTTTACAATTGATGGAGCAACCTATCAGTTGGATGTAAATGACAATACCAATAATTTACATAGTCATAAGGAATTGGGGTATCACAAACAATTATGGGATGCTGTTGCAGGTGAGAATGAGGTAACATTTACTTTGGAAGATGCAGATGGCAGTATGGGATTCCCGGGCAATAAGAAGCTGACTGTTACCTATTCCTTGGATGAGAATAATGCATTATCCCTGCATTATCATGGAAGCAGTGATAAGAAAACCATATTGAATCTTACCAATCATACCTATTTTAATCTGGATGGACATAATAGCGGCAATATTGAGAATCATGAACTGCAGCTTATGGCTTTTAGCTATACTCCGGTGGTAGCCGGTGCAATTCCTACCGGTGAATTAGCAGAGGTAAAGAATACTCCGATGGACTTTACAGAGTCCAAAAGGGTTGGTTTGGAAATCAATGCAGATTTTGAGCAACTGGAATTAACCGGTGGATATGACCACAATTGGGTGATTGATGGATGGAATGGCGAGCTGAAGCATTTTGCAACGGTAAAGGCACCGGAAAGCGGACGTGTAATGAAAGCTTACACTACCTTGCCCGGAGTACAGTTTTACGCAGGAAACTTTATTGACCCTCAGGAAGGAAAAGCCGGCGTAATTTATGAAAAGAGACATGGGCTGTGTCTGGAAACACAGTATTTCCCGGATACCATACATCATGACAATTTCCCTACCTGCATATTTGGCGGAAGTTCTGATTCTGAGTATGATTCTGTAACGGTATATCGGTTTGAATAGACCGGTGCCCATTGCAAATAATGTCGAACATTTCTAATTTCGACACGACAAAGAATACTAAAATACCTCGCGTACCGATGCTATGATTGAGAAAAACGGTACGGGAGGTGTTTTTATATGGAATTACCAAAAAATATTACACAAATCGGAGAAGCAAACCGCAACTGCAAGGTTTATGTGGAGGATTATGTAGTTTCCTATATAAAGCAGATAAACCAAGTGGCTTGTAATAAGGAAATGGCTGTGGCATTATATGGAACACGAAAGACAGAAAATAATGTAACCTACATTTTCCTTTATGGAGCGGCTAAGCTGGATTTCCTGCAAAGAGAGACTAGGCATCTTTCACAGGCGCAGCAGCAGGAGATTGAAAAACTGCGCAGAAAGCATTTTGCGGACTATGAGTTTCAAGGCTATCGTCTTTTGAATGGGGAAATGGTGGAAGGCTTTCATATTTGTGAGCAGGATATTTGCAGATACATACCGGGATATGCACAGTTTTACGAAAAAAATGATTGTATGTTAGCTTATATGTTGGAAGCAAGACCTGTAGAAGCAGCACCGGAGACGGTAAATCAGGAAAAATATGATATGGTCAGAAAAAGACAGGAGGAGCGTCGGGAAGATTATAGAAGCGGGGAAACGTCACAAAGAAAGTTGGAGAGAGAATACGGAAGAACGGAGGAGACGGTAACAAGTCCGCAAATGACGTCGCGTAGTATGAAGAGGATGAGAGTATCCACCGTTGCCATATTTGGTCTTTTATGTTTGGCTGGTTTTGCAATGCTTATGGAAGACCAAGGAACGGAAGGAATACAGGTGGCTGCCAGGCAAGCCATGTCGGAACTGACGGAACAGAAATTGCCGGATATGGAAGCTGCCTCCAAAATGGAGGAAGAGGTAAGCACCTTGATTGCAGAGGACAAGCTAACAGAGGCGGTACTTGCGGAAAATGTAGAGGTGGCAGCACCTATAGTGACGTCGGCGCCCGCTGCAACGCCCGAGCCCGCTGCACCCTCCGAGCCCGCTGCAACACCGGAGCCTGTTACAACCCCTGAGTCCACTGCAACGCAGACGCCTGTTACACCCCCTGAACTCACTGCGACACCGGCGCCCGTTGTAACCCCCGAGCCCACTGCAACGCCGGCACCTGTCACATCTTCTGAACCTGCTGTGGCATCGGAGGTAAACACAGTAGTGCCCACAGCTTCTTATATTATACAGAAGGGGGATACTCTAATTGATATTTGTATCAGACAGTATGGAAGTGACAAAAAAGTGAAAGAGGTTTGCAATCTGAATGGAATTGATGATGCAGATGATATTAGGGTGGGACAAAAAATTTTATTACCATAATATATATAGAGTGTGGTATACTTATTTCATGTATATTTTATAGGTAACATAAGAGGTATTACATGGCAGATATCAAAAATTATCTGAAAGAGAAAGAAAAAAGAGAACAAAATAAAAGCAATTATAAGGAAAAAATTATAAAACATAAGCTTACTAATGTATATCGTGTTTTACTGATTGTGCTGGCATTGGGGGCAGTTGCTGTCTTGATTATGGTGCAGTATCAAAAGCATATTTATACGGATTATGACATTGTTTCTTCTATTGAAAGAGAGACTGCCTCTGAGGCAATGGATATGCGATTGGAAAATGCGATTCTTACATATAGTAAAGATGGCGCACACTGCACTAATGTAAAGGGTGAAGTGAATTGGAATCAGACTTATGAAATCCAGGATATTAAGCTTGCAACCTGTAAAGATGTGGTAGCAATCGGAAATTATAACGGCAGAGAGATTTATGTGCAGAATGCTGAGAAGCAGTTGGGTACTATTACAACTACAATGCCTATAAGGGATTTGACTGTTTCGGCTACGGGAAATGTAACAGCAATATTGGCAGATGCAGATGTGACGTGGATAAATACCTACAATTCGGAAGGTGAAAATATATATACAGGACAAGCTCGTATGCAAAATAGTGGATATCCTGCAGCAATAAGCTTGTCACCTAATGGAGAATTGTTGGCAATAAGCTATGTATATGTGGATGCCGGAGTGATTAAAACCAATATTGCATTTTATAATTTTGGACCGGTGGGAACAAATCATAGTGATTATATGGTAAGTGCTTATTCCTATCCGGATGTATTTGTACCACAGGTACAGTTTATGAATGACGAGACGGCTTTTGCGGTAGGGGATAATCGCTTGATGATTTACAAAGGAGCCCAGAAACCGATTAGTGCAGCAGAACATTTGTATGATGAAGAAGTACAATCTGTATTTTATAATCAATCATATGTTGGATTAGTGTTTACATCCGAGGATGCAAAAGCAAGATACCGATTAGATGTGTACAATGCTAATGCAGAAAAAGTCGGAAGCTATTATTTTGATATGGATTATACCAATATCTTTTTTGAGGAAAATCAATTTGTTATTTATAATGAAACAGAGTGTTTGATAAAAACCTTTGAAAATGTGGAAAAATACAAGGGCTTTTTCTCAAAAGCGGTGAATTTGATGCTGCCGACATCCACTGCATATAAATATGTGCTGGTTACAAGTAATTCTATTGATACTATACAGTTGAAGTAGAAAGAGAATGCTTTGCATAAGCTATAAAAAGAAAGGCTTTAATGGATGGAGTACATATGAATATAAATGAACTGGATTTAAGCAAACTAAATATACTGCTCATTATTTTTTTGATTGTAGCATTGTGCAATGCTTCAGAAGGATATAAAAAGGGCATGGTAAAATCAGTAATATCCTTTGTGTCATTAATTGTTACCTGTATCGTGGTAGTGTTGCTGGGAAATGCTTTGAAGAGCTACTATGATGGCGAAATTTTTAATGTGGTTATTATGGTATTGCTGTTATGCGTTGTGGGGCTTGTAAGGCATTTGTTGGGCGTTGTTTTTTTCTCGGCGAAGGTGCTTTCAAAACTACCTATAGTAAGTTGGGTAAATAAATTACTAGGTATTGTGTTTGGAATTTTTGAAACTGTTTTAATTCTTTGGACAATATACACATTTATAATGATTTTAGACCTTGGCATGGTTGCACAGATTATTTTGGATAATACAGAAGAAAGCAGCATTTTGGCATGGTTATATCAGCATAATTATTTAGCATATTTAATAGAACAGATTAGTTCCCAAGTTGGTTTCTAAGGAAATAGAATGGCTGAAAACCCCCATTTCATCACGTTTTTCGAAATGGGGGTATATTTGTGTGAAAAATTCAAAAAATATAGTTGACAAATATAATAGCAATGTGATATTATCTATTTCGCACCGCAGAAAACGAAAGTTTTCCGGGGCCAAAACTTAGCTGAAAGACTTAAAAATGAGCTTCAAAAAAGTTTTGAAAAAAGTTTAAAAAAGTTGTTGACAAAGCGAAACACCTGTGATAAGATAACAGAGTTGCTGCTGAGAACAACAGCAAAGAACAAAATTTGAACCTTGAAAAATGAACAACAATGCAACCCTGAAAGATTCCAAAAGCGAACAAGTTCACAAAGCGAACAAAGTACGCTTGAGAGAGTTGAATCAAAACAACTCATCTGGAGATTTCAGAGAAGAAAAATTGAGAACGGGATTCGAAGAAGAAATTCTAAAGAATCCACCC
>JAGAMG010000045.1 GCA_017624835.1 Lachnospiraceae bacterium
ACGAATTATAGCACTTTTCAGGGTACTTTTGTATAGGGTATCTTCAAAAAAGTTGCTCAAAATCGAAAATACGAGGTCAAATCAGTTTGAACCGGAATTTAGTTTTTCATTTGACCTTCCATCCGTAATATCGTAATGTTAATTTTTTTGATACTTTGACAGAAAAATCACATTTTCAATCAAACAATCTGACTTATTTAGACAATTCCTCCGTCAACGCCAAAATCTGCGGTGCCAGCTTTTCCCGCTGTCTGGCTGTTACCTTACGAAATACAGGGTACGCCAAGCCAATCAGAACCATGCCAAGTATGCCGATTACAATCCCCGGCACAAGCAGACTATCCGCCCAAATCATGCAAAAGCTCATACCGGTTCCCATAATCAATGCTCCTAAAATACCCAGGGCAATTGAAATGATGGTTCCCGGCACTTCCACACTTTTATCCAATTTTCTTAACTGCTCCATCTTGTTATCTTCCTTGGGAAGATACTTTTTTCGGATATTCTCAATTTCTGCCTGCTCCTTTGCAGAATAAGTATATTCAAAAGTGTTATCCATTTTCTGTCTCCTTTTTCTTCAATTCTCTATTGGCTTTTCGCACCATCCAGACTGCCATTCCCAAAATCCCCAGACATACTGCACTGCCTGTCAGACCATTCATCAGGCGTGCGTAATCTATATCTCCTCCACCAAATTGGGTAAGCATAGCTGTCTGCAATGCAAGAATGGATATCATTGCGCAGGAAGCCGAAAGCATCTTTGCTGCCGAAAGAATAGGTTTATCCAGCTTCCGGTATTTAATCATATTTTTGATGGCAATACCCATACAATAAAAAGCATAGGCTGCCATTGCATAAATCATAAATCCCGGATACTCATAGCTTTTGTTCTGCCAAATCATCTGCACTACCATTCCCGAAACTGCAATATTCAGTATAAACATTAGTTTTCCTGTAAAGCGATAGCTACGCAATGCAAACCGATACTGCAATTCTTTATCCTCATACCGTCCGGTTATCCGCTGTCTGTGTAAAAGCCCGAACCGCATAATACTGAGAATCATATAGTAAATTGCCACTGCCCCCAGCCACAGGGAACGAAAATAGATTCCCATTCCCAGCTTAAACACTGCATACAGCACATTGATAGCAAACCCTGCATGTAGGGAAATATTTGCCCTTAGCTCCGGCTCCGACAAATACCTTGCGGAATAATGGTTTGCATACAAACCTCTCTTAATTCTCTTAAAAATCCCCGGGCACTTTATTACCACCACAGTAAGCGTATATGCTGAAAAAGCATAGCCAAAATACACAATTATCGGATTTGGTGCTTCTGTACAAAAAGCATATAACAAAAGCAGGGCGGAAAGAATTACAAATAATATAGTCAGCAGCCAATGCAGCAAAAAACATCCTTGCGTTATACGCCAAAATTTCCCCCAATCTATCTTTTGTTTCTTCATGGTTTCCAACATTTCCTCTCTATCTCTACAGGCCGGAACCTATCTTGCCATTCTTTATAGTCACTGTAAAGGTACTGCCTTTTCCCAGCGCACTCTGGACACTGATATCGCCACCCACGATGTCAATCACTCGTTTTACCAATGCCAGCCCCAAACCATTCCCCTGGGTGGCATGGGAGGTATCCCCCTGATAGAACTTCTCAAAAATATGACTGCCAATCTCCGGGCTGATGCCGCAGCCTTCATCCTTTACCAGTACCCGGACTTCATCCTGCTCCTTTTTGACCTGTACAAAAACAGTTCCCCCTGCCTCCGTAAACTTAACAGCATTAGAAAACAGATTATTCCATACCAGACTTAATAACTCAGCATCCTCCGTAATCAGAATATCCTCTTCCAAATCCGTCTCAATTTCAAGTCCTTTTTGTTCCCATGCGTTTTCAAAGGCAAGGAGGCATTCACATATCTGTTCCGTCAGATTATACTCCTTCCTGTCAGAATAAATCTGCTGATTTTCCAAGCGGTTTAGCTTTAAAATATTGGTAATCAGTGCCGACAGCTTTCTGGTCTGTTCCGTAATGGATTTGGCATACTCCAACCTTTGCTCCTCTGAAAGCTCTCTGCTCTGCAGCATGGTTCCCAGATTCTGCATTACGGAAAGGGGAGTCTTTAACTCATGGGAAACATTGGACACAAAATCTGTCCGCAGGGTCTCCACACCCGCCAGCTCCTGAGCCATTTCATTGATACCCTTACTGATAATATCAAATTCATTTAAGCTGTTTTCCCCTACAAAATACGGAATTCTTGCAGAAAAATCTCCATTAATTATCTTTTGCAGCCCCTCCTGAATCCTCTTAATATGTCTCTCCACCGTCCATTTTCTGCGGATTTCATCCAATACAAAAAACAGAATCGCCATGAAAATCACATTTTGAAAGGTAACCGGAGCGGCATTTCTTATTTCATCAGGATCCATATGACCAAAATTCAGAAACAACACAAAATTACAGGTAACCACAAAGGCTATCAAGGTAAACATAATCATTAATTTTATTATCTTATGTACAATCAGTTTCATACTACTTTATTACCGCCTTATACCCCAATCCATGCACTGTCACAATTTCAAAATCATCGCATTCCGAAAGCTTATCTCTCAGCTTTGTCATATATACATCCACCGTTCTGGGACCGGATTGAGTATCACTGTCCCAAAATTCATCCATCAATTGGGAACGGGTAAAGGTCTTTTTAGGATAGGATAAGAGCTTATAAAGCAGATTAAATTCCCGTACTGTCAGGTTGATTTCCTCATCCTCCAAATAAGCGGTGCACTCATCCGCAGCCAATGTGAGCTTCCCGATTACCAACTGTTTACTAGCGGCAATTTTGGCTCTCCTAAGCAGTGCACCAATGCGGAGCAACAATTCCTCCAAATCCACAGGCTTTACCATATAATCATCAATCCCCACACGGAAGCCCCTTTGCTTGGATGCAAAATCATCCCGGGCAGTCATAAACAGGATGGGAATCTCCTGATTCAATTCTCTCACTGTTTTGGCAAATTCAAAGCCATCTATATCCGGCATCATCACATCGGATATAATTAAATCAAATACATTCTCATACATGGCATCATAGGCTTCTTCTGCACCCAGACAACCCACTGCCTCATAGCCGTTCTGATTCAAAAATACGCAGACCGTGCGATTTAATTCCCTGTCATCCTCTACTACCAATATTTTAAACATAGACTTCCTCCATAAAAAGCCGCGGCATGACATATGCAGCGGCTTTTCCAACACTTCCAGCATAACATCATTGTGTTAAGTGTAACACACAAATGTTAAAGAAATGTTTCTGATTATAAAAATTTCATCTTATATACACCAAAAGAATTAGGCTGTAAAACTAACGCTTCCTTTTCCCCAAAACATTTTTCATAAGGCTTTATCCTCTCCGGTTCCGTAATGGTATTCCCCAGCTTTTGATTTTCTCCGGTAAGGATGGTTCCATGAATTTCCACAAAAGGCATTTCCTGCCCTTCTGCCAGACCGTCCTCTTCTGCCCTCATTAATTCAAGTTCCATCGTCTGATTATTAGTGTTTACTACCTTTAAAATAACAGTACCTGCATCCTCTCCCTCTGTATAGCAGCTTGCAGAAAGATAGATTCCCTGCTTTACCAATTCTTTTTCCTGCCCCTGTAAATCCAAGGTCATATCTCCCATATTTGCTCCGTACATCTGTTGCACATAATAGCTGGGAGTGGCATACGAAATTTCTCCATCAAACCATATCATATCAGGGGACCATTGTGCATAGCCCAGTCTTGCAAAAAGGGGCGCATAGGAAGCCAGCACTACCACATCTGCATTACGTTCCACTCCGGTCAAGAAAGCTGCTTCTGCCAATGCTCCCTCCAAAGTATTGGCATCCGGTCTGTTCATGCCACTTATAGGATGGGCAGCATATTCCCCAGAAAAAACCTTGACATCTCTGGGATAATTATCATAAAAATCCGTATGCTCCAAAAGCCATTCAGGCTTTACATAATAATGTTCGTCCACTGCGTACACAAAGTTTTCCTGCTCCCCATGAGCATGATAAAATTCCCAAGCCTTTGTATACCTCTCAGAAGTAATATCCGGTCCTGCGGAGCCAATCAGCTTAATGGAAGCATCATATTCATGAATTCGCTGTTCAAACACTGTATATCTCTCAAAAAAATCCGCTCGCTGAGTTTGCCACTGTTCATTACCCACACCCAGCATTTTCAGATTAAAGGGTGCTTCATGTCCCATTTGGGCTCTTACGGCACCCCATTTGGTATCAACACCCCCATTGGCAAATTCAAGTAAATCAATGGATTCCTGTAGAAAAGCTTCAAATTCAGGACTGTCAATTGCCACCTGTTCTGTAGACTGATACTGACAGGCAAATCCCACATTTACTACCGGCAATGGCTCTGCACCAATCAATTCACAAAGAAGAAAATACTCATAATAGCCCAAGCCCAAGGTCTGATTGTAATGACTGTACACACTTTTAAAGCTGTTTTCTTCACAATTTCCATGAACCGCCCAACGATTCCAATTGTTTTTCCTAGCCCAGGGCTCCTTTAAGCTATCCTTAAAGCAATAGCGATTATCCAGAGTATTTCCCTCCACGATACAACCACCGGGAAAGCGCAAAAATCCCGGCTTTAAAGCTTTAAGCTTTTCAAATAAATCCTTACGGAACAGCCCTGCCACTGCATCCTTAGGAAACATGGAAATATAATCAAACTCCACAATCCCGGCAGTGTCCATGCACAACACAAAAGCAGCACCTGACACGGATGCATCAGCAGTAATCTCCAATTCATATTTACGGAAATAATTATAGGTTTCCGAAACACCGGCAGCTGCTGCAATCTGTCCCTGAGCATACCTCTTGCCGTCCTTTTCCACACCAATCACAAAATTTCCGGTAAAATCCACACATCTTGCCCAAAAGGTTATCCCATAACCCATTCCCTGTTTCAGAGAAATGCCCTCATATGCCTGATTGCAAAGTCCACACATAGGAGCAGTTGCTTCCACACGCATGTAATGTGGATTGTCCGTAGTATGCGGACTCCCGGTTACCACCTGATAATTCATCGGAAGCACAGTTCCTTCTTCTGTGCAGCCTTCCACTTCGCTTTTCTCAGAAATGTATGCCTTCCATGCATAATCTCCATCAAAAACAGTATAATAATCCCTCGCCTGACCAAAAGCCTCCACAAATTCAAAGGAGCGGTTTTCAATCATCTCCGCATATAAGCCACCGTCTGCGGCATAATTAATGTCCTCAAAAAATAACCCAATCATTCCCTTTTGAATGGGAACACCCTGTTTTTTGCTAAGCTGTAATTTCATTTAGGTTCTCCTCCTTCATACTATCTTTCATATATCTCTTGCTCCACGTTTCTTTGGCATTTTCTGCTATCCAAATCCAGATTTACAGTTTATCATGATTTCCTACAATTTCCAACCCCTATATTTTTTATCCGCAAAACTTTTCCCGCAACTGGCTTGGTAAAAAAAACTTATTCTGGTACTTTTAAGCAAGCCACTTTTTCTATACACTGTGTTCTATCGTCGTATAAACGTAAATCATTCAAAACATAAGAAAAACGCCTGTATCATTTACATAAAAACATACGCAGGCATCAGAAAGGCATGGAGAATATTATGGAAAAGAAAAAAAGCTATGGCATATTAATTGTAGGAACGGTACTGCTGATTGTCAGCATTATTTTTACCCTATACACCTATCACACCAGCTATCAGGAATCTGTGGCTGTGGGAGAAAGCTTAAATGCTGTGAAGGAGCAGATAAAAGCAATCGAAGCAGGAACTGCAACGGGAGATTTGGAGGATTTGGCTGCGAAAAAGCTTTTTTATTCTGCTGAAAAGTTACGCTTGGAGCGTCCCTATTCCTACGGATTGACTGTATTATTTGTAAGCATTATGCTTGCCATCAAGGGACTTTACAATGCTCTGATTGGTGTTACTATTGCACAGAAGACTAATATCAACCGTCTGGCTCAGGCAGGCTTGCTGGCAGCCCTTTGCTATATCGGTTTTGCTTTCTTTAAAATCGATATCCCCGTGGGACCGGAAAAGACTGCGTTCCACTTCGGTAATGTATTCTGTGTATTGGCAGCTCTATTGCTTGGAGGCTATTGGGGTGGTCTGGCAGGTGCCATAGGTATGACCATCGGTGACTTAACCACCTCCTATGTAACCAGTGCTCCCAAAACCTTTTTGTTAAAGCTTTGTATTGGGCTGATTGTGGGCTTTGTTGCTCATAAGCTTTTTAAGCTCACCAAGGAACATTCCGCCAAATATGTAACCGGCGTTACCATTGCGGCCTCAGCCTGCGGTATGGCATTCAACATTGTGGCTGACCCTGTGGTAGGATATTTCTACAAAACCTATCTTTTAGGTGTGCCTCAGAGTGTTTCCTCCATGCTTGCAAAAATGGCAGCTCTGACCACCAGTGTAAATGCTGTAATAGCGGTCATCGCTGCCTCCCTATTTTATATTGCCTTACGTCCCGCATTGAAAAAATCCGGACTGTTTGTACAATTATGTCCTGATACCGATAAGGAAGATTAATCCTTAAACTGAATATCAATATTACCTACGGCGCATTCCACATCCATTTTACGGTCTGCGCCGTTACTTATATCTTTTTCTTTGGCAAGACCGCTGTAGGTATTTCCTCCCACGGTTACATTGCCCATACCACATTCAATGCTGTAATCATAATCTTCCTGTTTACCTGCAAGCTCCAGCTCTACATTACCCATGGCACATTCCACAATCACCTTTTCACTGACATTACCTTTCGCATAGATATTTCCCATACCAACCTCTGCATCAAACTTAGCAACCTGCATATCATACATACGGGCTTCACCCATGCCAACCATTACCATCAAATCTTCACAAATAGCCTTATCTGCAATAATTTGTCCTGCTCCAACCTCTAGATCTATTTTTTTAGCAGACACTTCTCCCAATTCCATTACACCGGCACCAATTTCCATATCCAGCTTTTCAAAATTGAAGCCTGCAGGCACCTTTAGTACTACATTGCCATCAATTTTATCACCTACTACGGCTTTTACAGTACCTTTTATAAACAAGCAGTCGCCCTTTACATAGGTTTGGAATTTCTTCATACCTTCCGCTTCCACATAAAATCTGTCATCACTTGATTCTTCTATGGTAAAGCTGCAACCGCCAACCTCTACATCCAACTCCTGAATTTCCGTCGCTGCAAACTCTTTTTCCACATCTCCTGAAAACAGTTCAAAACCATCATCAAACACCATAGCCTTTTCAATGTCATAGTTTACAGTGTCTTCCCAATCTTCTATTCCGTCCATGACACCATCCGTCCATTGCTCCGCACCTTCTGCAATATGTATACCCCAATCACCAATACCGTTTAAATTTATCTGTACCTTGCCATTGGTTGCCTCGCTTACTGCATCCCTGATAGCAGCTGCACCCTCCGTTGTGCCTGCTGCAAAGGCCAATATCAAGCCCACTACAATAAATATTAATGCTGTGATTCCACAGACCTTCATAAATTTTTTCATAGAACTTTTCCTTCCTTTATTCATCCTGATTCTTTTATGCTGTTTCTTTTATACTCTCTCTTTTCTGCTTTCCTTCTTATCTCTTAATTTATTAGAAAGCTTTTGAAATAAAGCGATAATCCCTTTACAAATAGCAGGTGTAACAATTCCTGCCATGGCTACAGTCAGCATCATAAATAAAATACCGATACCGCCACATACCAGGCCGCCACCTATCAATGCAACACCAACCAAAGGCTCCGTAAATAAAACCATGGTTCCCACTGCTGCCAATATTACAAACACAATAAACAATGCCACTGCTGCCACACCAAATCCAAATATCACTCCAAACCAGCCTATTATAAGTCCCAATAAGCCTGTCAAAATTCCCACTGCAGCGGATACTATACCGGCACCTACTGACAGTAAAATGGGAGAAGCAAACAAAACCAAAATAATAATCAGAATAATCATTCCTGTGGACATTTTTTTACCGGAGTTTTTATTTCCAGCATTGCTTTCCTGTATCTGTGCCTGTGCCACTGCCGGTTCTGTGGTTTCGCAAGCTGCTCCATTATTCGGAGATTCTTCTCCCTTTTGCCCATAAGGTATCACTGCCTTATCTTGGGAAACGGACTGGGAATAATCATCATATCCATTTGTTGCATAACCATTTGCATTTAAATCCCGCTTAATATTCTCTGCCACTCTTGCAGGATTTCCCAATGCCTCTATTACACTCTGCTCATTTTCCGGTCCTGCATCATCAAAATAATCATTATAATATTGCAATGCTTCTTCTCGTTCTGCCTGGGAGATATTCTGAAGAAGCGCTTCCAATTGCTTCATAAATTCATTTCTGTTCATACACATGCCCTTGCCTTTTCGGCGTTTTTTGCTTCCCTCATATTATTTTTTCAAATCGATTTTTCCTTCAAAAAGTGCTGTTATTTTTTGCGAATACTGCCGCCACTCACTTTCATATAAGCCAAGCTGCGCCCAGCCCTGACTTGTTACCTTATAATAGCGCCTGTTCCGCCCCGCACATTCCATATCATAAACCTCCAGACACTCATCCTTTTGTAATCTGCGAAGTACGGGATATAGTGTGGACTCCGATATATCAATAATCTGGCGAACCTCCTGGGTAATCTTGTATCCGTAAGTTCCTTCCGGCTCCTTGGACACAATCGCCAGCACTATGGCATCCAACAATGCCGCTCCGGTGTTAAATACCATGTACACACCCCTTCCTATATTTTTCTATAATATTATATGCCGTATAATATTGCTTATGGCTATACTATACGGCATATAATATTATTTGTCAAACATTTTTTATCAGCGCAAAAGGAAAGCCTCGCAGAGGCGATTTTGCGAATTGCTCTGAGAGGCTCTACTACATTTATTTACTACATTTATTAACAACAAGCTCCATCAATTCCCGCTCGGCTACAATTTCACTGGGATAGGGATATGTTCCGGCTGTTTTCTCAAATTGTGCCAGCACCCCTTCTGCCTTCTTTTCATCCTTCTCCACAAACCTTGCATACAAATACTTGGTCCGAAGAACTGTGGGAAATGTTTTCATGGACTTCATAAACTTCTGTAGCTCCTTGGTATACATTTCCTGTAACTTTTCTTCCCTGCATTCTCCCACAAGCTCACAGTAAATTCTGTCACAAATCATTAAATTCCGATGAATCCCCACAATGGAACTATCAATGGTAAGCAAGTGCTCCATTTGTTTATCCGCTTCTTCAAAATGATGCTGATCCATCAAACGATTACAAGCAAAAACTCCTCTTACTGCCACCATACTGTTTTTCATTTGTTCATCCGAAGGCACAGTAAACCACTCCTCAGGCATATCCTTCAACCGAATTCCCTTAGCAATTTGCTGATTTGCCTTCATTTGTACCCAGAAGGAATAGAGTGCATCGGAACTTTTCCCTAAGGAAACCGCATTATATCCATCATTATCAACTTCCCCCAATCGAAGAGGCACTCCGTTTACAATGGCAAAGGCAAAGCCTACAATTGCTGTCATTATAAAAAACAAGCCAAATACAGAAGCTTCACCCAATACAAAATATAACGCCAGAAAGAGAATTCCCGTCAGAATATTCATCAAAGAACCACCCATATTATAGAGCACCACCGGCAACTTTCCATCCCTCATGGCAGGCGGCACCATCAGACATTGACCGCCGGTTCCTGCAATGGTTAACCTTCTAAAAGAAAGCTTGTTTTCCTCCTTTATCCACATAAAGCTTCCAATGCGAAAGGACGAAAATTTGTACCCTGTCAACAATCCAAATACCAAATGCCCCGCCTCATGAATAATAATTTGTAAAAAACCTGCTACATAGATTCCCACAAATAACGCTGCCACTACAAAAAGTCTTTCAACTATGGATTTATTTTCCATTATCCCACTCATAAATTTTCCTATGTATATACCACACCAATAACCAAAAATCATAAAAATTGCAAAAACGATACCCATTTGCCAAGGAAACTGTTTCTTTTTCTTCTTATTTTTCTGTCCGCTCATCTCTCATTTCTCCATCTTCTCAAAAATATTTTCTATATATTTCATTGACCAACTCAGTACTATTGCAATAATTCCTGCAAATATTTTTCCACAGTTCCACAGGAACCATTGTCACTTTTTTTACGGTTTTTCTTGAATAATCCACCAAATCCACCGAGTTATCCACATATACACATGTGTCATTTTATCATTTTACACATGTCATTTCCATGTTTTTTGGCGTCGCTTTGTGCATTTCCTAAATTTAACTGTGTTGGTGTGAGCTATATTACCAAATGCCTTACAGCCAGGAATCCCAAAATCTCTCCACCCGCTTTGCTACAGAATCCACACTAACAATCTCATAATTTTCCCACTCTCTGGGAAACATTTTCCGATAAGAAAACTGCAAAAATCGTTCATCCAATAATACTACAATTCCCACATCCTCAACTGTACGGATAACTCGTCCGGCAGCCTGCAGCACCTTATTCATACCGGGATATCGATAGGAATAATCAAATCCATTTTCCCCCTCTTCATCAAAATACTGTTTTAAAATCTCTCGTTCGAAGCAAACCTGCGGCAAACCGGTTCCCACTATAATGGCTCCGATAAGACTGTCATTCTTTAAATCTATCCCCTCGCCAAAAATACCTCCCAAAACACAGAAACCAATTAAGGTCTGTTCCTCTTCCACTTCTATCTCCATGGCAATTTCAGCCTGCAAATTACACTCTTCATTGCCACGAAACCGTGCCAAAAAGGCTTCCCTATCCTCCTCAGTCATATAATCCTGTTGGATAATACACTCCTTCTCATCATCAGCAAAGTTTTCCACATAAATATCATATATGGTCTGCAAAAAAGAATAGGAGGGACAGAAAACCATATAATTTCCATGGCGATTCTTTACCACTTCCTCAATGTAACGGGCAATATTATAATATTCTTCCTGAGAGCGTCTGGTATATTTGCTGGTCACATCTCCAGCAATGAATAATCCCCGTTTTTCCGGATTAAATATGGATTTGGCATAAACCTCATAATCCTCCTGATTTCCTCCCAAAAGCCCCTTGTAATACTGTATAGGCAAAAAGGTTGCAGAAAAAAGAATACTGCTTCGCCCTCTTCCCATACACTCCCGCAAATTCACACTAGGGTCTACACAAAAAAGCTTTAACAAAAAGCTTCCGTCATCCTCTAGCTGAGTATATTTCACATAATGTTCATCCACTCGCTCATAAATATCCAGAAAGTGCCCTACTTCAAAATAGAAATCCAATAAGCTATCCCGAATAGATAGCTTCTCTTCCTCCTGCTCTTCCAAATACTCCCCAAGAGTACTGTAAAAACGCATCAGCCTGCGTACAAATCCATCTATTTCCTCTACCAGACAATATTGCCGGCACTTCCGTTTTAACCCAAGCATTTCCTTATTGCAGGCTTCCAACTGATGTAGCATTTGCTCTCCATAACCCTTTTTCAGTAATATGCTTCTGGCACCTCGATGGTTTAGCTGAAAATGGTTGTCTGATTCTTCCGTCTCTGACTCATCCATCTCTGACACATCTGTCATTTCCAATGTCAACTGACCTGAAATTTGGCTTTTTTCTGCGCTTTCCGCACTTTCTGACAAAAGTGTCTGTTTTAGTTCACGCTTCAATTCCATGAACTGTTCCTTCCACAGGGAAGCACTATACATTTCCCTTCCCCGCTCCAAAAGATTATGCGCCTCATCAATCAAAAATAAATAATTACCATCCGAACCATCATTAAAAAAACGTTTCAGATATACATGGGGGTCGAACAGATAATTGTAATCACATATTACACCATCTGCAAAAAGACTCATATCCAGACACATCTCAAAGGGACATACCTGATGCTTATAAGCATATTCTTCTATCTTCTCTCTGGAAAAGCTCTCCTCATGAGTAAGCATGTCAAATATAGCATCATTAATGCGATCAAAATGCCCCTTTGCATAAGAACAATTTTCCGGATTACATTCTGCCTTTTCCATAAAACAGATTTTTTCTTTGGCAGTGAGAATCACACTTTTAAACCGCAATCCCCTTTCACGCAGCATGGCAAAGGTATCATCCGCCACTGTTCGCGTAATGGTCTTGGCAGTCAGGTAAAAAAGCTTCTCTCCCATCCCCTTACTCATTGCTTTTATTGCCGGGAACACAGTGGATATAGTTTTCCCCACTCCTGTAGGAGCCTCCAAAAACAGCTTTTTCTTGTGATAAATGGTCTGATAGACATAGGTAACCAGCTCCTTTTGTCCTTCCCTGTAAGGAAAGGGAAATTGCAGTTGTTCCATAGAAGCCTGTCGAGTCCGTTTCCATTCCCATGAATAATCCGCCCATATCTTGTAGGCATCAACAAGTGCCTGAAACCATTCTGCCAATTTCTGAAACGAATATTGTTCCACAAAATAACGGGTATCCTCCGTCTCTATATTACAATAGGTCATCCGCACTTTTATGGTATCTGTTTCTTTTTTTAAGCCATACATATAGGCATAGCACTTGGCCTGTGCCACATGCACTTCCACCGGCTCACGCATACGCGCCACATCGCGATAGGTTCCTTTGATTTCGTCAATGGTGATTTCTCCATTCACATCAATCACACCGTCCGCTCTTCCCTCTATGACCAACATATAATGCTCTGTCTCATGAGCATAACGCAAGGAAACCTCCGCCTGATATTCCGAACCCATACGTTTTTGAATCATTCTGTGAATACGGCTTCCCTCCTGCATGGCATTTTCAGGCGCCCCCTGTTTCCTATTATCAATATCACCGCTTCGCAGGATAAATTCCACTAAATTACGCACCGAAACACGGATTTCTTCCACTTTTATTACCTCTCTTACTAAAAAAAGACTCCCTATGTAGATAGTACTCTATCTGACATAGGGAGTCAATTTACTTTCGTAATCTAATGTCGTACCTTATGATGCCATAGCATGCTGTTTTAACAATTCTTCAAACTCATAATTGTATCCGTCATAGGACACTGTTAAAGGCTTATCAAAATTTAAACCATACACGCCCAAGAATGATTTGGCATCTACTACATATCTATTATAGCAAATGTCAATATCAAAATCACATTTACCTGCAACATTCACAAAATGTTGTACGTCAGCGGGTGTCAAACGAATTGTCTTTAACATAAAAAACCTACCTTTCAAAAACCATAAATATTAAAGATATTACTCATTATATCCAAAAAATTCCAAATGTAAAGTTTTTTATTTGAATTCTGCCATATATTCACGAAATCTTAATGGAAGCATGCTCCTTTGTAGTTCTAAATTCCTACGCTCCTCTATGACTATTTTCCCACAAAAGTACTTAAACAGCTCCTGATACTCCATCTCCCCGTCTGAGACTCTCAGACTGCTTTCCGCAAGCTCCACATCCTCTCCCCGCATCAAATACCAATCCTTCCCTGCCGGATGAACTCCATACAGGTTTCTTTTTTCATCATGAATCATAAAATTTTCAATAGGAAAACGATCCGCAAAATGAGGCATCAAAAAAGCCAAAACATCATTCTTAGGTCCGATTTTTGCATAAAGGATACCACTTTGCAGCTCCGCAAATCTGGTAAATCCCATTAAATGCAAATACTCATTATTGGTGGCTCTTGCCAAAGAAAAAACCAGATTAACAGAATCATCCGCCAAATCATCCAACAGATGTCCCGGTCTGCATTCCTTTGATAATCCCTTTGCTACCGTTCTATATACCGCCTGTGCCTTTTCCGGTTCTCTTGACACCAATGCAAAACAAAGCCTCTTATAATCCTCCTCACCAAATCTGCGCTTAATGGTATTAATTACCTTTAACGCCTTATCCACATCCGTTTCTACCGGTATATATTCTGCAAACAAAAACAGCTCATCGTTTATGCTGATTCTGGTATCCATTCGATCACAATTATCCTCATAGGTATTATAGATTGCAGTAAAAATTCCTTCTAAGGAATCCTCACACTGATATACCCGCATATCTGCTCCTCCTTATTGTTAATACTGCTCAATAGCCTTTAAACCACCTCTGTGGCACATATTTCCATCCCAAAGCGCATCTGCCTTACATCTGCCCCACCGCACTAAGCAGCTTCTCCTGCATGGTTACAGGTCGCTGAAAGCTGCCATCATCAAACAGGGACATCTGCTTATAGGTCATGCCATCACTGCCAAACTGGATTCTATCCTTCTCTGTGGTAAGATTTCGCACAATATAGTCCTCCTCCAGCTTGGTGGGATACATCATCCTGCCGCTACAAGTAATAAAATACAGTGCTCTCTTCAATACCACTCCTATTTTCTTCAAATCAGCAAAAGTCAGATTCCCACAGCGTCTGGCTGCAATAATTCTCCTTGCGCTCTTTACCCCCACACCGGGTACCCGAAGCAGCATTTCATAGGAAGCCCTGTTTATTTCTACCGGAAACTTCTCCAAATGTCTTACCGCCCAATCCTCCTTGGGATCCAGCATGACATTAAAATAGGGACGGCTCTCATCCAACAGCTCACTTGCCGCAAATCCATAAAACCGTAGCAGCCAATCAGCCTGATATAATCTATGTTCCCGAAGTAACGGCGGTCCTCCCGGTAGGGCCGGAAGATTCTTATCCTCATTGACCTTTACAAAAGCAGAATAAAAAACACGCTTTAATTCAAACTTCTGATATAAGCTCTCTGCCACATTGATAATCTGATAATCCGTCTCAGGAGTAGCTCCTATAATCATCTGGGTAGCCTGTCCGCCTCCCACAAACCGGGGCGCGTTGCGATACAGCACCAGTTCATTTTTATTCTCGTGAATGCCATTCTGAATCTGCCGCATGGGAGCAAGAATATTCTTTCTATGCTTATTGGGTGCCAAGGTACGCAACCCTTCCGCTGTAGGGAGCTCCAGATTCACACTCATTCTGTCCACCAGATATCCCGTCCGCTGAATCAATTCTCCATCTGCTCCGGGAATTGCCTTTACATGCACATATCCATTAAAATGATACTTATTCCGAAGGAGCCAAATCGTGCGGTATATCAGTTCCATGGTAAAGGTAGGATTCTGAATAATACCGGAGCTTAAAAAGAGTCCTTCTATATAATTCCTCCGATAAAATTCCATAGTGAGGGTACAGACCTCCTCCGGCGTAAAAGTAGCCCGGGGTACATCATTGGAGCAACGATTAATACAATATTTGCAATCGTAGATACATTCGTTACTTAATAGAATCTTTAAAAGAGAAATACATCTCCCGTCACTGCTGAAGCTGTGACAAATGCCTCCCGACACACAATTACCAATAGAACGCCCGTTGCCCTTACGCTCCACTCCACTTGAGGTACATGCCACATCGTATTTTGCGGCATCTGTTAAAATACCTAATTTATCCATAAGGGACATTTCCATCCCGGTTGCAAGCCATTCCATAGTATCGTCCCTGCCTTTCCATAGATTTTACGCAAACAAGAACATTTGTTCTGTTGTTAGTATAGCACGTATGTTCGGCTCCTGCAAGTACTTTTGCATATTTCATCTTTTCTTATAAAAAACTATTGCAAAAAATACCAAAAAGCAGTTAAATAATAGAGTGAATTAATTTGCAAAAAAGGTAGGAGCATATTATGTCAAAATTTGAAATTCCCAAGGATTATCAATCCCATTTAAACTTGTACGATACCCAGATTGCTATTAAAACCGTAAAGGATTTCTTTCAGACCTTACTTGCTGAGAGACTTAACCTGTTACGTGTGTCTGCACCACTTTTTGTTGACCCCGAATCCGGTCTCAATGATAATTTAAATGGTGTTGAGCGTCCTGTTACCTTTGATATTCTGAATCAAAATGCCAGAGAAGCAGAAATCGTTCAGTCCCTTGCAAAATGGAAACGATATGCTTTAAAGAAATACGGTTTTTCTGCCGGCGAAGGTCTTTATACCGATATGAGTGCCATCCGCAGGGATGAAGAAGTGGACAATATCCATTCCATCTATGTGGATCAGTGGGATTGGGAAAAGATTATTACCAAGGAAGAGCGTACCCTGGACACCTTAAAGGATACTGTAAAAACAGTATACAAGGTACTTCGTAAAACAGAAAAATATTTGTCTATTCATTATGATTACATAGAGGAAATCCTTCCTCATGATATTTTCTTTGTAACCACAAAGGAATTGGAGGAAATGTTCCCCGACTATACTCCCAAGGAGAGAGAATATTACATTTCCAAGGCAAAGGGTGCTGTCTGTATTATGCAGATTGGCGATTTGCTGGAATGTGGGGAGCCCCACGACGGCAGAGCTCCTGATTACGATGATTGGGCATTAAATGCTGATATTGTAGTATATTATCCCGTTTTGGATATCGCTTTAGAGCTTTCCAGTATGGGAATCCGCGTGGACAAAAAAGCACTGTTGGAGCAGCTTGATAAAGCCGGTTGTCCCGAAAGAGCAGAGCTTCCCTTCCACAAAGCAGTGATTAACGGCGAGGTTCCCTACACCATTGGCGGTGGTATCGGTCAGTCCCGTATTTGTATGTTCTTCTTAAGAAAAGCACATATTGGTGAAGTACAATGCTCCCTGTGGCCCGATGAGGTTATGGAGGCAGCTGAAAAGAAAGGCCTGCAGCTTTTATAAGCTGCAAGCCTTTTTGGCATTTATAGTGCAATCTCCGTATCACCATAACTTTCTACATACTACTCATACATGCTAAACTTCTCATTAAAATAGGTTTTCTCATATCCGTATTTCTCCATAAACGCCCTTATCAAAACCCATTTCTCATCCTCTGCAATTTTCTGAATCTGCTGCTCATAGAGCCCTAACTTCTCCAAAGCAGCCTTTCCACCCTCCAGAAATTGCACATATTTATATTCCACAATAATCACAGAACGCTGCGCCTCATCTGCCGCCATGTTCGCTTCCATCTCCTGCATATCCTGTTCCATGGTTTCCAAGCTGTAGGAACGTAAATCACTCCATGGATTAAAAGCAGAGGGCATTTGCAAATAGTAGGATAATGCAGGCAGTTCTCCATATAAAAGCACTTCCCTGCCCTGCAAATTATTTTCCTTCACATAAGCAGTTGCTTCCTCCATCCACTGCGCTCTCTCAGGCTGCATCCTTACACCCTTTAAGATTTCATTATTCTCTACCATTGCAGAAGTCTCTAAAATACCTGTGCCTTCCGCAAATACAAACTTTACCCCAAACAAGGCACTTTGGAATAAAAACAGCCCCAGAAAAGCCGTCAGAATAGTTTTTACCGGAAAGGCACTTGCCACCAGCCGCTTCCAACGCCATTCTTTTACCTTTGTCAAGAATCGCCAGCACTCCCACAGGGTATAAGGTGCTGCCACAAAAAGATTATTCATACTGGGATAAACCTTATTATTACTTCCCAATGAAGTCAACAACACTACCAAAAAAAGCAATCCGCTGATTAATTTTTCTTCCTTGGGACATTTGGGATGAAAAATGCGAATTACCGCAATTCCCATGGTTAACATCAGGAAAGTAACACCGGGCCATAGAATGGCACCATAGTGAGTATATTCTGTGGCACAAAAGCCCTTTTCGTAAAGCCACCAAAGCATAACAACAGCAATAATCACTCCACCGGCTTTCAACCCTATTTCTAAAGCCTTACAAACAACTGACACTATTTTGGACTCATCACGCAACTTACGAATGACTTTATTTTCCAAACATAATCTCCCAAATACAAATAGCAAAATCCCTACTACCACAAAAAATCCGATGCGAATCACCCAATACAAATTTTCCACATAGGTTCCCACCAACCCCATAATCATGGAAGTTGCCTTATAATCCGTGGCATTGTCCGTCATGGCAAAAAGTCGAAGAATTCCATCCACATAATTGTCCAATCCATAACGAATCTGAATATACCCAAACAACACAATCAACGCGGCAAGATAACCGCCCAAACACCACAGGGTATTCTGCCATATCTGCTTCCATGCAGACTGCCATACCTTCTTCCAGCCAACTTCCTTCCAATGCCATCTCTGCCATGCTCCATTGTCTTCCAAGGCTTCTATCACCGCATACGCCCAGACACCTACAATCAACGCCGCCTCCGGCAGATTCGAAAACCGCACCAGCACATTAATTCCCAGACAAATTCCGGCTCCAAACAAATACCATTTCTTTTTTCTGCTAAGCCCTAGATACAATAAAACCACGCAGGCTAAGAAAAAAACATAAGTCATATAATTGTACAATAATGCTGTAGGACACCAACAAAGGCTGATTGCCACCATTTCTCCCACAAACGCTAACCAAACAGGAATCTGCAGCTTTTCCGTACAAAACCAAAAGCCTGCTACCGCCAGACCGGAGACAAACAAACCCGTATAAAAATTCATTCCTACCAGACTTCCTGCAGCAGGAAGCTTTGATAACAGATTTCCTACCACATTTGCCAAATAAGTAGAAAACACCCACATAGAATCCATATGCTCAAATCCCATATATTGGAAATTGGCATAATTATAGCCCGTATCCCAAAAATCGATTCCCCAATGAATATGGCGCAAAGGATAAAACACCAATATGACGGAACATAGTAATTTCCAATATAAGCTTCTATTTCCTTCTAAATCCTTTACTCTTTTCATAGTCTGCTTCATCAATTATCCTATCTCTATTACTTTTTGCTTTACAAACTTTTATCTATCCGTTCCACTACAGACACAAGCCTCTGATAAATACCCATCTTACTAAATAATACATGCAAGCCTTTCATAATCCGGGCTCTCACCATATCCAAAATAACTCCTGCAACAAACACAATAACTACCGCACATACCGTTGACCAAAGAAGTCCGGGAATACTATTCACCTTAGCAGCTCCAAACCAATTCTGCCATGCATATCGCAGGGTCAAATTTTCATGAAGCAGATATACCCCCAAAGTATAAGGTGCAATTCGATTAATTATCTTACCAAAGCCCTCCGACACCTTTACATGTAAAAAGATACCAAACAACCCTAAGGATGCCAAAAAGGTCAACACATGATTATATTCCAGACTTATCTTTATCATCCTGCCCAGACTGCCCGTATGCAGATAGAACTGATGCAGTCCCATAGTCACACCAAAAATAATCAGACAGGAAATCACATATAAACAGGTACTCTTTTTCCAACTGTTTACTATCCCCATTCCAAACCTTCTGATATAAGCAGCCGTCAAAAATACACATAAATACCAAATACAATCATAGCCCTGTCCATCCATTTCCAATCGAATGGGAAGAATGGATTTTAGAATACAAAAGAAAAATAACAAAAATCCCAATGCCAGCTGCATCTGCTTTTTACTCATTTTTTGAACCATACCACCTATAAAGGGCAGGAACAGATACATATAAATATAAGCTGTGAGAAACCAATAATGCCCCATGGATACCGGAAAAATAAGAGTTAATAAATCATGAATTTCCACTTCCGCCAAAGGAAAAATCCCGGTTAGAATCCCCACTGCTCCCACACCTACAGAATATACCCACAGTTGCAAATACAAGGTTAATAATCTGCTCATTTTAAAGGTGGAGGTACATAAAAAATATCCACTGATAAGCATATAAGCATTTACAGCCACAATGCAAAAAACTTCCAATATCCATGCCACAGCCTCATAGCTTCCGGGCATGGGCTCCGTCAATGCGGACAAAATCTTTCCCTTGCCCAAATAATGCAGCACCACTACCATCATCATGGCGATACAGCGCAAAAGCTCTAAATTGGACATTCTACTTTGCTTTTCTGATATATGTTTTCTGTTTTCAGGATTTACTTTATTCATTTTTTTCAGAAATCCTTCCTTATATATTTCTCTGTATTTATAAGTTCTTTGAACATTTTAGCATAATATACTTTCCTTGTCACGCCGTAGCGGGCAAACGTTGCATTTTCCCTGCAAACATGCTATTCTTGAGAAAATAAATCATTAACTCTTGTTTCAGAAAGGATTCTACCTATGACAAAAAAAGAATTAGCAATTAATCTCCATGATAAGAAATACAATTGTGCACAGTCCGTAGCCTGCGCTTTTGCCGATGAAGCCGGCGTAGATAAGGAAATTTTATTCCGTGCCTGTGAGGGCTTCGGTCTGGGTATGGGTGGTATGGAAGGTACCTGCGGTGCCATCTCCGGTGCAGTTATGCTGGCAAGCTTTATGACCAGCGATGGCAATCTGGAGGCTCCTGCCACCAAACAGAACACTTACGCCCTTGCCAAAACCATTATTGCCAAATTTCAGGAAAAAAACAATGCAACCCGTTGTCGTGATTTAAAGGGAATTGACACAGGCACAGTACTTCGTTCCTGCCCCGGTTGTATTGAAGATGCTGTTGAAATTGTACAGGAAGTGTTGGGATTATAGTTTGATGATATAATTAAATTTTGAAAAGACTGTAGGTTTTGGTATGTGAAACATATCCATGTACCTACAGTCTTTCTTGCATATTTTTGTCTTATTTTTATTGAGTAATTCCCTGTGGTCTCTGACCGTCAGGCATGCCTTCCGATGGCACTCCCTGTGGCAGTTCTCCATTCGGCATCTGCGGCATTCCTTCCGGCATCTCACCATTCGGCATCTGTGGCATTCCTTCCGGCATCTCACCATTTGGCAGCGCAGGTGGCTGACCCTCCGGCATCTGTCCTTCGCCACGCATACCGCCTTTTTGACCACCCATGTCGCCCTGCATATTACCGGGTCTGCCACCACCCATGCCACCGCGACCACCATTCATTCCGCCGTTACCATAGAGTAACGATGTCATTTCAATTTCCTGGCTTTCCGTTCCGGCTGACAAAGTATAGGTATTTCCCTGAACAATTTCAGGACAACTTATCACTACACAATTATAGCTTGTTTTAGGTGCAAAGCTCACTAGTTCCTTTCCTGCACCATCCAGAAGCTTTACCTCGCTTCCCGCTTCCATGGTTTCAGAGAGATTTACCAGCATGGAACCCTGTGTGGAGCTTTCTCCCAGATTCTGAGTCATCCCACTATGACCTGCTGCCACCAATATCCCTCCTGTAATTTTTCCTGCACCGGTGTAGTCAATGCTTCCATTCCCGCTATTTTCCGGACCGGAAACATAAATTGCACCACCTGTAATTTCCAGCCCACCATTGGAATCAAGTCCATCTCCGTATGCAGTCACCTCTACCGTTCCACCGGAAATACGAATATAAGCATTGGCATCTACTTCAAAAGGATTATCATCGGCATCTTCCTCATCCGCATCTTTGGGACTTGTAGCATTAATGCCGTCATCAGAAGCTATCAAAATAAGATTTCCCCCACGGACATCAACTGTCTGTCCTTCCAACCCCTCCTCACACTTCTGAATGGAAATATTTCCCTCATCAATCACCAATTGAGCTCCTGCATGGATGCCATCATCCTTGGCATTTATGATATATTCCCCACCTGCAATATACACAAATCCCAACTCAGAATCATCATCATTTTCCGAATGAATTCCATCTTCCTCTACGTTAATCTCAAATTTACCATCCGCAATCCTTACACTGTCTTTACCTTCCAAGCCATGCCCTGCTGCCTGTATTTCAATGATTCCGTCTGTAATTACCAAATCATCCTTGGACACAATACCATGCCCTTTAGCTGTGCTAATCTTTAAATTTCCGGTTCCGTTCACAGTCAAATCCGCCTTGGAAAAAATAGCACTGTCAATATTGTTATCATCAATTTCTGCAAATTCTTTTGTAACCGCCAGACTATTTTCTGTATTTGCTGCCAAGGTAATAAAAACCTTATCCGCTTCTTTCACATAAACAGCTGCACTTGTTTCACAGGTAATGTCCGCTCCATTTAAGACAATCTGAAGCTTATCCGAATCCTCTGCATCCACCACAATCTGACCATTTTCCAAATTTCCGGTCAGAATATAAGTTCCTTCATCCGTAATGGTTACTGTGCTGCCCTCAACAACTACCGACTCAGAATTACAGATTGCACTACTTCCTGCCAAGGTAATCAAGGTATCCGTTGCCTCATCAAAGCCAATCTCCTTATCCCTGTCACTAAACATATCTTCTATATCCAATAATGCAATTCCTATATTGTCAGTATTTTGTTCTATAGCTACATTGTCTTTTCCGTTATTAGATTTTCCCGGGGCTTCTGCCAGACTATCCTTTTGTCCTTCTGCACTACCATTACTCTGACCACAGCCTCCAAGCATCAAAAGCATAGCACATAGCATACTAAATAATTGATATCGTTTCCTTTTTATCATATCCTCTTCCTTTCCGGCTTCGACTGCAAATTTACAACTCATAGGATGTGGTTTCCTGCATGGACATGGAAATTTCCAGATTTCCGTTTCTGCAACGAAGCTTGTCAATAAACTCCTTCTCCTTTGTCACATCCCTAAGCACCACCTGATAGGTCAGCTTAAACAAACTACCCATATTGGTAGTCTTTACATTTATCATATCATAGCTTTCCGTATATTTCTTTAAAATACTGTCGAACACATCCGTATAATCCAAATTTTCCGGAATGGTAATGTGTAATGTCTTATATTTATTTCCACAATTACGCTTTCCGATTCCAAAACGGGTATATAAAAGCATCATACCACTGAGAATCACAGCAAACAATACCCCATAAGCCAAATATCCCATTCCGGTTACAAGTCCCGCTCCCATGGCAAGAAAAATAGCTCCTATTTCCTTAGCAGTACCGGGTACGGAGCGAAAACGCACCAGACTAAAGGCTCCCGCAACTGCCACACCGGCTCCCACATTCCCATTTACCATCATAATTACCACACAGACTACAGCCGGCAATAGTGCCAATGTAGTTACAAAGCTTTGAGTGTATCTGCTCTTATAAGTATACACCGCTGCCAAAAAAATTCCAATCAAAAGCGAAACTCCCACACATAAAATAAAATCCCCCACTCCAATCACGGTTGTGGTATTGGTATCAAAAATCCCTGTGAAAATCTGATTAAGCATATTTTTTTCCTCCATGATATTGATTCTGAATCATTTGTTTGTAAGCACACCCGTATTTGGAAAAGGATGTTTTGTATATCTGATTTTCTGAAAGCAATCTGCTAAGCCACAGGGGCATAGCACCTGCAATTTTCACTTCCATAAGCACCATTCCAGGCTCTAGGATAGAAGTTCCATAAACCTCGGAACAAAGAGAAATATCCTCATTTCTCCACAGGATATTTTCATCAAAGGTAATTCTAAGCTCCCTATCCTCTTTTCCATAAAAGGCTTCTCTTTCATAAGAAAGATACACAGCAGGCTGTAAATTCTGATACAGCTCCATGGCATAATCAATTTCCTCTGTAATCTGATTCTGTATAGGCATAGGAATCCCCTTACCTAAATAATCCATGGCTTCTTTCTGTGTAGCACTGACACGGCGTTTATACACCACAGATTTATATTTTTTCTTTAATTCAACAAATACGGTACTGTTCTCTTTCGCCCGACCATAGCTTCTGACTCTGAGCTTCTCCTTGTAAATGGGTTTTTCCAAAGAACGTCTGATTAACAGACTATCCGGCGTATCAAAGTAAATATTACATATGGTACTTTTCCCGTACTCGTCCCCCATCATATAAGCTTCCATAGCATTTTGAATGATTTCCTTCTGTTTCCTTGTCAGCAAATATTTCAGTTCATATCGCTTGAACGTATTTTGATAACTCATACATGCTCCTTACTATTTAGATTTCCTTTTTGTTTTGCACTGAAACACATTCTACTGTGGGTTCCTAAAATGAACCTTAAATTTTACTTTAAATTTACTTTAAAAAAAGAAGCTGCACACCAATTTCTTGGTGTACAACTTCTCTTTACTTAATTTTATGCTTCTTCTTTTTTCTTTTTGTAAACATAGATTCCGGCTGCTGCGCCTGCACATATCACAAGAATGATAATCAATGCAATCAGCAATCCATTGTTAGAATCTGCAGCCTCTACGGTAACTGTCTCCACAGGAATTTCCTTCTCAGGTGCCTTTTCAGGAGCTGCCTGCTCGGTCTTTTCTGTAGGAGTCTCTACCGGCTTATCTGCTGCAATTGCTTCCCATGAAACAATAAAAGGAGATGCACTCATAATATGAATCTTTAATCCCTCTTCGGTCTTTTCAGGATTGAAATACTCCATATCTCCGGGAATCATTCCGTTACAAGCCATTGTAATTAAATGTCCAACCATATAGTTATGAGTATCTTTACCGGTTCCTTCGGGATAAGGAATTACCACATCAACACCGGCTTCAGGGAAAGTCTCCTCTGTTGCAGGTACCCAAGTCTTACCATCATCGTAGCTAATCATGATGGTAATATCCATAACAGAAGTATTATCTACTGTAGCACCGGGTAAAATCTTAGCAGTTAATTCATTAGTCACAAGCATGGTCTTCATATAGCTGATTAACTCTGCTATGGACTTACATCCGGTTTTTGCCATAATATCCTTGGTTAATATGGCTTCTGGAATAGTACCCTTCACTTCGCTGGTAAATTTCTTCAGATTATTTACAGCAGGCTTCTTCTCTGTCTTTCCGGGCTTCTTAGGTGTTGCAGTAGGTTCCTGCTTCTCCTCTTTCGAAGAACCATCATCCGAATCATCATCGTCCGCTTCATCGTTATCTGAATTATCATCCGGAGTAGGTGTCGGTTCAACTTCCGGTGTAGGAGTAGGCTCGGGCGTAGGAGTGGGGTCAATCGCTTCCTCTCCTGCCACCTTGGGCTGTTCCTTCACGATTGCAGCTATCTTGTAACGATAAGTGGTATTGGACTTCACATTCTCCTTATCAGTATAGGTATAGCCTGATGCATCCTCTGTTGCTTCTAAAGTACTCTTTTCTTCCGCAGATAAAGACTTTACCTGAATGGTGGGTGCGCCACTGAGAAGAACGGTGTTCTTTACGGTGGTGGTGGAAGCAGAAAGGAGTGATTCTTTTATTACCAAACCATTTAACCAGACTCCATAACCATCCGTATCTGTATTAACCAAAATATTTAATGTTCCATCTGTTACTTCTACTGTTGCACTAGTAACATCTGCCTCTAACCGATTTCTATATCTAACACCCTCTTCATTCTCAATATAAACGAAATTAACACTTGAAGATGATGTCGAATGTATACGCGCTGTAAGCACATCTACATCATATGTTCCTGGGGGCAAATCCACACAAAATTCTACAACACCTGCTTTGTTTTCAGAAGTTTTTTTCATAGCCAATATACCATCATCAAACACAGAAGCATAATCAGAAGTATATGTTGTATTTTTATAAGTGGTTGTATTGCCTGCATAGCATTTAAAAGCAGTTCCTGCATCATTTAAAGTTGCCTGAGTGAAACCATACCCTGTACTGCTGTTTTCATAAGCCACAGTATTTTCATTTATTTCCTTAAATCCGGACATTACGCCTACACTACTTGTGGAAAGACCAAAGTCAAACTTATAAGAAATAGTATCACTAGAGGGCTGAACTACCTTTCGAATTACCACACCATTTAAAAATCCCGGACGACTACTCTCACTTGTACATGCAACTGTTATAACACCATCCGTTACTTCTAATTCTTTTGATAATACTTTTGCTTCATTTTTGTTATTAACTCTACCAAGACTAGTACCATTTACTGATATGTTGCTAGCTGAAGTAGTATTACCTTGATGTGACAACACCTCTACAACATAGCTTCCGTTATCAACATTTACTTTAAATTCTGCGGTGCTACTATAATTTAACTGAAATGCATCATTAAATATATTTGCATATTTGTTACTGTATACACTATCTTCACTATAAGTCGATGCCGCAGTAAGTCCTTTAAATGCCCCTACATTAGTTAGCGATGCATCTGTAAATCCATAAAGATTACTTGTCTCATAGCTTGCAGAGCTGCCATTAATTGCCGTAAATCCAGTCATATCAGAAGTAGCTGCCGTACCAAAGTCAAAAGCATACAATACAGGATATACCACATATACTATTGCTTCTGCACTTACATCACTGCCTGCTACAGTTCCGGTTACTGCATATTTTCCGGTAACATTTTTATCCACCTTACTTGTATCCCAAGTAACACTCTCTTCCTTTGCTCCGGCAGCATAATATGTAGCACTTACTTTTGCTGGCATTATTACATCACTTCCAATTACCACCTCTACATAAGCTTTCTCTACCGAAACAATATAATCTTCAATAACCTTAACTGTTATCTTAGGCCTTTCTGTCAAGCCATCAATACTCTGGCTAAGAGTACCTGTTATGGTATAAGTACCAACTGTATTGATATCCACGCCAGAGGTATCCCATAATACTCCTACCTCCACGGTGGTTTGATCGGATTTTACCACGGTAACAGTGTTAGGTAATGCAGGATTTGTTCCTACTACCACTTCCATGTCATTCAAACCTGAATAACCGGGTGCCAACTCAATCTGGCGAACAATAATACCATCCACACGAGAAGTTGCACCAGAAGTAAAATCAATTGTCAACTGACCATCCGTAACCTTAACAGATTCCCATGTACCAATTGCATAAGTATTTGCTGCATTTCCAATGGATTTAGCAGTTCCTTCTACAGATGCTTTTACTGTACTCTTATAACCGCTTCCTCCAATGATTTCTACATAGTAAGTACCGTTCGGAACATCTACCACAAACTGCTGTCCATCAGGAATTGCAAAATCCTTATAAACTGCTCGAGGAATCAAACCTGCAAAGGTATAATTCTCGTCTCTACCATCACATGCTGCTGCTCCGTTAGCAAATCCATACTTTTGGTCTTCTGTATAAGCACTTCCAAGCGTCTCAAATGTCTTAGTACCACTCTTATTATTAACGACTACCGGAATCCAATTAGTCGCAGTATTGCTTGCACTACTTTCAATCTTAAAGTCAAAACGATAGATCGCAGGATAAGCCACATACACCGAAGCCTTCGCTTTCGCATCACTTCCGGCAATGGTACCCTCTACTTCATAAGTACCAGCCTTATCCTTATTTACACCGGATAAATCCCAAGTTACTGCCACGGTTCCAGTATTATCGCTTGCGTAGGTTGCATTCACGCTTGTAGGCATTGCATCTGCTACATCACCGCCTACTAATGCTTCCACATAAACCATATCCGTTGCGGTAACATAATCCTCCACTACATTTACCGTAATGGTAGGCTGTGTGTCTAATCCATCAATGATTTCTGCCAATGTACCATTTATGGTGTAAGTACCTACCACTCCGGTATTCACAGCATCCCATGTGACATTTACTACCTTCAAGTCACCGGTAGCCAATACAACCTGTACATTTGCAGGTAATTGTGCAGTCATTCCCTTTACTACTTCCACCGCATCGGGAGTGACGATTTCAACCTGCGCAGGTGCCTTCTCAATTTCACGGACAATCAGAGAGTTTACACGCCAGGTTCCGGTGGGGAATACTACGGTCAACTGTCTGTCAGTAACCTCTACCTCTACACCGCCAAGCTTCCATTCATTCTTTCCGGTCTTAACAGCTAAATCCGTTCCTTCAATGGTAGCCTGCGCAGTACTTCCACCGCTGGTACTTCCGCCACCCATCTGTACATAGTATTTACCATTAGGCAAATCTACTACAAAGGTATTTCCTCCGGGCAACATGAAGTCCTGATATACACTGGGCTCTAACACACCTTCCATGTCAAGGGGCTCTATTCTACCATCCATGGTGGAATCCGTTGTAAAGCCATAGCCCTGAGCCACACTGTAAACACTGCCCAAATCTGAAAGCTTTGTGGAGCCACCCTTATCATTTACAGTCACTTCAGTCCAACCTGCGGGAGCTTTACCCCTATTAGCTACGGTACCAAAGTCAAAACGATATACTGCAGGATAGATAACGGATACGGATGCAATTACATTCATACCCTCTGCGGCACCTGCTACCTCATAGGTACCGATGGTATCGGTCTTCACGCCACTGATATCTCCCCAGGTTACATTGACCTTACTGGTCTTTCCGCTTGCCCAGGTAGCAGTTGCAGTGGTAGGCATATTGGCTGCAATGTTGGTTGCATTCAATTCTACTTCATAATATACATTTGCTATGGATACAATGTAATCCGCAATTACAGTTACTGTAATGGAAGGCTTTTCATTCAAACCGGAAACAGCCGTCTGCAAGGTTCCATATACGGTATACTGTCCGATGGCATTGGTATCCACCACACTGGTATCCCAGATTACTGCGATTTCCTCAGATGTGGTATTGGTATAGGTTACCGCTACCTTCTCCGGCAATCCGGTAAGCTCAGTTCCCACAACCACAGCTACAGCATCCATGGGTGCATAGCCACTTAACTTATTGGGGATAACATTTACTGTCTTCTCAAAAGGCTCATCCCAGCCTTCCACCTTTGCAATTACCTTGTAAGTACCTATGGTATTAATATCCACCTCGGATACATCCCAGGTTACAATTGCTTTCTTAGGATTACCATCCTGATCTAATACATCCACCTCAGTAGGCAACAAAGCTGCTACCGTCTTACCGGAAGGAACAGGAGTACCTTCTACCAAATCAGGTACGGTAAACTCAGGCTTCTGAATAATCAATACATCGGTAAGCGCACTCTTTTCCTCAGACATAAAGGATTTTTTACCCTTATTTGCTCCACCGTCAAATCTAAAGGTATCGTGAAGTTCAAATTCACCATTACCCTCTGCACGATAGATTTCATAACCAAGGATTTCATGTCCATAATGATTACTGTCATTTGCTTTTGCAAAATCAAACTGAACATAGTCAGCACCGGTATCCACACTGCCAATCTTTGCGGTAACCAGACCATCTGACAATAAATAGCTTAAGTTGGCAGGCTGGTTATAACCAACGTTTTCCCAAGCCACACCTTCTCTATATGCCAGATTTTCCAGCAGACAGGGAACTACATAGTCCGTCTGAATGGTAGTACTGTAAATTCTTACTTTATTCTTATCAGCAGATGCTCTGGTAATGATTTCCTCACGCCAGTCACCCAGAATATCTACAATCAGTCCCACATTACCCTTGGTACCGTTGTTGGACCAAATTTCCT
This sequence comes from Lachnospiraceae bacterium, assembly GCA_017624835.1. GTDB lineage: Bacteria > Bacillota > Clostridia > Lachnospirales > Lachnospiraceae > Acetatifactor. The sequence goes on from JAGAMG010000045.1 coordinate 29,299, forward strand.
GTGAGTACAGAAGTTTTTCCTGCTGATCCTTTTCATAATTCCACTTATAAATTACCACACCCGTAGGCATGTAAGCACCACTGTTAAAGGTATGATCCTGAATCTCACTGAGCAAATCCCCATCCCAGAAAATGGATGCATTGGATGCAGGAGTAGAATCAGCCAGCTTAATCAGCTTGTCCATGGTAGACCAGGTGGAATATACTTCTCCATTAGTGGAATCCCATGCAGGCTCGTCATTGCTTTCATAGGTAGGGCTGGCAATTGACCACCATTCGCCACCTTCCCAAGTAGGATCAATATCCGCTGCCACACCACGTCCGGTATCCTTACCTGTATAATAACCCATGATAATCTCACCGGTTTCTGCGTCATGGATTTCTACATGGTATGCTGCATCATCATGCTCATGCACCGCCATGATTTCCAATCCGCTATTCCAGGATACCCAATCGGAAACATGCATAGCATCACCATGTCCTAAATTGGTAGAATATTTTACGGTACCGTCATGGTCAACAGTCAAACCACCAAAAATGATTTCATCCTTGCTGTCACCATCAATATCATTAATACTGAGACCATGGTTACCCTGTGCTTCGTACTGGGTACCTGCTTCGTTGGTATCAAATTCCCAATAAACGCCAATGGCATCACCGATACCATCACCGTCCGTATCCTTCATATAATATGCAGTCATACAGGTTCTGGTATAGTAACCTCTGGTAAATACTGCAAAAGGAGTGGAACCATCTAAATAAGCAGTACCGGACAGGAAACGGTCAACACGGTTACCATAAGCATCACCCCATGCATCTACAGAGCCTCGCTCCGGCAAATATTCTACATCTTCTGCTGCCTTACTTCCGTCCTCTCCGTTAAAGATGGAGAAATATTCCGGTCCTTCCAAAACGAAACCATTGGTATTACGATAATCATGCTGTGCACTGACTACACTGGTAGGAAGCGCGTCACTGTTACATGCGCCTACATAACAGGTTTCCACCAAACCAGCTTCTGTTCCGTCGGTACTTCTATAGGAGGTGGTGCCGTCTGCAGTCTTTACGGCAACCTCTGCCTTACCGTCTCCATCATAATCCCATACCTGGAACTGAGTATAATGTGCACCGGAACGGATATTGATACCCATATCCAATCTCCACAGTAAAGTTGCTGCTCCGGTAGAGAAATCTACATCATAAGCATCTATAAAGGTCTTTCCGGTATAGCCATAACCGGAGTTATCCTTTGCATTGCTGGGATACCACTTAACCAGTAATTCCAAATCTCCATTTCCGTCCAAATCACCTACGGACATATCGTTTGCTGAGAAATCACAGCTACTGCCATCGGGCATAACTTCATCATCAGGACAATAGAGATTAAACTCCATATACTTATTTGCCCATACAGCCGTTTCCTTTGCATGTAAACCAATGGAGCTGTCGTTACTACCTACTACCAGATAAGTATCACCTGCGCTACCACCTTCATCCACCAGATTGGTAAAGGTAATATCGGAAGCAATCTGTGAACCATTGCGGTATACATCAAAGGTTGTTGTTAAATTGTTGGAGCCGTCAAAGTCAGCCTCAAAGCTTCTCCAGCTTACATAGACACCGCTTGTCAGCTCATTTCCTTCACTGTCAGTTGCGCTTACATTTACTTCTGCACCATCGCCGCCTGCCAGATTGATTGCTACCACAGCTCTGTCAGAGTAATACTCACGACCACCGGGTACCAGGCTACCTACAACAGGTGTTACACAAACCTCAGAAAGTTCACCCACACCGGTTTTGGTCAATGCTGCAACCTTATAATAATAAGGAACATTTGTAGTAATACCATCTTCATCCGTATAGGTCAGAGACTTGGTCTCCCCTACCTTTTCAAATGCAACAAAGCCCTTCTCATCCTCTGCTCTGTCAGAACGATAGATAATGTACTTAATTGCACCTTCCACAGCTTCCCACTGTAATTTTACATAGTTCTGAAGCTCAGTATCACCTAATGTAGGGCTGAGACATTTCAGATTTTGAGGAGCTGCCGCCTTAGGTCCCTCCTGAATCAGGGACAATTCAATTACGTTACTGGACGCAGACTCTGTTCCATCCGCTGTCACACATGTCATATAGTAGCTGTACTGCTCACCGATATCACCTGTCATGGCACGACAAGCCAAATCATCCGCTGCGTACTCAGCTACAGTAAAACTCTTAACCAAAGAATATTTCTTATCAGAGCTGTTCTTTCCATAAATATTATAGCTTACTGCATCCTCAACAGGATTGAAACCAATCAGGAAGGTTGCCTTTGCTGTTGCTTCATCCAGTGTCAACTCACTGTATTGGAATCCGGAAGGAGCTAAAAGCAATGCCGTAATGGTAAATCCGTTAAGATATCCGCTTCCACCAACGCCAAGATTTAGCTGTCCATCCTCAATACGCACGGTATTGGTACAGCTTCCTAAAGCCTGTTTACAGGAAATACCACCCAGGGACAAGCCCTCTGCTGTATAGCTGGGCTTAATGGTACTTAAACCAGCCATCAAATCTGCTGCATAAACGGTAACCTCATAATCACCGTTAGGCAAATCTACAGCAAATTCACCTGCACCCAAGCTGAAGTCGTCCGCCATAGCAGAAGAGTCCTCATTGCCGTTATTTTCTCTGTAACGACCGCCACCGGGCAATTTTGTCCAACCATAGCCCAGGGTAGCGTCATAAGCCATGTCATACTCTACGCCTGTCCAGCCTTCCATGGTGGGAGAACCGCCAAAGTTCATATCAAACTTGTAACCGGCTTCCTTAGTTTTCACTTCAATTTTATTAGAAATTTCTCCCAGACCCTTTTCATTAAAGGCTCTGATTGCATATACATAAGTAGTACCCGCTTCACAGCTACTATCCGTATACTTTGCATTGGGAGTTACAGAGTATTTTGCCGCATTGGAAAAATCTACATCATCAATGGTCTTTCCCTCTTCCAAAACCTGACGATAGATATAATACAGCTCTGCACCCTCTGCCTCATCCCACTGCATGGACACGCTGGACGCACCAACCTTAGTATTGGTCAGATTGTTAACTATAGCAGGTACGGTACTGGGAATATTCAATACTACCTTTGACTTTAAATCTGCCAATTCTGCGGAGGTATTTTCCATAATTCCCTCTGCTACACATTGGGCAAACTTGTATGCTCCATAGTACTGTAAATGTGTGGAGTCCGTTGCACCACCTGCATAAGCGCCTTCCGGATAGTCACCGGCTGCCACATGCAGGAATAATGATTTTGCACCTTCAATACCAAACTCATTACACAGTTCTACAGAACGAGCAGTCAAATCAACCAGAGGAATATCCTGTTCTGCTGCCATATCCCTCATCACATCACCATAGGACTCAAAGTTACCAACGAAGGTATCCAAGGAACCATCCTCCTTGGTGGTATAGCTGTAACGTGCAACAGGGGTTACCAATACAGGAATCGCACCTCTCTGTCTTGCACCGTCCACATAACACTGAATCCAATTTCCAAAATCAGAAGGGTCTACATATCTGTTAGGTCTTGCAGCAGTAGCATCATTATGTCCCCACTGAATAAACAGATAATCTCCGGGCTGAATATCCTCTAAGATATCATCCAGCTTTCCTTCTTCCACATAGGACTTGGAGGAACGTCCGCCCAAAGCACGGTTCTCTACAATCACATTTTCTGCTTCGTAGGTCTGTGCCTGGCTGAAATTACAATCCTCACATTCTCTTTCCTCTACTTCACCGCCAAAGAATAAAGCCAAGGTCTGTCCCCAACCGGTCTGGGGATAATAGTTGGTTTCATAGGTCTGTACCGTGGAGTCAGAGGCAATATAAATTGTTGGCTTCGTTGCCGCTGCTCCGGTTGCCAATCTGGTTACTACCACCTGAGAAACATAAGCAGTCTGTAGCTGTGCTTCACTCTCACTGGTTGCATTGCTGGCTACCAGGAATTTCAAATCTAAAACACCATCCAAGAGTACTGCGGTATAAGTGGTAGTCTTACTTCCGCCTGCTGGCACTTCAATACCGGACGCCTTGGTAATATCCTCAGCCTCAAGATATGCAGTATAGGCACTGGATGTAGGGTTTACCAGAGTAACAGAAATCTGATAATCCGCAGGGTCTAACAGCATACTAAAAGCAGAGGTATTTTCATAGGTATAAACACCATATCCGGTGTCTTCAGTCTCTGTCCACACCTTACTTCCGATAGCTAAATAATCGGAATTATCCGTAATGTACGATACCCCACTCTGCTCGGTTCCCTCGCGGGGATAGTAAATACCGCCTTCCCAGCCCTTTGCCGCGGTCTTAAACTCTACGTCATGAAAGCCGTAGCCATTTACATCCGTGTAAGGGTTGGCACTGGTTACATCCTCACCAAATTTCCATGTGGCAAGGGTTTCATTTTCTGTAAACCGGGTATAGTCTACAGTGTTTGCATTGTACAAAGCAAAAGTAGATAGTCTCAGATTTGATGAAGATACTGTGTTATCAAAAGTAACAGCATCGCCACCGGATACCTCTTCGGCCTGTACAACAGACCCGGAAGAAATGCCCATTCCGCCAGCCAGCAATGCAGTACTTAATACATACGCAATTGCTTTGGAGCCTCTTCTCTTCCACTTCATACCTTTCCTAGATTTGTTAAACATGTTCTACCTCCCATTTTTCCAATTTCACATTGGAGATTGCCGCAATGGTCAATTTACCCAATTTGACCACTATCTGATAATATTTTATCAACATTTGTATGTCCGTTTCCAAGCTTTTTGTCCAAAAAACTGTGCGAATTCAACCATTTATCTATAATCAACCAATGTCCATTGTGCACTTTCAACAAAAGTCTCTAACCTTTTTGTTCAAAACAGCAATTTGCTCTTGTAACGCAAAAAAGTCCGGAAGTCACAGAATCACTGTGACTTCCAGACTTTTCCCATCCACGCTCCCCGCCGAGACTTTGCCTTTATGAAGCTCTGCAATGGATTTGACAATGGACAAACCAATTCCGCTGCCTCCTGTTTCTGAATTTCTGGAGGAATCCAATCGGTAAAATCTTTCAAACAAAACATCTAAATTACCCTGTGGAATTTCCTCCACTGTATTCCATACCGTCAGGTAAAAACGTCTGCCTCTTTGCACTAAATCCACTTTAATTTTTCCTTTTTCAGAAGAATACTTCACTGCATTATCCACCAGAAGGGAAACCATCTGACGGATTTTCTTTTCCTCTCCCCAATAAGTATAATCTCCTGCCACAGTTATCTCCAACTGCTTCTTTTGACTATCTGCCAAAGTCTTAAAAAACTCAGCGGTCTCAGATACCGACTCAGAAAGTGAGAACTTTTCCATTACCCGACAGTTATCCTCTTCGTCCATTCTGGAAAGTGTTACCATCTGCTCCACTAATGCATTGGTTCGGGACACCTGCTTTCTAATGCTTCTTGTCCATTCATTTTCCTCCTGCATCATTTCCAATACCTCAACATTGGCAGAAATAATGGTAAGAGGTGTTTTTAACTCATGACTGGCATCGGTTATGAAGCGTTTTTGTTTTTCATAGCTTGCTGCCACAGGTCGAAAAACTATTTTGGAAAAAAGAACCACTAATATAAAGACCGCTATCAATCCCAATACTGCTACAGATATACTGGTGGTTGCCAGCGTAAAAAAAGCGGACAACTCCCTGCTGCGATCCATAAATACTATTATATTTTCCTCAGCCTGCTGGGTTACCAAATAGCGATAGGTTCTATAAAAGCCTTTCTCCCTGCCACTTTCCCAGACTTCTATTGCATAGGCAACTGCATCCTCTGTGGCAACTGCTGCAATTCTTCCGGTATCCACCGATAAAAGACTGCCATCACTGTTTAATTTTACCGAGAAAAAACGGGTTTCATAGGGAGTTTCCATAAACATTTCCTGACTCGCAGCATCCATCATTCCACCCATCATACCTTTTTTCATGTTATCCCTATATTTAGGCTCCGGCTCCTTACCCGAGATTCCTTCTGCTCTGCTCTCCTGCTCTCCATCCCAATTCTCTATGGGCGGCTCCATAGGGTTCATTCTCTCATTAAACATTTCCGGAAAACGGGCATCATTCTCCGCCAAAAGCATTAATATCTCATCCGCCCTATCCACCATATTGCGATAGCTTACTAAGTTTAAGGTACCAATAATAATGGTAAGTACCGCCAGTGTAGAACCCATGGTAATCAATATAAAATTTCGGCGCAGCCTTGCTATCATTTGCGTACCTCCAGAAAATAACCCTGATTCCTTGCTGCCTTGATTTCCACATTTGCCTGAATACTTGTGAGCTTCTTTCTCAAATAAGAAACATACACCCAAACCACATTCATTTCCGTTTCGCTGTCATAGCCCCAAATTTTCTCCATAAATCGTTCCGTGGAAATAATCTGACCGGGATTACTCATAAGCATTTCCAGCATTTGAAATTCCTTATTTGCCAAACGCAAAACCTCGCTACCTGAGCCCTCTCCACCGCCAGTCATTCCTCCGGCAGTTAATTCAAAAGTTGCCCGATTCAGGGTAATATTTCCGTACTGTAGCAGATTATCGTTACTTTCGGTAATTTTTCGGGTCATGGCACGAATTCTTGCCAACAGTTCCTTCATGGCAAAAGGCTTTCCCAAATAATCATTGGCACCGCTGTCAAGCCCTTCCACCTTATCATCCACCCCTGCTTTAGCAGTCAGCATCAGCACAGGAACCGGATTTCCCTGTGCCCGGATTTTTTTCAGCACAGTAATGCCATCCACCCTGGGCATCATAATATCCAGGATAGCCCCATCATACTCAGCCGCCTCCAAGAAATCTAGGGCATCCTGTCCGTTATAAACTGCATCTACAGAATAATTATTGTGTTTCAGAACTGCCACCAACGCATCCGACAATTCCTTTTCATCCTCAGCTAACAATAGCCTCATATATTTTGCACCTTTCTTCAAACTGCTCATAAAAATCTCTGCTGCCATCATAGGGGGCAAGATAAAAGGTATTTAAAATAAACAAATTCAAATTCTTACGGAACGCATCATCCTCACTGGACTGCACCAATTCCTCCGCTTCATTCATCATATAATGCCAACGGTTGGTAAATTCCATGTTTTGGGTAAGATTGGGGGTGTCAATCCATTTACTGACCTTCACCTTGCTATGTACCGCCGTACACTCCCCGGTCTGCAAAAAATATTTAAAAGAACCATTTTCATAATATCTGCCCAAAGGAAACAAACGACAAATACCCGGACGCAGGGAATGAATACTGCATCGTCCCTGTTCATTTAAGAAAGCACAGCTTTCCTTAGCACCGCTCATTTTTAAATTAGGCAGGATTACGCCGTCTACCACATTTAATTCCACTTCCTTTTCCAAAAGCTCCTGCATGGTTTTTTGAAGTCCCGTAGTAAGACGATACACATCATAGGGGTCTAAGATAATGGAATTGCCCATTCCCTGACAGCATTTCGAACAGCCCTGACAACCGTGACAGTCTGCCTTTACCATATCATTGGCATTGTATAGGCGTCCATCCGAAATTTCTTCCAAAGTTACATTTCGTTTCATGTTTTATTTCCTACTTCCATCTGTATGAGAGTTTTCTCCCTTATGCATTTTTGTAATATCATTTTTCTTACAAAAGCTTTGCTAACTCTTGATACTCTTCCTCAGTCACAGGTAAAACGCCGCCATGGCGCTTCTTGTTCACACCCATATCAAATTCCGCATCCTCCAAAATGCGAAATTCTCCCGATGACAGATTATTGGTTATTAACGGAAGATATCCCTTGTGGGTTGCAAATCTGTCCACTATCAGGCACCATTCTTCTCTGTCATTCATTTTATAAATTTCCGGTCCCTCTACCCCAAATAACTCTGACAGGGTAGCAGACTTCACTTCCTTGAAATCCTCCGGCTTTAAAGTCGTGCTGCAGTCCACACAAATATTTTTAGTAGTTTCATCCTTGGTATATCTGTAGTAAACACCCTTATCCTCAATAATAGTACTGTCAATTACATGGTTTTCCTTCTCCATAAAAATAAAAGGCTCCGTAAATTCTTTAAAGTCACGGGTATAGGATGCATAAATCCGCTGTTTCGGTTCTTTATCTCCCTCAAGCTTTACCATGGATGCCCAGAATAACAAAATAGCATCCTCCTTGGCATCATAAATAGCCTCCGGTGCCCAGACACAACCTGCACCCTCCACACCAATGGTATGCGCCACAGGTTCCTGCCAATCCACCAGATTATCGGACTCCCATACCAAGATATCCCTGCTGCCCTCATACTGTGCCACCTGCCAGCCCTTTCCGGCTGCAATCTGAAGATCTGTAGCAATGAGGAAATACTTAGAGCCTTCCTTCCAAGGGGAACGAATCAGAAAGGGGTCTCTGGCACCCTTTTCGCCAATTTCACTGCGAAGGATAATTTCGCCTTTATTCAAATCCTGCCAATGAAGACCATCCCGGCTTAAGGAAAAGTAAATTTGCTCTCCCTCGCCGCTGTCTCCTATAAAATGTGCAAATAAATAACCTGTGTATTTCATGATTTTTTCTCCATAATTTTTCTTAAACTTTCCGTATAAGGTGCTCTGGCAATGCCGTATTCCGTCACGATTCCTGCAATCAATTCATTGTCCGTCACGTCAAAGGCAGGATTATACACCTTCACGCCCTCCGGTGCCATCCGTTCCTTATACCACATTTCCGTTACTTCCTCTGCCGGACGTTCTTCAATATGAATCTCTTTTCCTGTAGGGGTTGCCATATCAATAGTGGAAGTGGGGGCACAGACATATACCGGCACACCATAATATTTTGCCACCATGGCAACCACGGAGGTTCCGATTTTATTGGCGGTATCTCCGTTTGCAGCCACCCTGTCGCAGCCTACAAACACAGCCTGCACCAAACCCTTGGACATAACATTGGCTGACATATTGTCACAAATTACAGTCACATCCACACCGGAGGAATGTAATTCATAAGCTGTCAGTCGCGCTCCCTGCAAAAGAGGTCTTGTCTCATCCGCAAAGACCTTAAAATGGTAGCCCTTCTCCTGTCCCAGATAAATAGGAGCTGTGGCAGTACCATATTTTACCGTAGCCAGCTGTCCCGCATTACAATGAGTTAAAATGCCATCTCCGGGCTTTACCAAAGTTAAACCATACTCCCCAATTTTACGGCAAACCTCAATATCCTCTTCTCGGATACGAAGCGCTTCTTTATGCAAGATTTCCTTCACTTCCGCCACAGATTTTCCTTCTTCCCTTCCAGCTCGAAGTGCAGTATTTTCCATTCGTTTCAATGCCCAAGAGAGATTGACGGCAGTGGGTCTTGAAGAATCCAGATATTCTTTCATTTTTACAAATTCTGCATGAAAAGTTGCAAAATCCTCGGTTTCAATCCGATTGGATAACATATAGATTCCCAATGCTGCTGTCACTCCAATAGCAGGAGCACCGCGCACTTTTAACAAGTAAATTGCATCCCAGATTTCCTGAGCCGTCTTTAAAGCAATCAGCTCCGTTTTTCCCGGCAGCTTGGTCTGGTCTATAATAATGACTGCATCCTGCTCCTCATCGAATGCTACCGTATCAAAATCCATGATATTTTTCTGCTTTTCCATAAGTATATATCCTTTCATAAGTTATGACTTTCATTATTGCTTTATAATATCTGCAAACTCTCCCTTACTAGCCTTTACCAAATCCTGAGGCATTAGCTCAATTTGGGAACCAATGCGTCCGCCGCTGACAATCATAGTTGGCAAAGCTTCTGCGCTACTGTCAATTCGAGTAATATATTGCTTTTTCATACCAATAGCAGTACAACCACCTCTGATATACCCCGTCACGGCATTGATATCCTTTACCGGAATCATTTCAACACTTTTTTCTCCCACCGCTTTGGCCGCCTTTTTCATATCAAGTTCCTCTGCCACCGGGATTACAAACACAAAATAGTTTTTACTGTTTCCCTTAGTGACCAAGGTCTTATAAACCTTCTCATAAGGCAGGGAAAGGGTATCCGCTATCTGCAAGCCATCCACAAATTCATCACACTCATAGGTATAATGCGTGAAGGGAATCTTTAGGGATTCTAAAATGCGCATGGCGTTGGTTTTTACTTCTTTTTGCTTTGCCATAATCGTTGCTCCAATCTATTAAATTCTACTTATTTCTCAATACTCATACGCTCATTGTATCACGCCCCAGTTGCATACGCCATTACATTTTTTGAAAAAAATGATTGACAATTCTTTTTTCAGGAGTATAATTACAAACAATATTCTTTTGCAAAAGAAATAATAAATCAAATTATCACGAAAGGAGAAGTCAAATATGAAACAGTTACATGCAATGAAACATAATTCATTCCAGAATCAGCCCGCGTTCAATTCCAATTCCAATCTGGCGCTTGGGTTCTTTTGGGTATCCAAAAATCAATTGTTTCCTATACAGATTCTCCCTTCACAAATTACCTCATAGCTTAGGTAATAATTTAGCTATATGATGAAGCCGGTGCCTGTATAGGAATATATGGGTATCGGCTTTTTATTTTATTACACTTATCAAGGAGAAAAACCTATGAAAACACCTATTTTAGAAACCGAAAGATTAATTTTACGCCCCCTGGCTGTCACAGACGCTGAGGAAATCTTCGCAAACTGGACCAGTGACCCTGAGGTTACAAAATTTATGACTTATACCACTCATGCAAATGTAGAAGTTACAAAGGCATGGCTTGCAGATGAAGAAGTTCAAAACTCCACTGACACCCTTTATGATTGGGCATTTATCCGCAAATGCGACAATAAAATAATTGGTAGCGGCGGTCTTTCATATAAAGAAGAAAAAGGCTGCTTTGAGTTGGGCTACAATATTATGAAGGACTGCTGGCATCAGGGCTATACCACCGAAGCTGCTACAGGTATCTTAAAATTTGCTACCGAGACTCTGGGTGAAACCAAATTCTTTGCCCGTCACGAAAAAAGAAATCCCAACTCCGGAAAGGTAATGGAAAAAGTAGGCTTTCACTACATAGGAGATAGTGAATCCGACAGTCTGGATGGCTCCAAACATTTTGAAAACAGGGAGTATATTTTAGAGATACCCGCACTGTATTTGAAAGAAGCCAATCTGGAGGATGCAGAACAGGAATATCTTTTCTTTGCTCAATTACCCGCTGACGAGAACGGTTTTACCAACCCCGACTGTGGCGCAAGCAAGGAAGAATATATGAAAAACGTACTTCCCAAAATGATAAACTATTCCAAGGGCATTGACCTCCCGGAAAACTTTGTCCCTGAAACCTTCTTCTTCCTTTGGAAGGATGGGGAAATTATCGGCGAGTTTCGCATCCGCCACGAATTGACAGAAGCTTTGCGAACAGGCTCCGGTCATATCGGATATGGCATCAAAAAGGAATATCGCGGCAAGGGTTATGCTTCTAAGGGCTTGGCACTTACTATTGAAAAAGCTAAGGAAATCATCAAAGAGGATGAAATCTATATGTCCGTGAATAAAGACAATCCGGCTTCCCTACAGGTACAGATAAAGAATGGAGCACACATACATCACGAGGATGACAAGAAATATTATACGCGATTGAAAATAAGGTAATTACAAATCAGGCAATTACACAAATGAAAAGAAAGGAGCCTGCAATTTTATGAAATTTGTTTTTCCCGATTTACAATATAAGGAAAAGGCCATTGAATTTATAAATGAGTTTTACCAATACCATTCTGAAATCAACGGCAGCGGTGCTTTGGACAGCTATTTGGAAAAAGCCACTTATGAGAATTGGCTCACAAAAGTACATCAAGATATTGATATTGCCAATGTAAAGCCTCCCAGAGTCCCTGCTCTCACTTATTTTTATGTCCGCAAAGAGGACGACCACATTATAGGTATGGTTAATATCCGATTAGCTTTAAATGATTTCCTAAGACAAGAGGGCGGACATATCGGGTATTGTATCCGACCAACTGAACGACAAAAGCATTATGCTACCAATATGCTGCAAGATGTACTTAAATTTTGCAAGCCAATCGGTCTAAAGGAAGTAATCATATCCTGCGATAAATCCAATATGGCATCTGCAAAGGTTATACAGAATTGTGACGGAGTCTTGGATGCAGAATTTTACAGCGATACCTTTAAAGAAGTAATTCAGAGGTATATCATCAAGCAGCCATAAAATTAAGAAAGAGCAAGCACCTCATCCAAAAGCCACAGCATTTGGAAACTCCTCAAATGCTATGGCTTGGTCTATGCTAAAGATTCATTTTCTGCATCAATGCTTCCTGCAATACTCGCGATACATTGATATGTGCCTTTTCCGCTTCTCGATTTAACCAATTGGGCAAGGTAACATTTCTACGAACAGATCTATTATCTACCTTTCTTCTATATTCTGCAAAATCAATATCCACCAACGAAATAAATTGTTTTCCATCTTGGGCAAATTCTGTTTCTGATAAATTAATCACACGCCTATCCCTTGGCTGCGGAACTTCCTTTCCCATATCTTCAAAGGTAATACCTGCAAGCCCGATGGCATCTCTTGCCATTTCTATAGCATCAGCCATTCCAAAACCTTCTGTATAAATTTCAAAATCCGGTACTTCTACCAATACAGTATCTTTATCATCATCTGTTTGTGTAAATATGACAGGATATACTCTTTTCATTCTTTCAACCTCCATTACGTTGTTAAAACAATTTTCTTTCTATATTCCCCATTTTTTAAGAATCGCTTTAGCAAGTCTTTCATTTATTTCTTTATGCCTTGGTATCTGCTCTATTTCTCCCGCTCTTATGTATATATCATGACTTCCGCCATGTCGATAAAATACAAACCCTGCTTCTTCTAGTTTTTTTACCAAATCACGTTGCTTCATTTGTAGTCCTTTCTCTTATTATACACATTTAATGTGTATAATACAATATAAAATAAGTACATCACCTGTTTTTATTTTCAACATTTTATAAAAATATTTTCTCGGAAAAAATAGCTGAACAGCCATTTGATTTTAGAAATTAAGAATTCTTTATTGATTATAATAAAAAACGTTATTAAATTTGTCAATATATCTCACTAAGAAAAAGGCATAAACTAAAAGAAGAGCATCTCTGCCCTTCTTTCTCCAACCTATTATTTTATCCCTTCTCTGACAGTAAACGTATTTTACCAACAACCTCCCTGGAATAATCATACTCCAAATCCTGCTCCAACTTCTCCCAATCTTCAACCACCAGAGGTATCCCCCTATCCGCAAATTTCCCAGCCAAATAACACCAAAAATCCTCTATGCCATTGGGGTAATCCTCTTCCGGGAGGCGTTCCAGAGTGCAAACAATTCCATCAAGAGACATTTCTTTCTGACTCTCCAATACCACAGAAAATTTTAAGGTATTGTCAAATTTTGTACTGAGGGTATAATAATCCACATCCTCCCATGTATATGTCTTCTTCCAAAAGAAACGACGTACCTCTATTCCATCCTCCAAGAAGCAATTGTACCAAAAAAGTGGCAGAATTGCAGTGAATATTAAAACTCCAAGGGAAATTCCGGCAATCTTCCGCTTTTCCCTTACCGGAAGATTTGCTTTGATTCCTTCCTCCCAGGTTCCTATGGTAAACTGTGCGAAAACTCCATGCTTGGAATAAAGCCATACAAAAACCCCAAAGACACATAGCCCTACAACATAATAAATTACATACATGTCACTACAGAATACAAAAGCTACATCCGTTTCAAAGATAATCTCTAACAAAATATCTTCTGTTATTAATAAAACTCCTATAAAACAAAACAAAAAATAAGCAATTGCCAACAATACTTTTAATATAGTTTTCATAAGCATCCCAATATAAAACATTCCACCGCTAAGTTCGTAACCCTTAGCTAGTGGAATGCTTTTATCATAATCTAAATTTTATTTTGCAGCCTTTTCAGCCTTTAACTTCTCTGTCAAAGCAGGAAGAATCTTGTTTAAGTCACCTACGATACCATAATCAGCTACATCAAAAATGGGAGCGGTCTCATCCTTGTTGATAGCAATGATGATATCGGACTCTTCCATACCTGCCAAGTGCTGGATTGCACCGGAGATACCTACTGCGAAGTAGAGGTTAGGACGAACAGTCTTACCTGTCTGACCTACCTGAAGGTCTTTTACCTTCCAGCCTGCATCTACAACTGCACGGGAACAGCTTACGGTACCGCCAAGTACCTCTGCAAGGTCTTCCAGAAGCTTGAAGTTCTCAGCGCTTCCAACACCACGACCACCGGATACCAGAATCTTTGCATCCATGATGTCCACGGTATCGGATACAGCCTTAACAACTTCTAGAATCTCAACATACTTGTTGTCAGGAGTAAATCCGGGATTGAATTCTTCTACATTTGCCTTTGCACCTTCTACCTTGTCACGCTTCTGCATAACACCGGGACGAACGGTAGCCATCTGAGGACGGAAATCAGGACATGCAATGGTTGCAATAGTATTTCCACCAAAAGCAGGACGAGTCATTAACAGCTGATTGTGCTTCTGCTCTTTTCCGGGAATAGGATTGATGGGAAAATCACCAATTTCAAGCTGTGTACAGTCTGCGGTCAAACCGGTATGGATTCTTGCGGAAACGCGAGGACCAAGGTCACGACCGATAGCAGTTGCACCTACCAGGAAAATTTCAGGTTTGTATTTCTCAATAACAGATGCCAATGCATGTGCATAGGGCTCAGTTCTGTACTCTTTCAATTCAGGATCATCTACCACGATAACCTTGTCAGCGCCGTATGCAGCCAGTTCATCAGCCAAGCCCTTTACGTCGCTACCAACTAATACAGCAGTTACTTCAGTGCCAAGAGCCTCTGCAAGGTCTTTACCTTTGCCGATTAACTCAAAAGCAATACTATTAATAACGTTGTCTACCTGCTGAGCGAAGACATATACGCCTTTATATTCTGCTAAGTTCATTGTTTTTCCTCCTAAATATTGAGCATGTTCCACACATTTTTTCTATTAAACAATGTGCTTCTCCTTTAATTTGCCAAGAATGTAATCAACGGATTCGGATGCATCCAAAGTAACCTTTTCGCCGGCACCCTTTCTAACCTTATCGGAAGCCTTAGCAATCTGAGTAGGTGAACCCTTAAGACCTAAGTTGGAATCCTCAACATCCTTCAAATCAGCTCTACCCCATACAGTAATCTCTGCCTTGCAAGCATCAAAGATTCCGCCGGGAGTCATATAACGAGGCTCGTTTAATTCTGCCAATGCTGTAATCAGACAAGGCATTTTTGCTTTTAATACATGATATCTGTCATCATACTGACGCTCAACGATTACGCTGTCGCCTTCTACTTCAATCTTCTGTGCATAAGAAATTACAGGAATATTTAAGTGCTCAGAAATCTGAGGTCCAACCTGTGCGGTATCACCGTCGATAGCCTGACGTCCGGTAATAATCAAATCATATTCCAGATTGCGGATTGCACCTGCAAGTGTCTGAGAGGTAGCCCAGGTATCAGCACCACCAAGTACTCTGTCAGTAACAAGGATTCCCTTGTCTGCACCCATAGCAATTGCTTCACGAAGAACATCCTCTGCCTTAGGAAGACCCATGGTAAGTACAGTAACCTCTGCGCCATACTTTTCTTTTAATCTTAATGCTGCTTCCAAACCTGCTTTATCATCAGGGTTCATGATAGTCATCATAGCTGCTCTGTCAAGAGTACCATCGGGATTAAACTTAACGCCGCCCTTAGTATCAGGAACCTGCTTAATACAAACAACGATTTTCATTGTATTTTCACTCCTTATAATTATTTTGTGTGTTTTATATTGCTCCAGACCGGAGCCTCGAAAAACCTTCGTTTTTCCTCGGTCGCGAGATTGCGCTGCAACTCGCGATTACGTCTTTTGTCTTTGTCATCCCTTCTGCAAGCAGAGGGCTGACCAATCCAAAATCCTATCCGGTCTTACTTAATGATATTCGCGGAGATGACCATTCTCTGAACCTCACTGGTTCCCTCGTAAATCTCGGTAATCTTTGCATCACGCATCATACGCTCAACATCGTACTCTCTGGTATAACCATAACCACCGTGAAGCTGAACAGCCTTGGTGGTAACTTCCATTGCAACCTCTGCAGCATACAGCTTAGCCATAGCAGCCTCTAAGGAGTAAACCTTCTGGTTAGCCTTCGCCATAGCAGCCTTGTAAACTAACATCTTTGCAGCCTCAACCTTGGTAGCCATGTCAGCAAGCTGGAACTGTGTATTCTGGAATGCAGAAATGGGACGACCAAACTGCTTTCTTTCCTGAACATAAGCGATGGTGGACTCTAAAGCGCCCTCTGCAATACCAAGTGCCTGTGCAGCGATACCGATACGTCCGCCGTCCAGAGTATGCATTGCAATACCAAAGCCCTTGCCTTCCTTACCAAGCAGATTTTCCTTAGGAATACGGCAATCGGTAAAGATTAATTCATAGGTGGATGAACCACGGATACCCATCTTCTTTTCCTTGGTACCGAAGGTAAATCCGGGAGTTCCTTTTTCTACGATAAATGCGCTGATATTCTTCTTGCTTCTGCCCTTTGCATCTGTAGTAACGCTAGTAATAGCAAAGATAATATAAACGTCTGCTTCCTTACCATTGGTAATGAAAATCTTGGAACCGTTTAATACATACTCATCGCCATCCAAAACAGCCTTGGTCTGCTGACCCTGCGCGTCAGTACCTGCACCGGGCTCGGTAAGACCGAAAGCACCAAGCTTCTCACCTTTTGCAAGGGGAACTAAGTACTTCTGCTTCTGCTCCTCAGTACCATAGGTCTGGATAGGATCACAGCAAAGAGAGGTGTGTGCGGAAACGATAACGCCTGTGGTACCACATACCTTAGACAGCTCTTCTACACACATTACATATGTCAAAGGATCACAGCCCTGTCCGCCATACTCCTTGGGAACAGGAATACCTAAGAAGCCGTTCTTAGCCATTTTGTCAACTGTGCCTCTAGGGAAAATTTCAGTTTCATCAACCTCCTGAGCAAGAGGCTTTACTTCTTTTTCAGCAAACTCTTTAAATAAAGAGCGTGCCATTTCATGTTCTTTGCGTAAAGTAAAATCCATGATTTTATTTCCTCCGTTAAAATATATATATTTTAGTAATTACTGAGCATCAACAGGGGTCTTGGTTCTGTCTGCATTGTAAATGTAGAAGCCTTTTCCGCTCTTAGCACCAAGGTTACCGCCACGAACCATCTTACGGATAAGAGGGCATGCACGATACTTGCTGTCACCTGTCTCATTGTAAAGAACATCCATAATTGCAAGACAAATATCCAAACCAATGAAGTCACCCAACTCCAAGGGACCCATGGGATGATTTGCACCAAGCTTCATAGCAGCATCAATACCTGCGATATCGGAAACACCTTCCATCTTGATGAAAGCAGCTTCGTTAATCATAGGAATCAGAACACGGTTTACTACGAAACCTGCTGCTTCATTTACCTGTACAGGAGTTTTGCCGATTTCCTCAGAAATCTTCTTGATGGTATCTACTACTTCAGCAGGAGTATTTGCACCGGCAATAACCTCAACCAGCTTCATACGATCTGCAGGATTGAAGAAGTGCATACCAATCATAGGACGATTTAAGCCATTTCCGATTTCTGTAATGGAAAGACTGGAGGTATTGGATGCAAAAATACACTCAGGCTTTGCAATCTTGTCTAACTCACCAAAGGTGGTCTTCTTAACTTCCATATTTTCAAATGCAGCTTCTACGATTAAATCACAATCTGCACAAAGGTCTTCTTTCAGACCGGGGGTAATTTTTGCAAGGATAGCATCTACTGCTTCCTGAGTCATTTTGCCTTTTTCTACTAACTTAGCATAGCCCTTAGCGATTTTAGCCTTACCGCCTTCAGCCCACTCCTGCTTAATATCGCAGAGTGCAACCTCATATCCTTCAACCTGAGCAAATGCCTTAGCAATGCCCTGTCCCATAGTACCAGCACCAATAATACCTACTTTCATTGAAAGTACCTCCTTGATTTTTATATGTTTATGTTATTACTCTCTAAAATCCTTTTGCTTCTTAGCAGTTTTTGAAAGGCTCTTTTACCTTCTCTTTATTCTTGTCTAAGAAGAATGCCATACCATACTTCTGATCCTCTGTCTCAAAGCAGTCACCAAAAAGCTTCTCTTCGATAACAAGCGCTGCATCCATATCTACATCCAAACCATCGTTGATAGCCTTCTTGCAGTTGCGAACAGCGATAGGAGCGTTCTTCGCAATACCGGCTGCCATCTTCTCTGCTGCGGGAAGAAGCTCTTCCTGAGTATAAACAGCATTTACAAGACCAATTCTGTATGCTTCATCAGCCTTAATATTACGAGCGGTGTAAATCATCTGTTTAGCCATACCTGCACCTACCAGACGCGCAAGTCTCTGAGTACCGCCAAATCCGGGAGTAATGCCCAAACCAACCTCGGGCTGACCGAATACTGCATTGTCAGAGCAGATTCTGATATCACAGCTCATGGAAATTTCACAGCCGCCGCCAAGTGCAAAACCATTTACTGCTGCAATAACAGGAATGGGGAAGGTTTCCAGCTTACGGAAAACATCATTTCCCTTCTTACCGAATGCTTCGCCCTCAGCCTTGGTTAAAGTGCTCATTTCTCCAATATCTGCACCTGCAACAAAGGACTTCTGTCCTGCGCCGGTTAAGATAAGGCAACGTACCTCATCCAAATTCACAGCATCCAAAGCAGCATCCAACTCCTCTAACACCTGAGAATTTAATGCATTTAATGCCTTTTCACGATTAATAGTGATGGTAGCAATGCTACCCTTTTGTTCGTATAATATGTAATCCATAGTTTGTTTCTCCTTAACTCAATATTATAAAATTGCTATAGTCAAATAACAGCACAAGCGTGCAGATGTGTTCCTTGAAAGACCGTTGAAAAACGTTGGCACTTAGCGAGGTCAGGATGAACAACGTTCATCCTCGAGCTTAGTGTCCACTACGTTTTTCACCGAGCGCAAGCGTGTCGCTCAAGGAATATATCTGCACGGGTGTGCGTTGCTTTGTCTTAGTCCTCTATTTTTACAATTGTAGAGCAGCCCATACCGCCACCGATACACAGAGTTGCCAAACCGGTCTTAGCACCCTTAGCCTGCATCTCATGAAGCAGAGTTACAAGGATACGACATCCGGAAGCACCTACAGGGTGACCTAACGCAATTGCACCGCCGTTAGGATTTAACTGCTTATCAACATCAATGCCCAAATCCTTACCTACAGCAATGGACTGTGCAGCAAATGCTTCGTTTGCTTCGATGATATCGAAATCTTCAATCTTCATACCTGTTTTCTCCATTACCTTTCTGGTGGAGTAAACAGGACCGATACCCATAACCTCAGGACGGCAGCCTGCAAGAGCACCAGCCACGAAGGTAGCCATGGGCTTAACACCAAGCTCTTTTGCCTTCTCTTCACTCATCACAACAATTGCTGCTGCACCGTCGTTAATACCGGATGCATTACCGGCGGTAACGAAACCATCCTTATTGATAGGACGAAGCTTAGCAAGACCTTCCATGGTAGAGCCGGGACGAGGACCCTCATCAACCTTGAACTCAACCATTTCTTTTTTCTTCTTAACCATTACAGGTACGATTTCTGCATCAAATGCACCATTTGCCTGCGCTGCTTCTGCCTTCTGCTGGCTCTTTAATGCAAACTCATCCAATTCTTCACGAGTAAGTCCCCACTCGTTGCAGATATTGTCTGCAGTCTGAATCATATGATAGTTGTTGAATGCATCCCAAAGAGCATCATTTACCATGGTATCTACTAAAGTACCATTGTTCATTCTATAACCAAAACGAGCCTGAGGCATAGCATAAGGAGCCATGGACATATTCTCCATACCACCTGCTACTACGATATCAGCATCACCAGCCATAATCATCTGTGCTGCCTGATTTACACAGTTCAGACCGGAACCACATACAACGTTCATGGTAACTGCCGGAACCTCAATAGGAAGTCCTGCCTTGATGGATGCCTGACGAGCTACGTTCTGTCCCTGACCAGCCTGAATTACACATCCCATGTATACCTGATCCACCTGCTCAGGAGCAACTCCTGCTCTGTTTAAAGCTTCCTTAATAACGATTGCACCAAGCTCTGCTGCGGAAGTAGTGCTAAGAGAACCACCCATTGTTCCGATTGCGGTACGGCAAGCGCCTGCTAATACAACTTTCTTTGCCATTTCTTTTTCCTCCATTTGGTTGAATAATTTAAAATTTTGAAACAACATAAACAAGATTGTTATTTTTTTATCATTACTACTTTTGCATTGTAACATAGGCAGAAACGATTTGCAATGGGTTTTGTCAAAAAAATAACAAATTATTACACGGGAGTTTGACAGTTGAATCTTAGAAAAAGTAGTTGCAGGTATTGATTTACCTGCATTTTTTGCGTCAAATTTTTAGTTTTATTTTATAGTATTATATAGCATTATGCGCAAAAGTATGATATACTATTCATAGGAGG
>JAGAMG010000046.1 GCA_017624835.1 Lachnospiraceae bacterium
AGAGGTAGAAAAGCTTGCAGGAAGGATTTCCAAAGAAGAAGAGGAGCAACGAAAGCGCCTACAGCTTCAAAAGGTAATGGAAGAAAAGGAACAGCTGGAGAGTTTGGTTGCTGAAATTAAGGAAAAGGAAAAACAGGTAACCCGAGCAATAAACGCCGGGTTTGTAGAGAGCGGGGAAAAGCTTTGTAAACAGTGGGATAAGCAGGTGGAAACAGTAAATGCTGCTATTGGCGGAGTAAAGGAGGAACAGGCTTTACTAATACAGGAAGAGGAAGCCTTAAAGGAGACTACCACTCGTTCCAATAAGCTGCGTAAGTTATTGGAGTGTGCCGGACAATTGGAGGAAATTGGAGAGCGCAAAAAGCAATTAACAAAGCAGTTACAGGAAAAGGAAGCTGAATTAAAAAAGGGACAGGAGAACTTCCTAAGGGAGCAGGAAGCCTGTGGGCTTATAAAGCAGCAGTATGAGGAAGAGGATTATCGCAGAAAGCTTTCTGCGATCGGTCTTGCGGCAGCCCTTTTGGAGGAAGGAAAGCCTTGCCCCGTCTGCGGTTCCGTTAGTCATCCTGCGCCTGCGAAGGTGGCAGAGGATGTGATATCAGAAGAGGAATTACAGCAGTTAAAGGAGAAGCTGGAAAAGGCAGAAGCAGTATTGCGTGGGATACATGAGCAAACTGCCATGACAAAGGCCTTAAGAGATAATCTCTGTGAGCAATTAGAGCAAACCAAGGAAGTCTATGGAGAGTTGTCCGAAAAGCTTGCAGAGGAAGAGGATGAGGTATGCAGAAGATACCTTGCGCTTCCGGTAAAGGCAGCAATGGAGGAAGTGAATGCAAAATGCCGGCGCATGGAAGCTGTTGGGGAATTAATTCAGGAAAAGAAGAGGCAGGAATTACTGCTTAAAGAACAGAAAGAGGAAGCGGAAAGCAGTTTGCAGGAAGCTCATACCAAATATCAGGATACCTTAAAGCAGTATGGTTTTGCAAAGGAGAAGGATTATCAGGCGGCAAAGCTTGAAAAGTCAGTGAGAGAAAGTCTGCAACAGGAAGTGGAGGACTACCGCAAAAGAGTGGCTGCCAATCAGGAGCTATATCAGCATTTGAAAGCCACCGTAAATCAGAAAAAGTCCATAGATATAGAGGAACTTCGGGGGAAACTGTGGGAGGCAAAGGAACAAAAAGAGGCCGCACTAAAGCGTCAAAAAAATTGGGACCGTGCCCATGGAGAGGTCAAGAAAACCATGGGACTTATGAAGGACAAGCAAAAAGGGATGGAGGAAGCTTCTGCTGAGTATGGTTATGTAAAGGATTTGGAAAACATGGCCACAGGGAACAATCCACGAAGACTTGTTTTTGAACAATATGTTTTGGCTTCCTATTTTGAGGAAATACTAAAGGCAGCGAATTTGCGTTTTCGTAAAATGACCTCCGGGCGCTATGAAATGTCCCGTGTTGGAGAGGTAGGAGACGGCAGGGTAAAGGATAATCTGGAAATTCAGGTTTTGGACTATTACACCGGAAAATACCGTTCTGTAAGAACCCTTTCCGGTGGGGAATCCTTCAAGGCTTCTTTGTCCCTTGCACTTGGCATGAGCGATGTAATTCAGTCCATGAATGGTGGAATCCGGGTGGATACTCTGTTTGTGGATGAGGGCTTTGGTGCATTGGATGAGGAAAGTCTGGATCAGGCATGTAATGCTCTTATGGGGCTTGCAGAGAAGGATTGCCTTATCGGTATTATCTCCCATGTACAGGAGCTTCGGGAACGCATCACCAATCAGCTTGTGATTGAAAAAACAAGTAGTGGAAGTTTGGTACGAAGTAGTGTAAAATAAAGAAGATAAAAGGGGATGGAAAAGATTAAAAGGATGAATTGGGATGATGAAAACAGGTGATTTGTTGGATAGAGTAAATATATGCAGAAAACATAACAAGGTAAATGCCGGAATGAGTAAGCAGAATGGGAATAAGAACAGATGTAGAGATAAGGCAGTCAGATTATTTACCCTGTTGCTTGCAGCCGGTCTTTCTATGGGCTCTCTTACTGCCTGCGGAGAGGATTCCGATGGGAAGAGAGTGGTATTTACTACGGGATTTGACAAGGATGAGGTTTTTCGGATTGAGGATGTCAGTTGTACCAAAGGAGAAGTGATGGTATATCTGACCACTACTCAGAATCAATATGAAAATGTGTATGGAACAGAAATTTGGAATACTTCCTTGGATGGTGTAACCCTGGAGGAAAATGTAAAGGAAATCGTGCTTGCAAAAATTGCACAGATTAAGAGTATGTATCTGCTGGCAGTGGAAAAAGGGGTTCAGTTGGACGAGGAAGAGGAAACGTTGGTAAAGACCGCAGCAGAGGAATATTTCCAAAGTCTTAACGATACGGAAAAGGAATTAATGGAAGTAAAGCTGGACACAGTGAGAACCCTTTACTATGAATATGCTATGGCGGATAAGGTTTATCATCAGATTATTCAGGGGGTAAATCCGGAAATCAGTGATGACGAAGCAAGAACCATTACGGTACAGCATATTTTGATTCGTACCAGTAGCTATGATAGCTCGGGAAATAAAATTCCTTTTTCTGAATCAGCCAAGAGGGCGGCTTTTGAAAAGGCAAGTGAGGTTCGGGAGCTGGCTGCGGATGGAGAACATGATTTTACAGAGTTGGCGTCAAAATACAGTGAGGATACCAATATTACCTATTCCTTTGGTAAAGGTGAAATGGAAGAGGCCTATGAAACGGCTGCTTTTCAGTTGGAAACAGAAGAGGTCAGTCAGGTGGTAGAAAGTGAAATCGGCTATCACATTATTAAATGTATCAATACCTTTAACCGGGAAGAAACCGATGCCAATAAGCTGAAAATTGTGGAGCAGAGAAAGAATGAGGTATTCGGTCAGGAATATGACCAATTTGTGGGAACCTTGGTAAGAAATCTGAATCAGGAGCTATGGGACAGTATTTCCCTGATTCATAACAGTGCGGTAACCAATGCCGGATTTTTTGAGGTTTACAACAAGTATTTTGGGGATTAATTTAGGGTTTAGATTTACTTCATAAAAAGTTTAGAAATGCGGAAACGCTGATAAAATGGGCGTTTTTGACGAATTATTAGCACTCGGGCAAAACGAGTGCTAATTTTGTCTTGACTTTTATTTTGGGGAGTTTTACACTAAAGTAAATGCTTTTGAAGCATACTTTTAAAAAGCAGGAAAAAAGAAATAGAAAAGGAAGTGGAAACGATGGCAGCTAAGAGCGGCAGTTTATCAATTAACAGTGAAAACATATTTCCCATTATTAAAAAGTGGTTGTATTCAGACCATGATATTTTTTACAGAGAGTTAATTTCTAACGGTTGTGATGCCGTTACCAAATTAAAGAAATTAGACATGATGGGAGAGTATTCCCTGCCGGAAGGCTTTAAGCCCAGAATTGATGTAATTGTAAATCCTGAGAAGAAAACCTTAACCTTTATGGATAATGGTCTTGGTATGACCGCAGCAGAGGTGGAGGAGTATATCAATCAGATTGCATTCTCCGGTGCAACGGACTTTATTGAGAAGTATAAGGATAAGAGTAATTCGGACCAGATTATCGGTCATTTTGGTTTGGGCTTCTATTCCGCATTTATGGTAGCGGATGAGGTGCATATTGATACCCTTTCCTATCAGGATGGTGCACAGGCAGTGCATTGGGAATGTGACGGCGGAACAGAGTATTCCATGGAGGATGGAGACAAGGCAGAGGTAGGTACTACTATTACCCTCTTCTTAAATGAGGAATGTCTGGAGTTCTGCAACGAGTACAAAGCCCGTGAGGTAATTAAGAAATATTGTTCCTTTATGCCTACAGAAATTTATCTGTCCAAGGCAGATACTAAGGAAACTCAGATTATTAAGGCAAGTGAACTGCTTAAGGATGATGTGGTGCTGGAAACCATTGAGCCTGAAAAGAAAGAGGGCGAGGAAAATGCAGAGCAGGAGGAAGTTAAGTTCAAAATCAAAAAGCGTCCTGAGCTGATGAATGAGACAACCCCTCTTTGGACCAAGCATCCCAACGATTGCTCTAAGGAAGAATATCAGGAGTTTTATCGTAAGGTATTTCAGGATTACAAGGAGCCCTTGTTCTGGATTCATTTGAATATGGATTATCCTTTTAATTTGAAGGGTATTCTTTACTTCCCCAAGATTAATATGGAGTATGAATCCATTGAGGGAACCATTAAATTATACAATAATCAGGTATTTATTGCGGACAATATTAAAGAAGTAATTCCTGAATTCCTGTTGTTATTAAAGGGTGTAATTGATTGTCCCGACTTGCCCTTGAACGTATCCAGAAGTGCATTGCAGAATGACGGTTTTGTAAAGAAGATTGCAGAGTACATTACCAAGAAGGTAGCGGACAAGCTGGCAGGTATGTGTAAAACCGAAAAGGAAGAATACGATAAGTATTGGGATGATATCAGTCCCTTTATCAAATTTGGTTGCCTGAAGGATGACAAATTCTGTGAGAAAATGAATGATTACATTCTCTTTAAGAATCTGGATGGTAAGTATCTGACCCTTCCCGAGTGTCTGGAAATTAAGCCTGCGGATGAAGCTGAAGAAGGTAGTGAAGGTGCTACTGAGCAAACCGGCGGAAGTGCTGTGGACGAGAGCGGCAATAAGGTGGAAGCGGAAATCGTAACAGAGGATGCGGAAGCTGAGGGCGATGCTGCAGAGGGCGAAGAAGCTGAGAAGAAAGAAAAGATTATTTACTATGTGACCGATGAACAGCAGCAGAGTCAGTATATTAATATGTTCCGTTCTGCAAAGATGGATGCAGTTATCCTGACACACAATATTGACCAGCCCTTCATCTCCCAGCTTGAGGCAAAGAATGAAGGAATTAAGTTCCAGCGTATTGATGCGGATGTAACGGATGCTCTGAAGTCCAAGACCTCCAAGAAGGCAGAAAAGGAAATGGAAGAGCAGGCTGAAAGTGTTGGCAAGCTGATGAAGAAGGCTTTGAAGAATGAGAAGCTGGTTATCAAGGTGGAAAAGCTGAAAAACAAGAAGATTTCTTCTGTAATTACCCTTTCTGAGGAAAGCAGACGTATGCAGGATATGATGAAGATGTACTCCATGCCCGGTATGGATATGGGAGCTTTCGGGGGCGAGGGCGAGACCTTAATTCTCAATGCAAACCATCCATTGGTACAGTATGTGATTGCAAATCAGGAGAGCGAAAATGCAGAAATGATTTGCGAGCAGCTTTATGATTTGGCAAAAATCCAGCATGCACCGTTGTCCCCTGAAGCAATGACAAAGTTTGTTGCAAGAACCAATGATATTATGCTTTTGCTTACAAAATAAGCATGGGATAAGTAAATAAAATGTGATTCACATTCATATGGAATCAAAATAAAGTGGGCTCCCAAACTTAGGAAGGGAACCCACTTTATTTAATATATTTTTAGGGAGAGAAAAAAGCTATTTTACATATTTCTTTAAGGTTGCTTCTACAGCGCCTGTTCCACAGGACAATTCTGCAAAGTATTCCTTTACCAAATCAGCCATGCCGATGGCATTTAGGTCCACACCAAAAATCTTTTCGTTGCCAAGAAGCTTATCCAAACCGGATAAATCTTTAGGAGCATCTGTTAAGCAGAGGTCTGCCACATAAGGGGTTACAGCCTCTAACAGAGGGTCTGCACTGGGAGTAAAAGTATTGCCCTTATCATCCACACCCATCAGGTAACGAAGCCAGCCTGCAAATACCAGAGGAATCATTTTCAGATTCTTTACATTCAGATTAGGGTCCTTTTCATAAGCCTTGATGGTCTCGCCAAAGCGGATAGCCAGCTTCTGGGAGGTATCGGTTGCAATACGCTGAGGGGTATCCGGTAAGAAGGGATTGGGGATACGCACATTTACAACCTCGTCAATAAATTTCTTGGGGGCAAGGATACCGGGATTAATTACCACAGGAAGTCCTTCTTCGTAGCCGATAATTTCTACCAGTCTCTTCAACAGTGGATTCTTCATTTCCTCAGAAATCAAAGTATATCCAAGGAGACAGCCATAAATAGCAAGGGTAGTATGAAGGGGATTCAGACAGGTGCAAACCTTCATTTTCTCTACCTTGTCTACAGTTTCTCTGTCAGTATATATGATACCGCCCTTATCCAGTGCAGGCTTGCCGTTAGGGAAACGGTCTTCAATTACCAGATACTCACATTCCTCTGCATTTACAAAAGGAGCGATATAGGTATTTTTGGAGGTAACAACAGCATCCAGCTCTTCGATACCATCCTTTGCAAGAAGTGCTTCTACCTGTGCGTCAGGTCTGGGGGTGATTTTGTCAATCATACTCCAAGGGAAACTTACTTGATTTGCATCGTTTACATAATCTACAAAGCCTGCCTCTGCAAGTCCTGCCTCAGCCCATGCCTTTGCAAAAGCATCTACAGCAGCGTAGAGCTTATCGCCATTGTGAGAGCAGTTGTCCATGCTGACCATGGCAATGGGAAGCTTGCCCTTTAAATAACGGGTATATAACAGGGATACCACCTTGCTCAGATAGCTGTCGGGAGCCTCGGGTCCCTTCTTGTAATCTGCTTCGATGGCAGGAAGAGTATTGCCCTTGGCATCTGTCAGAGCATATCCCTTTTCGGTAATGGTAAAGCTTGCCATTTGCAAAGTAGGATTGGAGAAAATCTCTTTTAAGCGGGAAAATTCCTTCTCATTAGCACTGTCAAGAATCAAGGATTCTACAATGCTTCCCACTACAGTTTTTTCTACCGTATTATCCGCCTTTAAGGTGGCTAAAATAGTCAGATTGTCATGGGGGCGATTGCTTTTTTCAATAATTTCGTAATCATAGCCTTCTGCAGCAATGAGACCGGTGTCCATAATGCCATCATTTAAAAGATTCTGCATCACATTTGCCTGAAAGGCACGGAAGATATTGCCGGCACCGAAGTGAATCCACACGGGACGCTCATAGGTGTTTTTCTTTACTGCTTCATAATCAAAGGTAGGGAGCTTATAGCCGGCAGCTTCAAAGGCTGCACGGTCGTTACGGATACCATCCAATGTAAGTTTCATGGTTTGACCTCACTTTCTTTCATTAAGTGTTCTTTTCCTAGGCATTCTTATTATGCTGTTTTTCAATTGCTTCCCAGAGACCGTTTAAATAGGTTGCACCTAAAGCTCTGTCGTAAAGACCGTAGCCGGGCATAGCAACCTCGTCCCAAATCATACGTCCATGGTCGGGACGGATGGGACCGGTAAAACCGATGTCATAAAGAGCAAGCATAATTTCGTACATATCAAAGGTTCCATCGCTGGACAGATGTGCAGCTTCCTCAAAGTCTGTAGGAGTGTTGAATTTCAAATTGCGCACATGTGCAAAGTGGATTCTGCCCTTTAAAGAACGAATCATATCGGGAAGGTCATTTTCCAGATTGGTTCCGTAAGAGCCGGAGCAGAAGGTCACACCGTTGTGAGGATTATCCACCATCTTCATCATACGCAGGATATTGGTCTTGTTGATAATAATACGAGGAAGACCAAATACGCTCCATGCGGGATCATCGGGATGAATCGCCATGTTGATGTCATACTTATCACATACAGGCATGATGCGCTCTAAGAAGTATTTCAAATTCTCGAAAAGCTTCTCATCATCCACATCCTTGTACAGTTCAAATAATTCTTTCACGCGAGCCATACGCTCTGGTTCCCAGCCGGGCATTACAGTGCCGTTCATGTCACCGGAGATGGATTCAAACATTTTTTCAGGGTCAAGGGCATCAACTGCCTCCTGAGTATAAGCTAAAACGGTGGAGCCATCGGGACGCATACGAGCAAGCTCCGTTCTGGTCCAGTCAAATACAGGCATGAAGTTGTAGCATACCATATGGATGCCCGCCTGTCCCAGGCGTTCCAAAGTAGTAATATAATTGTCAATATATTTGTCCCTATCAGGGGTTCCAACCTTGATTGCATCATGAATGTTCACGCTTTCGATACCTGCAAGCTCAAACCCGGCATCTTCAATTTCTTTTTTCAGAGCAAGAATATCTTCCATTTCCCATACTTCGCCGGGAGCGGTGCCGTACAGAGTGGAGATAACGCCGGTTACGCCGGGAATCTGTCTAATCTGCTTTAAGGTAACAGTGTCGTACTTACTTCCGTACCATCTTAATGTCATCTGCATAGTGAAAACCCTCCATTTAGTTAAGATTATAAAAAATTTTTTGTTTTCGATTTCTATGGTTGTTTTTACCAACCTTTTATGAGTTTAGTATAATGTAAAAAGAAATGCAAGAAAAGAACATATATTGCTTGAAATAGTGCAAAAATTGCGCTAAACTTAAAATGATGAAACAGCCGGTTTCAAGTATTGAAGAGAAGCAGGTATCTATCATATGAAACAAATGGAAAATCGCATCAGAAAGCTGGAAGCAACTGACGAGCGGCAATACATGATAAATGAAAATTATGAGGTTTATGAGAAGCAGGGAGCTCCCATGGGTGCGCTTGCATTTCATTATCATAACTTTTATGAAATTATTTACGTTTTGGAGGGAGAATATTCCTCATTAATAGAAAATCAGATATATCATTTACACAGGGGGGATTTTTTACTGATAGACACAAATGTAATGCACAAGTATCATTACATTGAAAAAAAGCATGATTCCTCAAAGCGTATTATTTTGTGGATTACGGAACAGATGTTAACGGAGCTTTCTGTGGAAGGGGTAAAGCTGGATGCCTGCTTTAAAAACCGGGAGTCCTGTGCCTATCATTTTCCCATATATTATGAGGAAATGCTGCGAGGATTTCTGTTAAAACTTGCCATGTCTGAGATTTTGGAAGGGGAAGAGCCGGGAACCAAAAGGATATTGGATAAGGGGTATTTGTCCTTGTTTTTTGGCTATTTGAATTCCCTTTGTGTAAGAAAGGAATTTTTATCAGCGGGAGAGGAAATGGCGCTGCATCCATTGGTGGAACAGGTTAGCAGCTATATGGATAAGCATATTTCGGAAAAAATCACAGTGGAAATGCTGGCGGAGCAGGTGCACATGAGCAAATATCATTTTCTTCGCAAATTTAAGGAGTTGACCGGTGTGACTGTGCATGCCTATCTGATTGATAAACGATTGATAAAAGCCTGTAGTGAGCTGAAGGCAGGGAGAAGTATTGAACAGGCATATCAGAGTGCCGGTTTTGCAGACTATTCCTCCTTCCTGAGAAATTTTAAAAATGCTTATGGGGTGTCTCCCAAGAAATATAAGGATTACTATCCGGATTCCTAAAAGAAAAGGGAAATACAGAAGGTCATGCATAAGGCATGGGATTTCTGCGTTTCCCCTTTTTGAATTACTATAGAATTATTGTCCGGGCTCTGCAATTCGTGTAACGCCTACATAGATATCGGACACCTCGTACCAGGTAGCGTAATCGGTAATACCTGTCTGGGGGAGATTAAAAATACCCTGGAAGGTGCGGATTGCGTTTTCTGTGGCGGGACCATAAACACCATCCGGGGTTATGGTGGGAATAGCCGGATAGTTTCTGGCAATTCTGTTTAGCTGGGTCTGCAACTGGCGAACCTTATCACCGGAGGAACCGATGGTCAGGTTATAGCCCGGCCAGGAGGAGGGAACACCGGATACAAATTCCGCAGTATTGATATACATGTCATTACCATAATAGTAGCGTATAATTTCAATAGCAGAATATCCTTCTTCTGCAAGATACTTGGAGCCCCATTGACTTAAGCCATCACATGTGACTCGATTACCATCACAATAAGAGGTAAGAATGGGCTGGCGCACACCGGGGCGTGACAGATAATTGGCAAAAACAGTATCCACCAGATAATCAATATTTTCAAAGACATTTCTTCCGTAAATCCATTTCTGGTCGTAAGCGGTGGAAGAGGTTATGGTAAAATCATAGCCCTGACCACGGTACAGTGAGACCAATAGATTTAAGTAATAGACAGAGGAAGTATTTGTGTAGGGAATTGAGGGTAAAAGTGGGGAGCAGGAGGTATCGGAAGGGTGGACAAGCCTATCGGGTGGTAGGGCTGTAAATAGAAAGAAAACAGCCGTTTACTCATAATATGAGAAGATGGCTGTTTCATGGGCGTTTAACTATTTTGAATTTTTGCTTTTGCATTATTTGCAACAAATATGCCACCTATAATAGCAACAAGCATGCTAAGTATATCAGCTATATAAAAAACAATAGTTGTAGGAAGAAAAAAAGCAAGTATCATTATTATAATGAATATACAACTAATTCCACTGAATAGTCGGATTTCAAAAATAGAAGAATAAAACTGGTTAAACATACTCTCGGAATATTCTTTGCGTTCAGTAACAATAAGTTCTGTAGATTTTGGTGAGGTAGAAGTAAAATCTGGGATAAACATTATGAAAGACATTGTGCTTGTTAAAATGCGGATTGCCCAATATATTAATTTTTCTAAACAAAGTTTGATAATTGTATGGCGTTCTAAAAAGGCCTCAAAAACTTCTCTATCACTAGTGATAACTATTGTTGTTAGAATATAGAGAGTGGCAGAACATGTTTGGAGTATTGGGCAAGCTTTTGAGAGCATTGGGTCGCTAAAATCGGGAAGAAGTTTGATTAATGTCCAAGTAATATTTTGTGAGAAAATGAGAGTGAAAAACAATAATATATATGCTGCTTGTAATCTGATTTTTTTATTATTTTTCTTCATATGTAGGTACCTCCTAAAATTAAGTAATCATAGTAAAATTAAAGGAAGGTGCAAGAATCTGAACTTGCACCTTTGTATTTGGGAAAAAAGTTGAATTTGTGCGTGATTTGCTAGCCTTTAGGTGGAAATGGATCATTTCCATATGAATCTTTGGCTCTGATTTGACCATTAGGTCTGTGAATAACTAATTCAGAACCTTGATTACGAGCAATGTTGCGTCCTATTTTAATTGCTTCTGTTTGGGTGTTGGTTCTGACTGTTGCACGAGTATTGCCAGCCCCTTTTACTTGCCAGCCACCATCAGGATGAGGGGTTATATGTTGGTTGTTTCCCATAAAATTTGTCCTCCTATCCTTTGTGAGCTTCAGGACAGCAATGAATACATCCATCTGCCTTGCTATATCCTTTAGCTTTTGCTGCGGAAACGGCATCTTTGCCGTTGCTAAAGTAACCAAGATATGTGCGATTTATAAGAGAAGGAAGATATCTACAATCTTCACTGTGGACTTCGTTGTTGCCATTGGGGTTTGTTGTGTTATCATTAATATAGTAATGTTTCATTTCTTTTTACCTCACTAGTGTTCAAAACACTTGAATCTAAGTTTATAGTTACATCTATGTACAAACTAAATCAAAAGAGCGGTGTTCTGTTAATGTGCATCTCCTTTCCAAACAACGGTATGCCAAAAACTGTTGACGCATAAATCTAAATGAGGTAAAATCAAACTTGTCTAGGGTTTGGTAGTCTCATTAGAGATATGCCAGATTTTGAAAGAGGTCTTGGTGGATACATGTGTATTCATTCAAGGTCTTTTTCTTTTGATATAGCTATTCCTCGGTAGTAAAACTATCAAGTAAGTCCGTTAATGATTCTTCATTATCTACTTGTTCTTTCTTCTTTAACTCAATTTCAGCTTCGAGACGTTTACCCATTTTTTGATTAATCTTAAGGGCTGTTTCTAATTTTTCAAGAGAGCCTTCGTCAAGAGTGGTAAGAAAGATTTTCATTGCTACCATATAATCCTTGATTGCAGCATCAAAACTTATAGTTGATAAAAGTTGATGAAATTCTTCGGCTTTATTACGATGCGAGTCGTTTTTTGCTTCCAATTCTTTCTGACGCTTTGCACTGTTTGTAAGTATTTGTCGTGCAGTATCGTCTACCGGTTGCTCATAAAAAAACTCGGGACCAATACCATAGAAAAGGGATAATTTTTCTAAACTTGTATTTGAAGCTCTTTTCTCATCATTGTTTTCCCAGATAGAAATAGTAGCACGATTTACATTGATTGCCGTTGCAATTTCATCCTGTGTAGCACCATATATTTCTCTTATGAGTTTTAAATTGTTCATCCTCTGTCACCTTCCTAATCGTAGAATAACACAAAAAATATCAAAAGTCAACAATGAAATTTGTAAATGCGACAAAGATAAGATGAAAAATGTTGAGAAATGTTGTAAAGTGTTGTAAAGTGTTGTGTTAAATTTGGGCATCAGCTATAAAATTCAAATTAATCCTTGGCTATTCCCACCACAGATTTCCTCAGTCCAATCGTGTACAATCCAACCATCAACTTTTAAGTTGAGAGAAAATACATGGAGGAAAACGAAAATGGAAATCAGAGAATTTGCAGAAATCATCAGAGAGGAAATGGAGAGAAGAACAGATTGTGAGGTCAGAATCCAGCAGGTACCCAAGAACAACGGAGTAATATTACACGGACTCAGTATTCTGGAACCGGGCTGCAACATTACACCTACAATCTACTTGGAATATTTCCTAGAAGCCTATGAGAATGGTATCAGTTTGGAAGATATCATTGAAAAAATCAATGAAACATATCAGCAGGAAAAATTAGAATCAAAATTTGATATGGAATGGTTTAGAGAATGGGATAAAGTCAAAGCACATGTAGCCTACAAGCTCATCAATTTCAACGATAACAAAGAACTTCTGGAAAAGATACCTCATGAAAGGGTTTTAGACTTAGCAAAGGTTTATTATGTAACAATATATAATAAGATAGTTGGTATGGGTACAATCCTCATCCACAATACCCATCTTGCCATGTGGAATATTAACACAAAAGAATTATCAGCGGTAGCAACTGAAAACACGCCAAAGCTGTTTCCTATAGAAATTCATCGAATGGGGGATATGATGAAAGCACTTTATGAAGAAATGGAGCAGGAGCCAACAGACGAAGAAGAGGAATTTATGAAGCAATGCGATTTATTTATTGCAACAAACAAGTCAAAAACATTTGGAGCAGCTGTAATGTGTTACCCTAGCGCATTAAAAGAAATAGCAGAGGAAATAGGAAACGATTTATACATTCTTCCCTGTTCATTGCATGAAATAATCCTTGTAGTACCGAAAAGAAGTAATGATTCAGCAGCCTTAAGAAATATGGTTTATGAGGTAAACCGCACACAGCTTCAGCCAGAAGAAGTATTATCCGATTCCGTATATTATTACAACAGAGCCAAGGATACCATAACAATAGCATAAAGAAAGCAGGCGCAGGGTGGCAATCAAATGTCACCCTGTTTCAGTTTATAAGATGCAGGTGGTAAATCCGTCATTTCGTACAGTTCATCAAAGCCTTTTTAGCGATTCCCACTACTGACAAGTAGATACACCAGCGTTATAGTAAATACATAAAAAGGAAACGGAAAAACCTTTAAACAAAATCAAAATAACATTATAGGAGGTACACAAAATGTGTAGAAAATTAATCGTAACCAACAAATTAAGTCTTGGAAACAGAGAGTTAGGATGGGAGGCATACAGCTTACCTAAGGGAGAATTGGTAGAGTTTACCAGCAAGCAGTTAAAGGACATCATCAAAAATGGTGGCTCTGATGAAGTTTATGGATTAAAAATCAGTGAGGAAACCGGGGAGTTGGTATTTGACTCTACATTTTATGTAACCAACATGATGAACAAACTCCATATCAATACTTTAGTTCCTATGGTAGAGGATGATTGCCTTGCAAACCTCTTTTACATTGTAATAGGTACACACAAGGTAAAGCAGGAAATCATGTATGATGTAATTTCATCCCGCTACGAAAGAGCAGTATTCAATGCAGAAAAGGTAAAAATGCTGCTGGATATGAAAATCATCAGTGCTGGTGCTAAGTTGGAGAATGGAGAGATTGTGGTAGCACCTCTCGAAAAGCCAAAGGCACCTGAGCCTACAATCCGACTCAACGGAGAGGAAGTATAATATCAAATCCAATTTAACAGATACCGATTATCAGAAATGGTAGTCGGTATTTTCTTTTTTGCCGAGCTGTATAATAGTGTAAACATTTTTGAAAAAACATAGGACAATGCAAGAGATACTCATCAGAGCGATTTACTGTGAATATCAAAAGGTATAACTTGTGATAGCAATAAAGAATACAATACTTTCATAATTAAGAAATTTATTTTTAATTTTTAAAAAAGTGAAGTTTTGTGGCAAGCATGAAGTAGTCATAAACGGCTTAATAACTTGGTGAAAAACAACTACTTAAAGGAGGACTCTATGATAAAGATAGAATGTATTGACAAGTACTACAGCAATGGCAAAGTTGAGGGCTATGCATTACAGGATGAGGCAGGTAATGTAATGCAGCTAACCAAGGAGCAAGTGAAGAAAGGTATAAAAACAAAGCAGTTTGAAGTAACAAATCTACAGATTGATAGTTTAGGCAGGCTGGTAAATAAGAAAATAGTAGACAACGCACAATCAATGAGTGAGCAGGAAAAGTGGGAGAAGCTGTTCGATTATTGGTATAAGCATTTACCTAATCACTGGGTAAAATTCACAACATATAACTTCGAGAAAAAGGGCATTAAGAGTATGTATCCTCCTGGCTTTGTAGATATGTTTAAAAGTAATGAGCATATGCAGGATGGAATGAGAATAGCTTCTCAATTTGAAAGCTACGTCAGAGAGAAATATAATTGTTTACCTGTAAAAGTAGAGGTAAAAAGTAAAAATGGTTTGGTACACTGGGTTATGTATGTAATGAACATTGATGGCCCGGAAGGAGCTCAGGAGTGTGTAACAGTAGATTGGTATAATATCTACGGTAAAGAAAAGGAATACTACTTAAATCCTAATAATTATGAGGTCAGAGGTGGTAGTCTAGACCCTTCTAAGCAGGGAGTATACAAAGTACAAATCATCAAAAGTGATATAGAAGGTATAAAGGATGCCTTTGATTCAGTATTCATCGGTAGAGATGGAGCCAGACCTAGCATAGGGGCAGATAAAAAAGCAAAGAGAGACGAGCAATTTGAGCAACAGCTTTGTAAGAAAAATACTGAAAACAAAAGTGTGAATCAAGCAAAAATGAATGATTTCTTTGCTAAGTTCATGGCTTCATTTGTCAAGAGAGGAACCCGTAGAGCAGTTAGAAGAGGCTTATTGAGTTTGTTTAGTAGATAGGTTTACAGCAGCTAACAGACTTTGTAGAAATCATCAGAACAGAGCTGGTGGTAGAGAGCAATAACATGAAGCATAAAAACAAATATGATTTAATCGGTACCGGCTATCAGAAATGGTAGTCGGTATTTTCTTGTTTCAATAGGGTAAACCTTATTGAAACGATTATAAGGGGTGGAAAAAGTGTTTCAATAGGCTATAAAAATGAATTTTGAAATATTTCAAAGAAAACGGCAACTTTATTGAAACAGACTGATACAACATGAAAGATATGCAAGAACATACTTGGCAGCTTATTTATTAATAAAGGGAAAGTTTTAAGTTTTAAATTTTCAAATAGGTAGGTAATGAGCATGGCAGGAAAAGGTAATATACATGAAAAAATAGTAGAAGGTCATAGATATTGTAAAAAATTAATTAATGATGATTATGGAACCATTGCTTTTCTTATCAACAAAAATGATATACTGCGAGATAAAAAAGCAAATGCGAATAGTTTTAGTGATATCGAACTAAAATATAACTGTATCTATTTCCTAATAGGCTACGAACAGGATGAATACGAAAATACAATAGAAAAAATGTATGTAGGGCAAGCAGGCATACGAAATAATGGAGAATCTGTTCTTGACAGATTAAACGAACATGCATTTCTTGGAAATGACCCCGCAAGATATTTGGATAAATGGACAGATATAGTAGTGGTTACAAACGAGAAGGGAGCGTGGGGAGCTACCGAATTAGATGCATTAGAGCATATATTTTGGAGTTTAATTCCAGTAGGAAATAGATATAATTCACAAAAGCCAACTTGCACGGGTGCAGACCTGAAGAAATATACAGATGCTGTAAATCAAATAAAAGAATATTTAGATTATCTGTGCTATAACATGTTCAAAAATAAAACACCAGATAAAATAGCTGAGGATGTTAAAAAAGTAGCAGATGCTAAATCTGATTTACCGATAGATTTAGACCAAGGAACAACAAAAATTCCTAATATAACAACTCCAAGATGGATTGTAGAAAAAATGGTAGGAATGTTGCCACAGTACTTGTTTGATAATCCTGATATTACATTTTTTGACCCGGCATGTAAAGGTGGAGAATACTTAGAAGTAGTGCTTAATAGATGTATGTCTTCAAAAGTGCATAGGTCCCACTTTGAAAATAAAGGAAGACCAGAAATAGCACAAGCGATGCATATTATAAACAAGCAGTTATATGGTATAGCATTAACACCTAATTCATTCAAAATTGCATATAATAGATTGTATGAATCTCATAATATTAGATTGATACCTAATTACGCAGAAAAAATAAAAAGATGCGATATGCTTAAACTATTAAATGAGGAGTTTGGAAGAGATATGAGTTTTGATGTAATAATAGGAAACCCGCCTTATCAGGATGCAAGTGGTAGAGCAAGTATATATAAGGATTTTGTAGAAAAATCAGTAGACATAGCAGATATGATTTCAATGATTACTAGAGATAATTGGTTAAATGGAAAGGCATTTAAGTCAATGAGAGACAAGCTGACTGAAGAGGGTGCTATTACCGATATAGAGCATTATCCAAAGGTTGGAGAAGTGTTTCCCGGTATAAAGGTTAGTGCTGCATATTTTTTATGGAAAAAGGGTGTGGCTCAAAAAACAAAGTATAAATGTATCAAGGATGGTAGAGACATAATAAAACAAGAACTGGATTTGGCTAACGGAATAATATACAAATCAGAAATTGCTAAAAACATATTAACAAAAATAGGAAATAGAAGTAACTGGGCACAAGTTTTTAATACAAGAAGTTATCCATTTATGGATCAAAGAAAGCGTGAGCGATTAACAGAATATTGTGTATATAGACAAGATGATGAACATACAGTAGGCGTAATGATTAATGGGGAGCCTCCAATTTATGTTAATATAAATAATTTCAATAACAGTGATGAAGTATATAAATATAAAGTAATGTGTGGTGTTATAGTAAATGAAGCTAGTATAGAAAACCCAGGGAACGTTTTAACCAATATAAAGGCTATTGGTAAAGGAATTGTGGCATCAGAAACATGGAGTTTAGTTGCTTCATTCAATACAGAGGAAGAAACAGTAAACTGTAAAAAATATATAATGACGAAGTTTGTAAGATTTGTAGCAAATCAATCTGTTAATGGCAGAAGTAATGTTACTGACAATACATTTGAGTGTGTGCCATTGCAAGATTTTACAGCATCCAGTGACATAGACTGGACACAAACAATATCTGATATAGATAAGCAGCTTTATAAAAAATATAATCTGTCAGATGAAGAAATTTTGTATATTGAAAAAATGATTAAACCGATAAGTAACGAAGTACCAAAACAAAAAGTAACACTTAATCGTCAAGAGATTGAAGCTGCAATTGTTAATAAACTAATCCAGAGTAATTAGAAAAGATAAAATGCAATAATCGAGGGGAAAGGCGAGGGTCTTTCCCTTCTGTCCTAACAGGGAGGAAAAGCAACCATGTCACTCAAATATGGATATTGTAGAATATCAACAACAGACCAAAACATTGAGCGTCAGCTACTTGCAGTTAAAACTTATGCTCCAGATATCGTAGATAATAACATATTCATTGATAGGAAAACCGGTAAGCATTTTGAACGTGAGCAATATAAGGAATTAAAGGTCATTTTAGAACATATTTCTAAAGCAAAATCAGATTCTGAAAGCGTCGAATTAATTGTGGAAGAACTTGACCGTCTGGGAAGAAATGCGGATGGAATAAAAAAAGAGCTTATGTGGTTCAAGGAACATAATATAGTTGTGAGAATCTTGGAGATACCGACAACGCTCATAGAGGTAAATGAAAACAATCGTTGGGTTATGGAAATGGCTGCAAATATATTAATTGAAGTATATGCACAATTGGCGCAGGTGGAACTTGAGAAGCGTGCTAAGAGACAGGCAGAAGGAATTGCAGTAGCCAAGGCGAAAGGAGTATATAAGGGTAGAAAACCAATAGCAGTCAATGAGAGTTTATTACATACAATTTATCAGAAATGGAAAGCAGGAGATATAACTGCGGTACAAGCAATGCAGGAACTCAATTTAAAACCCAATACTTTTTATCGTAGAGTAAAAGAATACGAAAACACAGAAATTTCCCAATAAATCCATCTTCCAAAATTCAGCCTACCATGCATCGGTAGCACAGTTAAAAATCAGCATACATTCCAGATGCATCACTATGGGAATCAGCAATATAAGAAAAAGTAAATTTCTCATGAGAGATTGAAGGCAAGGTATTTTTCACCCCAACAATCTTCAAAACGTTTCAAAGCAGCATGGGAAATTTCCCAATGGTAGCATAAGGGTCAAGTTTATAGTATGCATATGTAATTTCAGAATTGAGTTAATTTTTGGTAGATGATTTAATCTAAAAAAATATTATTTTAAAGCGTAAGGAATAGGATAAAGAAATGCAAGAAAAGAACGTTAACAAAAAGCACATGGAAAAAGCATTAGCAGTCATGGGGATGTTTGGAGTAAGTCTAATTTTAGTAGGTACACTTACAGCATGTAACATTTCTAAGCAATCAGAAGTTCAAAATATGGCAAGTCAGGTACAAGTGGTACAGGAAGTTGAAATACCTCAAGATGTAATGAACGGTGATAGATTACCGACAGAGCAGGAGCTTAATAGTGTGGATGCAAGGGTAGCGGAAGTTGACCAGAAACAAAAAGAGCAGGTTTTAGAAGCAACAGAGCTTGATACCAAAACAGGCATAACATTAAATTCTGATGGTACATATTCTTTTAGTAATGAGTTTCTTGGTAGCATAACCAATTACAGTTACTTTGAGGGTGCAACAGAAGAAGAAATAAATAAATTCTTACAGGACTTAGCACCTGAGATAGAGGGAATGGCAGACTTTGAAGTGCAATCACTCGTGGAAATGTTTAGTGCTACAGGTTCAAAGTTACATAAAGAAAATGAAACCATCAAGCAGAGTCAAGGTAACGGAAACGGTGGAAGTGGAGCTGGTGGAATTTCTGGAAATGGTGGAAGTGGAGCTTCAAGTAGTAATAGCGGTAGCAATAATGGAAATTATTCATCAAATGATAACAGTAATAGTACAAATCAAGGTGGAGAGCCAACAGTTGATAATGGCGGTTTAATAACAGACCCTGACTATGAATTAGATTTAGACCCATCTATTTGGGGAGATGTAGACACAAATCCTATTGGCGGTGGTGAGCTAAAAGACGGAGGACACGATTGGAATATACAGAGTGGAACTTCGACAACAGGAGACAATGAAAATGATAAATTGATACAAAATCCTGACGGCACAAGAACTACACCAGACGGAACTTTTACATTTGATGACCCTAGTTCTTTTGGTGGTGGCGAGTTAAAGGATGGCGGACACGATTGGAATATTAAATAGAAAGGTTTACAGGGCAGCTAAATTTTTTTAGTTGACCTCAAATATAGAAATAAGCGAGAGGCCAGAAGAAATAACCATAAAGCAAGCATTAATATAATAGGAAATATAATTTTATTAATTAATTTGTTATAAGAGCAGCAGCAGCCTCCATAATTAATACTGCTTTTATATAAAAAACTTTCATAAATTTACTGACGAAATAGCCTTCTGCTTGGTGGTGCTTGCAGAGGGTTATTTCATTTTTAACACCGGAAAAAACTCCTTGACTTCCAAGGTTCCAGGCGTTAACCTCACAATCCCTAGTGGGAGAAAGGAGGTGGCACACCATGTCAGTTAAAAATCAGATTGAAACCCTAGAGGAGCAGACTAAGGATGCTATAAACATCCTGCAACTCTTAGAGGTAGAACTCTCAGCGAATGAAGATGACAATCACATAATCAGAACAGTATCTATCGTAGAAAAAATGCTGCAAGAGCATCTACGCACCTTACAGCAGCAACTTAATTTCAATTCTGATTCCGGAAGCACTCAGCAGTCATTTTCAGAGCCTTAATTTGTTTATCGGTCAAACCATCAAGGGATAGCATATCCTTACCTACACTTTCAACACCAAGAAGATAATCAACAGAGGTTTTATACTGAGTAGCCAATTTAACTAACACAGGAAGGGAGGGGAGGCGTTCATCACTTTCATACAAACCAATAGTACTTACGGAAACACCTACTAAATCAGCAACCTGCTTCCGACTCAACTGATTATTTACACGCAAAGTTTTCAGTTTGTACCCTAAATTTTTAATCACAGCAACATCCTCCAAAGTATTTTTCAATTAGTGTACCCAACAATATCCTACAATTGGTTGCTAAATATTACTAAAAGTAGTAAAATACAACTGAAGCGAATATTTTCATACACAGAGAATAAAAGCAACGGAGGATAAAGAGAAATGGGTACACAGCAAGCATTAACAACAAAACAATTAGAAGTGCTTACATTAATTTATGATATTGAAGAATTTGGAAAGAAGCACGGTAATGTTACAGGAATCAAGGAGATTCTGACACAAGACGGATATATGCAGGATGAGGAGTTTGATAAGTACTATAAGGTCTTAGTTTATTATGGATATTTAAGTGTAGAGGGAAATGTAACCATCGATGGAAAGCAATATCTTGACCTTTTTGTTGAGTATTTGCAGGAGAAAGAAAAACATCCTGACATTGTGATTAATAATTCATTTTCATTGATAGATTTGGAAAATCTCAATGTAGGATTAAATGCTTTTGTAAATTTAAAAGAAGTCATTGGGATTGGTAAAGGATTAGCAGGATTAATAAAGTCCGTTATGCAGGCTATGAAAAATAGTAAGCATTAACAAAGTCATTTCAATAAAAAGAAGTATAATTTTTAATTTTAAAATTTTGTTTGTAGAGGGCATCGTAAGATGCCCTCGCAAACTTTAATAACCTTAAAGGAGGATTCCAAAACATGAGTGGAAAATTTATGAAAATCAAGCGAGTAGTAATCCCAACTTTAACGCTACTCTTAGTTGCATCCCAATTATGTGGATGTGCAGCA
Organism: Lachnospiraceae bacterium; assembly: GCA_017624835.1. Lineage (GTDB taxonomy): Bacteria > Bacillota > Clostridia > Lachnospirales > Lachnospiraceae > Acetatifactor. The sequence goes on from JAGAMG010000046.1 coordinate 21,213, forward strand.
ACTTCTCAAAATGAAATGTTGCAAATGCTCGAACGGCAGGAGGCGATTGTCATAGAAATCCCTGAGCCTATCAGCCAAGAGCAGGGTACAGAAATTCCTATCGAATGGAAAGAATTAGCAAGCCTGACTACATATCAAGATTATCGAAATATTTTCGATGATACTCTTGGAATAACAGCCCATGGCACCAATGGCAAAAATGGTTCTGTTTATGTAGATTTAGAAGGCAACCACACAAATAACAGTACTCTAAGATATGCGTTTGCTAACCAGAAGTTCATAGATAAATGCTGGGATAATACTGATACAATCAAAGTATTATCCGATGCAGCACAAAGCACCTATGCAGACGTAGGAACCACAAAAGCTGCAATGTTAGCAGGCATCAATGCATATTTTAACCTGCTTGCGGATGCAGAACCCAGTTACGCAAATTTAAACAGTACTCTTACAAGATTAGAAGCAATGTCATTAATCTTCAAAGCTGATACTCCAGTTCAAGAATTGCAGAGCAACGTAGAATTTGCAAATGCGGTAGGCAACCATGAATTAGCAATATATGCACAAGGCGTAGCAGACCAGAGTTTCCTAGACTACAGTAATTTAAGTTTAGATGAAAAGTTAGCGGATAGCACAATTACCAGAGCAGAATTTATATACATGTTAATCCAAAGATATTATAGTGAAGAATACGCAACCGTAACAGGAAAAGAAACCTGTTATACCGATGCTAAAAATGGAGGAGACATCGCAGGCAAGCAGAAATTCGTAACTACAGATAAGGAAACAGGTGCAGTAAATGCTCCAAATCGTTGGCAGGCTTACGAACTCAGTTACGCATTACAGAACCCAGATAAAGGTTTACCGGATGACCTTTACAAAGCCTTAGTAGTTGCAAAGAATCACAACATCATTTCCGGAACCGAGTCAAGATGGGACGAGGGGCTTTCCAAGGGCGAATCACTAAACCTCATCATAACAGTTTATGAAGACCTTGGAACCATTACAAATGCAGACCGTGGCGCATCCGAAGGTGAGAATTTAATAGTCAATGATGAAACCAGCGAAAACACAAAAGTTGAAGATTACACCATAGAAGAAATGGATGCGGTAATGTATGGATTAGAAACGGTACCTACCTTTGCAGGACCCAGCAAAGAAGATTTTGCAGAATATGCATATATCTGGAAAGGAGAAGCAGTTACTGTAACAGGAATCATTAAATCTTATAAAGGGGAAGATGGTTTATGGTATCAGTTAAGTACTGGAGGTTTCGTTAGTGCAGAATATTTAACTACAGAGCAGCCTGAAGTTAACGAACTCATTAATGGAAATCAATCAACAGAAACCACAGAACAGGGCGAGAACCCATTAGCAGATATGTCTGATGAGGATATCCAATCTGCTTTAGAGGAAGCCATGAACGGTAGTAGTAACAGTTACAATAGTAATGACCGTTCCGATTGGGTAGACAACGGAGATGGTACATTTACAAAACCAGACGGCACAATATTCTACGGAAGTGTGGATGAATTAGGTGGAGATGCTCCTGATGGAGTTAGCGGATGGTAGTCGTAAATCGTGAAAACAAAAGGAAATAACAATTTTAAGGACAGCCTAACCAGCTGTCCTCCATCATTTTATAAGGAGAAGAAAGCAAATGAAGAGAAAAGCAATAGCAGTAGTAACATTTTTAACAATAGCGCTTAGTTGCGTAGGATGCGGAAAGGAAGAACCCATTCCAACCAATGATTCTGTTCAGAGCAGTAATACAGTATATTATACACAGAAAGATATTGAAGATGCATTTGTTCAAGCCCATGTTAATGAGGTGCAATCCAATTTGAATAATAGTGATTATACTGAGGTATGCATAGAGGATTCTTCTACTAAGAAAATTGTAAGAGTGAATGTTCCAAATAAATATATTAAAAACGCAGAAAGTGTGCAGGATTCAACGGAAAGTATAGAGAGTACGAAGTCAATAGTAAGCGATTATAATGGTTTAGAGGACTCCATAAAGATTGTGATTGCATCAAGTATTTATAATTATGATAGAGGGCAAAGTGCTGAGCAAGATATAGAACGTATGTGTTCCAGTACAAGCTATAAGGTATTAGTTCCAATGCAAACAGCAAGTGGTGCTACCTGTGTATTAAAAAGCAATAGCACCGATAAAGTAACAGCTTACAGATACATAGATTGTGCTAAAGACGGATATTATGTAATGTTAATGTGTAAAGCCAATAGCAAGTGTTATGTGGATGAAAAAGAATTATTGGATATCTTATATGAAATCAAATTAATCTACGAATCCCAATAACAACAGTTGGGAAAATAATAAAACGACAATAATGAGATGTAAAAACAATAACTGCATTTTTTACACGTCGCTATAAATTTTTTGTAACGCATGCAAATATTTATTGCATGCCTAGCAATTTTGTCGTATAATGGCAAGCAAAGAATAAGTAATATTCTTGATTTTTGGTTATTATACTATCTATGAAAATTGTTTAAAAGGTGGTATAATATGTGTGAGGAAAACGAAAAACGTGTCACAACAAAGGAGGGAAAAAGTATGGCAGTATCAATGGCAGTAATACCTACATTAAGAGGGAAAGCGGCAAATTCTGTACTTGAAACACTTAGTACATCAAAGATTAAGCCATATTCCCCAGAAGCAAAAGCAGATGCAGAAAAAATGATAAATGAAATTTTACAGAAACGAGACAATAAATAAATATGTTGCATGAGGAAAAACTGTCTAGTGAAAAGCATTTTCAAAGTGTTGGAGACTTTTGCTGTGGAGCAGATAGTCCCTTAGATACCTTTCTAAGCTGTCAGGCGTTTAAGTATGATGAGCAGAGATATGGTATTACATATATTTTAACTGCATCGGAGGAAGAAGACGAAATCTTAGGATTTTATACCTTAAAGACAAGTGGTATTCAAGTAGAGGAAGATGGAGAATACAATTCTATTCCGGTAATTGAAATTGCACGAATAGCAATGAATCATTCAATGCAGGGACAAGGCATTGGAAAGTATGTATTTTATACATACATATTACCGAAAATAGAGAAAGTTGCAGATATAGTAGCAGTAAAAGGTATTATAGCTTTCGTAGAACCTGATGATGAACAAGCAATAGGATTTTATACCAGTGTAGGATTTCAGAAAGCAACAGAAGATGTACAAAAGGAAATAGAAGATTCTTTTAATGAAAAGTGTGATTTATACATGGTTTCCTTTGATAACGTAGAAGTTTAAATGTAAGATTTAGCATATTGTGCAGAGTGCAAAATATCAAAACTAATTAGAGAAGTGTAAGACCTTTGACAAAATTCAAGGGTCTTATTTTTATGCACGAAAGTAAGAAAAATTAAAAATTTTCAATTTTTAAAATTTTGGATGGCAAACATCCGACATCTCAAACAAGGAGGCATAAAAGCAATGCAAACACAACCAAAGCAATGGCTACTGTTACTAGCAAAAGTAAGTTTAATCACGCTACTAGCAGTATTCATCCTATTATCAATTCCAACAACCCTAACAGTTCATGCAGAAGTATCCATGACAGAAAATGAACCCATAGGAACATACGCAAATGATTTAGGTACCGGTATCGACTGGCAACACACCGGCTGGCTCTTTTATTTAGTGGAGCCAAATGGTGTAGAAGCATCAGATGTCAAAGCTGTATTGTCAAGTTCGTTACCCATTGTAACAGACAAAGAAGTACCTATAAATAATATGGCACTTATCACAATCAGTGGCTCCAAATTTTCAAACTATGCAGATATTAAAACAAATGCAACATGGGGTGCTCCATTCCAAAATGGAGTTTACAGAGGAGAGGAAGTCAATGCATGGCTTGATTCTGACTCAGATGGGGATGGACACTTAAATGCATCTGAAGTAGTAGCAGAATGGTTCGGTAAAGCAGCAGCTCTCCAATGGGAAGCCAAAGAAGTCTATTTAGTATACGAACCATTCTACTGGGGACGACTTATCAAAGATGGATTAACCACAGGCTATTGGTGGTGTGGAACCACACCCAGATGGGGAATTGTACAACATAATTTAGGAATCAATGAAGATGATGCAGGTGACCCCTTAACCAAGAGTTACACCAATAACGTATTTCCGAACTGTGTAGTAACAGAGGATTTTGAGGAAATTAGGGGGATGAAGTTAAACGTAGCAGCAGGAAAAGGTGGACAGCTAAAGAACACAGATATGTATACCTCCCCAACAGGAAGACAAGTCACAGGATATGGAATAGGCGTAGCATGGAACGATGCAGCAGCCACCTCCACTTACGATGAGCCCCTAGGTTCAACACCCGGACCCGCTCCCAATGACAAAGATAAAATCAAGGAAGGCGAACCCACAGCGAATATCGTAAAATTTTATGAAAACACCATGATAAAAGGGGAGGAAAAGAAAATCACTCGTGCATCCTTCACTCGCACTCCAACCCCTAAAATAATAGCAATAGAAAATGAAATTCCCACAGGATACAAATTAAAAGGTTGGTATACCTCTTCAACATTCAAAAGTGCTTCAGGCAGTTCTCCTATCTATGATGAATACAAATCCAGCATGGATAACATTCAAACAGGCAGCAGTGCAAAAACAATAACTCTTGGTGCCGAAGAAACCACTTTATATGTTCTATTAGTAAAGAGTAAGATAGAGGAGGTAGCGGTAGAAGCAGACAGAATCTTATATGAATCCGAATTAAGCAAAGGAATCAATGTAGGAACCAAGATTGAATCTCAGGATGTCACTTATAGTTTACACGCACTCCAATGTAAAGGTCACTGTCCCGGTTACTGTCCAGGTCATGACGATGAATACTGTGAGGGAGCATGTAAGGATGATGGAAAAACATGTAGTGGACACCCAGTATCCTGTCCAGACGATGGAAAATGTGCAACCCATGAGGAAGGTAGTTGTGATTGTGAATCAAAATCCTACTGTACCATGACCTTAGTAGACAAAGCCTTAGATTTCAAGCGAGCAAACAGCAACAGAAAGCATCCATTAATAGCGATTACATCTCAATTTACAGATTGGGTAAAGCCAGCAATAGCAACACGTTCTGGTGTAGCAGCATATCCTATAGTTAAAAATTATAATTATGCTTATGTACTCCATAGAGGCACAGAGGATAAAGCTACCTTATGTGACTACAAGCCAGAAGCAGGAAACTCCTTAGCAGCTGATTTATTCAAGTATCCTAAGCCAAAATATGTATCTAACAAAGGTAGAACAGAGAACGGACAATACAGTGGTAAAATCCCCATAACATTATTAGAAAAGGGAGCGGATAAAGAAACCAGTGCAAAATCAGCCACTTGTACAGCTACAGACACAGCAAGTGCAAGTGTTAATCCAGCAGTAGAGGAATCGGTAATAGTAAAGGTTTATAGGGGAGACACCACAGAACCCGATACTTCCATAAGTAAAGATAAAATGCTTTATTATAAATGGAAAATGAACAACACAGCAGGACACCAAGTTAAATCCGGTGCAAATATAACATTCTATCCATACATCAGAATGACCATACAAAACATCGATGGCGAAGGAAACCCCTTAGATAAACAAAATGTAAACGTATTAAGTGAATATGAGAGGGAGATAATTCCCAATGATTATGCGGAGATAGATTGGTCATACCAACCACTGAATTTACACATACAGAGTCAGCAATGGGCGCTAGACAGAAATCTTACCAATGGTGATAAAGGTTGGAATTTACCAAACCAAGTATTAAAAGGTGGAGCCACATACAGTTTAACCACAGACCCCCAAACAGTTTCACTAAACACCTATCAAACCATATCCATAGGTTCAGCGAGGGAAATCAGTGTTATTAAAGGGTCTTGCGAATTAACAGAATCTTCAGCAATCGAAGCACACACTGATTTTGTTGATGAAGCTATCAAAAAATACGAAGAAGCTGAGGTTATTCAATATGTTAACACTGACCCATCAGCAGAAACAGCATGGTCTGATGGTGGAATACAGGTGTATGCAGGAGCAGACATATCAGACCTTGATAATGGTTCAGATGAAGCATCCACAGACCCTAAGTATTATCTCCGTACAGATGTTGATAACGTAAAGAATATAACGAGAGCGGATTTAGATGTTACCCAAGGCACCACAGACACCAATTTTTATCGTTTTTACAGTGATATCAATGGAAAGATTTACATGGTATCATCAAAAAGTGCAGATGGAGTTACCTCAGGCGCAGGAACGAAAATATTAGACAAAAATCAAGATGAGAGTGCATTATCTGGAATGGCATTAAGGCTCAATCAAAGAACAGGAGCGGTAACCAAATTATTAGCTGCTATTGAGAGGAACACGGGGAATGATACCACAGCAGAGTGGGCGGATGCGGAGACAGATGGAAAATGGTACAACGAAGCCTATGATGGAATCGTAGTCATGGTACAGGAAACGAAAATCACGATAGGGTTTAAAGTACCAAGTAAGCGAGTAACCATCCTAGATCCCAAGTTAGTACCCTATATCCAATCAAAGGAGAACCAAGCGAATGCAGCATTCCTAACTCAGTATAAAACCACCTTAACCGAAGATATTCCAATCACATATTTTAAAGGCGAACCTATTTTTATGAAGGAAGCGGATTTATTATATAACAGTAACAAATTTTACATTCCGAACATGACAGTTCAGAACAGCAAATAGTATCTAGCTGCAGGAGGAAATGGAGGAGAGGGAGGAAAGATGGTCTAAACTACAATCAATCAGAGGGTGACCTTGATGTAAAGATAGTTGGGGAGCAAAAGAAGTTTTACACATTCTATTCAGATACATCAGGTAACATCAAGATGCAAGAAGTAGATGCCAATGGTAAACCAAAACCTACAGGTGTAGCAGCACAGCTACTATCCAAAGCAAACAATGACACCACTTCCATAGCTAACCCCATAGCACAGCAAATCAACCTCCGTACCCAAGCAGTAGACAAGTTAGTAAAAGCAATAGAGCGAAACACAGGTAATGACCCCACAGCACACTAGGCATCAGATGGTAAATGGTACAACGAAGCATTCAATAGTATCACCATTCAAGTTACCAACACCCACCTTGAAGTAGGCTTCGTAAATCCTCAGACACGTGGTACAATCTTAGACCCAAAGTTAATACCAAAAACAAGCTTCAAATCCGACCTCTTCACTTCAGTTTAATCGTCGAAAACATATTATTAAAAAATCAAGAGAGGGTGTTCATCCTCAGCAATTCCCAAAAGAAAAATAAAATTTAAAATCGAATATATGTTTGTTGTGCAAAATGCACATAAGAAAAATGTCATCCTAAAGCAACACGTCAAAATCACTTTTTTTACACGTCATATCAACATTCTAAACGTCTTAATACCTTTCAAATTTATAATCATTCAACAAAACATAATGTAACATAATTGCGAATAAAGTTTAGTAACTATTACATATTGTCAGCATCTTAATCTATATGATATCCTCGATATACAAATAAAAAAGAAAGGAGGATACCAAGCGATGGGAGAGCACATCATCCCACAGGGATATAAGCTGGTAATCGGTCGCAGGCGAACCAGAGTAGTAACCTACGAAAACCTGAGGATTCAAACTACACATCCAATCAAAGAGGATAAACCCAAGAAGATAAAACCAAGTATACCAAGTGATTATGCCGCTTATAATTATTACAATCGTATCAAGCAGCGCAGAGATACCATAAGAGAATTAGCATACAATAATTTTGAACATGTTTATTCTATTTTAATCACATTAACATTCGATACCACGTCTCAGAAAGACTTCACAATCATAGATAACGCCCATGCGGCATTCAAGACCTTCATTCAAAGGGTCAACCACCACTACACAAATTTCAGATACCTTGCCACCTTCAACAGGCAGCGCAATGGAAACTGGCATTATCATGTACTTTGCAATTTTCCACAGTCCACTAAAAATAAAACCATAAAAGAATTATGGGGGAACGGAATTACTTATATCACATACTTGGAAACCCAATCAGAGTTTGATACAGGGGTGCGGTATCTAATCAGCAACATGGCAGAAGCTGCAAATGATACCAAAGGTAAGCACGGTTACTTAGCGTCCAAGAATCTTGAGCGCAACATAGTCTTGACTTCCTACAAAGCTTCGGATATCAATGAGTTTGATGAAGCGTTTGTAAGGATTATGGAGAATAATCGAAAAATTTTATACAGCACCCATAACCATCTAGGAGTCCAAGGTGAAACTGTGAATGAGGAAACAGGAGAGGTTGCAAACTTTACGATTCCTGACCAGGAGCTTAACCCAGCACTAGAGCAGGCAGGTTATAAATCATGGGATAGCACCTTTACCTACCTCTCATCAGCAGCTAGGTTTGAAGAAAAGTTTACCGACATTCTTCCTGCAACCCCCAGACCCAAGAAATTTAAGCGAGCAGGAAGAAAAAAAGAGAAAGACAACCCCACCCCTCCTGTTCCAGAATAAACAAAACTCAAAGGAGTAAAAAGCGGTTGTGAAATATTTTACAAGTAAGAAGAAAGGAAACAGTACAATGGCAGAATTTAACTTATTGAATACCATTACACAACGTAATAAGATTTATTTTTACAATTTAAACAGTGTAACTGCTAAGAAATACATCACTGACAAGATGAAGTATGGCAGCTACAAAATCAATGTGGAAGTAGAAAACCATGAAGTAGACGATGAGGGAGTTAGGATGCGTTACATTCTTGTCACAGACCATGATGAAAATGTGAAATTCATGACGGATGTGAAGATAGGACTGGTATCATGGGATGGTTTATGCTGGGATAATAATGAAATACATTATGTTGATTATAATGATTATGTTGAGAAAATTGAGAAGAACGAATCAATGTTATGGCAGACAAATTATTTTGTTTATGACGGCAAATTGCTCTTATTATCGGGTCATAGTAACGCATGTATTTGCTGTAATCTTTGCACCTTACGCAAGAATCTGTTGGAAATACTGCCTCAATATTATAGGGATACGCTGAGGTTATCCAAAGAGGATGTGGAACACATAATTAAATGGAATAAAGACTTCTTTTAGCAAAACCTAACCACCTCTAGAGCTTACCCCTAAAAACGGTAGGCTCTTTTCCTTTTCCACAACAATTAGAGTTCATAAAGCCTAACCATCCCCCATGCATAAGGTTGAAATAAAATCAAAAAATTTGAAAAAAGGAGAAAAGAAATGATGGCACGAAACATTTTTGAACCGGTATTTGACACTCATGGTAATTATGGTTTACAGAGTAAGCAATGCAAAAAAGGTTTACAGAACGGAAACAAACCAGAGCACAAGGTAATTATGATGGTATGGCGCTCTCCTTACGCAAGTACAGAGAGAAACGAATGGCTGGAACGCCGTCTTCGCAAAGCATACACTCAGTATTATCTAAAGGTGCTGGTTGATAACATGGGATTATTCTGGTAAGGAGGTGATGTAGTTTATGTTACTAAATGAGATGGTAGTATATCAATCCAACTCCATATATCGAGTCTTTACAGAATATGGGGAGCTAAAAGCAGAAATTTATCTGCCTGACAATGGTCAACTGATACATGATTATAAATGTATGGATGTCATAACCAAAGCCATAGCATTACGCTGGGGTATTATAGAACCCAAGAAGAAATAATAATTATACAATACGATGTAAACATCAACAATATAAGGTTTATCACGCAGCTAACAAGCCACACGGAAGCAACTACTTCAAAGTGTGGCTTGTTCTTTTTTGCACCAACATTCCTTTTCCTACATCCAATAGACTAGTGAGTAAAAATTATCATCCAATCCCCCACATCCTCCCTTGCCACATCCACCATCACTATTCATTTTCAAATAGCAGTAAGTATCCAAAATTGAAAAGAAAGAAGTAAAACGGAAGAGAAAAAATTTCAAAGAGCGAATTAGTAAAAGTTGATATCAATATACAATCGATGCGAAATAATAATATTTTCCATAAAAGTTATGATAAAAATAATAATCTCCGGAAGAAAAAATTATTATTGAATATTTTTTAGCAAAATAAGGTGTTTGGAGAGTAAAAAGCGGTGTTTATCAGAAAAAATAAAAATAGGGTGGAAGAGGGGAAGCAACAAAGCAATACCAACCAATTCTCAAATCCATCCCATCCTCCAAAACAGAAAAATGACACCAATAATATGCATCCCCCACTCAACCATAATAATTTTTCAACAAATCAAGTTTATTCTATGACTAATACAACTTATAAAATAAAGAACATAATTTATCAATAAACAGAGCGTAAGACGTGTCAAAAACAGCATCATGACGTATCAAACCAACAGGTATCCTCAAAAACTTCCTCATAAAATAAAAAAGTACCTCTACATCCTGCTACAAAACCAGCAGATACGTTCCTTTAAAAAGCAGTACAACATGTACGCAAGACGTAAAAATATGAAGTGCTATCTTAATGAAAGCGAGGTAGCACATATGCTTCAAAACACTTCTACTTCTGAATATAGTTTATCAGAAGCACATAGCAATATAAGTGAGGAAGTTTATCCTGAGGAATTAATCATGGATTCACAGTCACTTATTTGCAAAACGTATATCAACGGAGTCCAAGTCACATTAGAGTTTCCTGAGCAATCAGACCCAAAAGCGGAGCAGGAGTTTATGAGCAGGCTCAAAGAAATTTACCTAAGAAAAATCGAAATCGGGTCTAGGCAGGATAAAGATTCAGCGTTAGAATCCAATTCCAATATCGATTCCGATATGAAAATTCACAAGTCGGTTTATGGTGGTAGCAATACAAAGGAGGATAAAAACCATGAGTAAAAAGCGAGTCAGAACCCTACTTCGAGTATCATCCAAGCAGCAGTTACACGATGATGACATACCAGTCCAGAGAGCAGAAGCAGAGGCGTATATCGCAATGCGCCCTGACTGGGAGTTTGATAGTGAATATATTGAGAAAGCAGTCTCAGCCTATAAAAATGGAGTGCAGGATAGAGAAGTATTACAACAGATATTAGAAGATGCCAGAAACAGAGAATTTGATGTATTACTCACCTATATGTCCGACAGAATCGGTAGACAAGAGGAATACAGTACCTATGTTGCTACCCTCAACTCCTTAGGCATAGAAGTTTGGACAATCAAGGATGGTCAACTGAAAACCGAGGAGCATATAGATAAACTTCTCAACTATATTCGCTTTTGGCAAAATGCAGGAGAAAGTGAAAAGACCAGTAAGCGTGTCCGTGATACCCAAAGGGAACTTATCAAAAGTGGTAAATTCTTAGGTGGCAAAGCCCCTTACGGCTACGAACTCATTCCCTCAGGCGAAATCAGTAACCATGGAAGATTACTGAAAAAGCCAGTAATCGTAGAAGAACATGCGGCGATAGTCCGTAAGATTTACAACTTAGCAGTTTATCAAGGCTATGGTTATGAGAAAATAGCAAAAACATTAAATGCAGAAAGCATACCTCCAGTTGAAGCTGCAAAGTGGAGAGCCTGTACAATCGCAAGCATCCTAAAGAACCCTATTTATATGGGATACCCTTGTATTGGTAGAAGAGTCAACCATGGAAGTTTTACCCGATTAGACCGTAGAGATTGGATATATTCAGAGGAGCAGGTGCAGGAACTGATAATCATACAGCCTGAACTATGGGAGAAAGCGCAGGAAATCCGTGAAGCCCGTAAAGCCAAAATCAACACTTCCAAGGAGAAATCAAGCAAGCAGTATGAGGAACAGTACAATGTCCCCTTCAGTACCAAAGGCAAGCTTGCATTGATAGGTTTAGTTCATTGTGGTTACTGTGGAAAGCGACTTAAGAATGGAAGTTATGCAAATCACTGGACAACAAAAGCAGGCGAGAAAAAAGTATCTTTTACAGGTAGATACACCTGTCCAGAAAAATGTAGGGAGCGCAGTTGCTATTCCCAATCCTACTTAGAGGATATCGTATTCAACGTAGTAGAATCCTACATGGAGCGCCTAAAGAATATAGATGTCTCCGAAGAAATTGAGAAAATGTACAGTGAGCAAAACAAGAATACCGAAAAGGAATTACAGAAAATCCAAAAGGAACAGAAGAAGTTGCAACAGGATATTGAAACCCTAGAGGAAAAAATACCCGAAGCAATCAGGGGTGAGTATTATTTCAGTGCGGAAAAATTATCTTCCATAATAAAAGAGAAGCAGCAGGCACTATCAGAATTAGATGAAACAATCAAGGAAATCAAGAAAACCTTAGCAGACAACAAATTACAACGCAGTGACATGGAGGAGTTTATTTGCAGAGTGCCGAATTGGAAAGAAGAGTTTCAAAACGCAGATGTTCAAACCAAGCAAATGTTACTATCTACTATAATAGATAAGATAGAAGTCAAGGATGGGGATATCAGAATCAAATTTAAGATACGCTTAGACGATTATACCGACGGTGTAGCAATGGAAAATTTAGTACTTAAATCTAATGATTCCCCTACCATTCCGTATAGACTCTGTTTAGCGTAAAGGACATAATAGCCAATATATTGGCATAAAGCGCACTTTCCGGCCAGGTGGAGTAGATTTCACAAGATGCCACGTTTTTGATGTAATCCTTATAACGCACCCAATAGTTGGGGGCGGTGGAGTCCTGAGGAACCCCATCATGGACAATTACATATTCGGGAATTACCACTCGGCTTAAGACAATTTCTCCCGTATCGGGCATGGGTTTGATTTCATCCTCCGGGATTTTGGGTGGATAGATTCCAAACAGGGTATGGGCAGGAATTACAACGATATTGTCCGTTTCTGCCATGGAATCCGTGGGGGTCATGCGGATAGGTTGTAGGGAAAGCTGGGCTGCAAGAATTTCGGAACCGGAAATTAAAACAGGTTCAAAGCCTTCGGCAGTTACCCCGATATTGTATTCGGAGTAAGGCTGCTCCTGGGCGGAGGAATCCAGAGATAATGCTACGGGAGGTGCCGGAAGTTCGATAACCGGTGTTTGTCCCGAACTGTCAGTAGTCAGTGTCTGAATGGGGGAATCAGGATCACCGGTATAGGAAACGGTTACCGTTGCATTTTCAATGGGAACCATTCCCAGAGAAGAGATAACACTGATTTTTAGGGAACCCACAGAGTCCGTTGCTTCCGGCTCCTGAGTTGCCAAAAGTTCGCTTTTTATTAGATTGGACATAAATAGACCTTTTATGTTTTTAGGATAATATATGCGGCAAAATAAAAAAAGTTTTAAAAATAATAAAAAAAGTGTTGACGGATATAATATTCTAGTGTATTCTTGTATTAAGCAATTAGTACAATAACACAAAAGGAAAGGAGAGGCATATGGCGTGGGAATTAGATTCTGACAGACCGATATATATTCAGCTGGTGGAACGCATTCAAAAAATGATTATTTCAGGGTACTATCCGCCGGGAGGTCGCTTACCCAGTGTTCGGGAGATGGCAGCAGAGGCTGCGGTCAATCCCAATACCATGCAGAAGGCGTTTGCAGAGCTGGAGAGAAGCGGTTTGATTATAACACAGCGTACCAATGGCAGGAATGTAACAGAGGACGTGACTTTGATTGATGGCATACGAAAGTCGCTGGCGGATGAACACATGGAACTGTTTTTTGAAGGAATGAAGGAACTAGGGTACACCCGCAAAATGGTTATTGAGTTAATCGAAAATTATGAGGGAGAGGATAAATAATGAATGAATTAGTGGAGATTGTTGGTTTAACAAAAAGTTACAACGCAAACAATGTTGCTGTAAACAACGTAACACTGACATTGCCGAAGGGTAAGATTATCGGCTTGTTGGGACCTAACGGAAGTGGTAAGACCACTTTGATTAAAATGATGAACGGGCTTTTGACCCCCACCTCCGGCAGCATTAAGATTAATGGTCGCTTCGTAGGTGTGGAGACCAAGGCGAGAGTGGCATATCTGCCGGACAGAACTTACCTTGGAGGTAATCAGAAGATTTCCGAAATCTTTGATTATTTTGAAGATTTTTATGAGGATTTTTCCAGAGAAAAGGCAATGGAAATGTTACAGAGTCTGAATATTGACCCCTCTCAGAAGATGAAAACCTTATCCAAGGGTACCAAGGAAAAGGTACAGTTGATTCTGGTAATGAGTCGTAATGCAGATTTATATATTTTGGATGAACCCATTGCGGGTGTTGACCCGGCAGCCAGAGATTATATTTTGAGAACCATTGTTACCAACTATAATCCGGAAGCAACCGTTTTGATTTCTACTCATTTAATTGAAGATGTGGAGCAGGTACTGGATGAAGTAATCTTTATGAAATATGGTCAGCTTGTACTGTATACATCAGTAGATATGATACGTGAGAAGCATGGCAAATCAGTAGATGCTTATTTCAGGGAGGTGTTCGCATGTTAGGAAAATTAATGAAATATGAGTGGAAAAGTGTATATAAAATGGGAAGTATTCTGTTGCTTGCCATGTTTGCGGTGACAGTTCTTGGTTGTATGGTATTTCAGATGCCCTGGATGAGGGATTTGTTTGCTGATGACAGTAATGTGGATGAGGTACAGGCAATTATATTTGCCTTTGTAATGATGGTCAGCTTTTTGGTTTACATCTTTATGCTGATGGGTGTGACATATGGTATTATGATTTTCCTAGGTGTAAATTTCTTTAAGACCATGTATACGGATCAGGGTTATTTAACCAATACCCTGCCTGTAAAGCCTCATCAGTTGTTAAATAGCAAAATTTTAGTTTCCGGTTTCTGGTATCTGCTGATTGAAATTGGTGTGATTATTTCTGTGGTGGCTTTAATATTTGCCTTTGGTGGTGGAGTAGCAGGTGCTGTAGATGGTTATTCTTTTGGAGATGCTATGGCAATGCTGTGGGATGAAATGGCAATGGCACTTCAGTCTGAATTTGGTGACTATATGATTCATTTTGGTGTTGTAATGCTGATTATGCTCCTGATTTCTCCTTTTACTACCATGATAATTTTGTTCAGTGCACTTACCATTGGACAGTTATCCAAGAAGCACAAGGCTCTTATGGGTATTCTTACTTATTTTGGACTTTGTATGGTTACCGGAATTATTGCTTCTGTGGTACAGATGATTTATTCCATCAGGTTATCCATAAATACATTCCAGAATCCGGAAGCAATCTCAGAGATGGATATGCTTGGTATCTATGATTATACATTAGTGATTAATGTGGTGATGGCAGCAGTACTATATTATGTATCCCACAGGATTCTGACACAAAAATTAAATTTGGAATAAACAAAGAGGATGGCTTCGTGCCATCCTTTTCCAATTTTATCAATACATTCTTCTGTCAAAATTCATTGCCCAAAGCATATATTTTTGATATACTACTAAAGAAGAATATTACAAAAATGAAGCGGGTGAGTAAAAAATGCAGGAAATTGTCAAGAGGATTTTAGAGGGAAACTTCGAGTATGAGAATGGTTCTCTTGATTTTTCATGCACAAAATTAGAAATTTCACTTTCTGGGGGAAGTGTTTATGAAGGTTCCTTTCACATAACTGCTACATCGGAAGGGTTTACGGAAGGTTATATTATGTCCTCGGATATCAGGATGGAATGTCTGACCACAGAATTTACCGGTAATGATGTAGAAATTCTTTTTTGTTTTCATGGAGAAAACATGGAAGAAGGGGATGTGCTGAAGGGAACCTTTTCTGTTGTCAGCAATCAGGGAGAATATTATCTGCCATTTGTGGTTTCTATAGAGCATAGGGTGATTAATTCTTCGGTAGGAAATATAAAAAATCTTTTCCACTTTGCAAATCTGGCAAAAAGTAATTGGAAGGAAGCGGTAAAGCTTTTTTATTCCAAGGAGTTTCCTCGTGTGTTTACCGGAAGCGATACTCAGCTTTATGAGTGTTACCGGGCGCTTTCGGCATATCCCGGAAACGAGCAGAATATGGAGGCTTTTCTGATTCAGGCGAACAAAAAGCAAAAAATAGACTTTTTAACAGAAGAAAAGCAACTAAAGCTGACATTACCGGTAGTGGAAAATCCTTATGCAGTAACAGAATCCATAGTGACCATTATCAGAAATGGATGGGGGTATACCGGATTACAGGTGGAATGCGAGGGGGATTTTGTATTTACCGAAAAAGAATATTTGTCAGATGATGATTTCTTGGGGAATCGTTGCAGATTACCTGTTTATATTGACAGTAGCTTATGTCGAAGGGGTATGAATTTTGGCAGGGTATTTATTTACAATTCTTATTTTTCTCTTGAGGTACCGGTGGAGGTACGATTGGGAGAGGAGTCTCCGGGCAGAGCAGAGATTGGCAAACAGAAGCAGGTGCTTGTGCAGCTGATGAAATTTTATCAGGCCTTTCGTTTGAAAAAAATCAGTAAAAGTGCATGGCTGAAGGAAACCAATAAACTAGTGGCTAATTTGATTACCTTTGATGAAGAGGATGTGGCAGCCAGATTATTTCAGGCACAATTGCTGATTACAGAAGAACGTTTTCATGAGGCCGGCTGGATTTTAGACCATGCTGTAGAAATGATGGAGCGGAAAGAACAGGGGGACGATGTACTTTGGGCATATTACCTTTATCTGACTACCTTGATTCAAAGGGAGGAAGAATATATTGACTGGGTTGCCAATGAAGTAGAAGGGATTTATAAAAGGAATCGTCAGGAATGGCGTGTGGCGTGGCTGCTTTTGTATTTATCGGAAGAATATAACAAATCGGCTTCTGCAAAGTGGAGCTTTTTGGAAAGACAATTTCAATATGGTTGCATCAGTCCTATTTTATACATAGAAGCTTTAAACTTATTAAACAGTAATCCCGCTGTGTTGCGCAGATTGGAAGGCTTTGGATTACAGGTGGCTTATTTCGGGGCAAGGTATGGAATGTTAAAGGGTGAAACTGTGGAGCAGCTGCTTTATCTTGTAGGAAAGGTAAAGGAATATTCCCTTGTATTGGAAAAGCTGTTGATGATGCTTTATGAAAAAGAGCAGGATGCACGTATTTTACAGGAATTATGTACCCTTTTGATAAAAGGCGGCAGAGTCGGACAGGAGTATTTTACCTGGTATGAAAAGGGCGTGGAAGCGCAGCTTAGGATTACCAATCTGTATGAATATTATATGATGTCCGTGGATATGCAAAGGCTTCATGATTTACCCAAAGTAGTATTGATGTACTTTATGTATCAGAATAATCTGGATTATGAGCGAGCAGCCTTTTTGTATTACTATGTGTTACAGCACAAAACAGAATACGAAGACCTTTATGACCAATATCGTCCCAGAATAGAACGCTTTGTGATAGATCAAATTCAAAAAGGACATATTAGCCGATATTTGGCAGGCTTGTATCATGAGCTGCTTACTCCGGGAATCATTACGGAGCAGACGGCACCGGCACTTTCTAAATTATTGTTTGCTCACCTGGTAACGGTGGAAAATGCCGCATTGCGTAAGGTGATTGTATATCAGCCGGGAAATCTGAAGCCGGTAAGCTATCATTTGCAGGATGGTCGCACATGGATTGTTTTGTATGGGAATGATAATGTAATTGCATTTGAGGATGCTTATGGGAATCGTTTTATGCGTGATGTGGAATATACCTTGGAAAAGCTTATGATGCCCGGAAAGTATCTTAGGATGCTGGCTCATTATGTAAAAGATTCTCAGGGCTTGGATGTCTATCTGTATGATCAGGTTCGGGAAGAAGAGTTGTCTCAGGAAAGTGTGGAAAGGTACATACGTCTGGTGGAATCAGAATATACGGCAATACCGCTAAAACGTGGAATATACATGAAATTGCTGGAATATCTGTATTCCCTGGATGATATCAGAACTATGGAGAGCTTTTTGGAGCAATTACCCATGGAGCTTCTGTCAGAGGAAGAAAGAAATCAGGCGATTCGCTATATGGTTCGAACCGGAATGGGAGAACTGGCATATAAATGGATTAAGCAGTATAGTCCTTATTTTGTAGATGCCAAGATATTAGCCCGTTTTGTAGACGCAATGATTCAGAAAATGGATTTTCAGGAGGATTGGCTGCTTCTTGCGGCGGCAAGCTGTGCTTTCAAAAAGGGAAAGTGTAATAGTGCGATTTTGCAATATCTGGCTAAGTATTACCGGGGTATGACCAAGGATATGCGGGATATATGGAAGGCAGCAAGAACCTTTGATGTGCCCTGTTATGAGTTGTCAGAGCGGATGCTGATGCAGATGCTGTTTTCCGGAGCCTATGTGGGGGAAAAAATGGAAGTTTTCCGATATTATGTATCCCAGGGGGCAGATACCGGAGTGGAAGAGGCTGTTTTGGCACAATGCGCATATGATTTTTTTGTAAAGGAAAAGATTACCGAGGAGTATGTATTCCAGGAAATTTTTTATGCCTATAACAGAGGCGAAGAAATCCCCAAAATAGAGAAATTAGCATTCTTAAAATATTATGCGGAAAATCATGATAAGCTGACAGAAGACAAGAAGCCCTTTGTGGCTACGCTGTTAGAGGAAATGCTGGAGAAAAGAATTTATTTGAATTTCTTTCGGGAATACAAGGAATTTGCGTATTTGTTGGAAGAAATGCGGGACAGAGTAATTATTGAGTATCGAACCCGTCCCGGTGTAAGAGCCAGAATCCACTATGTTATGCTTCATGCCAACGGAGATGCACAGGAGTATATTTCACAGACTATGCATGAGGTATATTCCGGAGTATACTTTATTGATTTTGTAATGTTTTTTGGAGAAAGTCTTCAATATTATATTTCGGAAGAAACAGAGGGTGAAGAACAACTGACAGAAAGCGGAAGTATTCAAAAGAGTGATAGTGTCAGTGTGGCTTCAGAAGGTAAGTATGATATGATTAACGATATGCTTATCTGTAAAAGTATGCAGGATTATGATACTCTGGAGCGATTGCTGGAGGAGTATTATTGTAAGGAATTTTTAAACGAGAAGCTTTTTGAGCTTAAATAGGCTTAGGGCAGAAAGGAGATGCGTAGCATGAAATTGTTAAGTAATGGGAAGATTGTGGTTGGATTTGATTTATGTGATAATTATTCCCAGATTAGTTATGCAAATGCAGGTGAAAATACTGTGGAAACGCTCTCCCTGGTTGCCGGTGAGCAAAATTATAATATTCCCACTCTTTTGTGTAAAAAAATCGGTGTAAATCAATGGCTATATGGGAAAGATGCATTAAAATTTATGCAGGAGGAAGAGACTAAAGAACAGGGAATTCTGGTTGAAAATCTGGTGAGTCTTGCCATAAATGGTGAGCCCATTCAAATTGATGGGGAAAGCTATCAGCCGGAATCTTTATTGGCATTGTTTTTTAAGAGATGTCTGGGAATGCTTTCTCAGATTGCGCCGCCGGAAAAAATCGGAAATCTTATGATTACCTGTGAAAAAGTAAATGGTCGTATGCTGGAGGTTATAGAGCAGGTAGTGGCAAGTGTGCGGCTAAAAGCGGATAAGGTTTTTATTCAAAGTCATGTGGAAAGTTTTTATCATTTCATGCTGTATCAGCCGGAGGAACTTTGGAGGACGCAGACTCTCCTATGTGAATATGGGGAAAATGAAATGAAAATATCTCGTTTGGAATGTAACAGGCGCACGACTCCCATTGTGGTATATGTGAAGGAAGCAAGTTTCCCTTTTCCTACCGGTATTCTGCCGGAAAATGAGGAATTACGAAAAGAGAAAATGACGCATTTTGATGAGACGTTCCTGCATTTATTGGAGGCGGAATGTCAAAATCAAACGGTTGCATCTGTGTATCTGATAGGAGAACAGTTTGCAGGGGATTGGATGCAGGAGTCCTTAAAGTATCTTTGCAAGGGAAGACGTGTCTTTCAAGGAAATAATCTTTACAGCAAGGGTGCCTGTTTCGGCATGCTGGAGCGTCTGCTTCCCGGTGAAGCCGGAAAAACCCATGTTTTTCTGGGAGAGGATAAGCTGAGAACCAATATTGGTATGAAGGTTTTACGGCAGGGACAGGATTCCTATTTTGCACTTCTGGATGCAGGGGTGAATTGGTTTGAGTCTGAAAATACGGTGGAGTTTTACCTACAGGAGGGAAATGTTGTGGAGCTGTTGTTGACATCGCTGATAGGCGGTGGCAGCAGAAGTGTTCCCATAACATTGGAAGGATTGCCGGAAGGAAGCAGTAGATTGAAAATGCATTTGCATTTTAAGGATGAAAAGCATTTGCTGATAGAGATAGAGGATTTAGGTTTCGGTGTGTTCCGTCCTGCTACGAAGGAATGCTGGAAGCAGGAAGTGGAGCTTGAGTAGGAGTAAAAGGAGGTTATATGCGGGCGAGCGTATGTGTGGGCAGATATGCTACAACTCCATATTGTATTTCGGGACTGGATATTCCGGTTTTTTGCATGGAAGAGCTATGTCATTGTATTAAGGAAAATGCTTTTTTGCTGGATGTTTCTTTTATGAATGATGCGCTGATAGAGTGGATTGACCGGGAATGTGGTTTAAGGGATTTGGCAAAGGCACTTCATCCCATGGTACATAAGCAGGGTTCCTTAAGCGCATTTGTCATTATGATAATGGAATATACCGGCTTTTTCTCTATGGAAAAAATCGCAGAGGTGGGACAGGTGTTAAAGCAGGGCGCCGGACTTTCCAGTATTGAGAAAAGAAAGAGCCAGATTGATTATGCGCTAAAGCGTAAGAAATATGTGGTAGCCATACGGGGGTATGATAGTCTGCTGGAAAAATGGCAGGAAAAGGGAAATGAAGAGGATGAGGTTTTGCCGGCAGCAGATGTGAAAGCAATCATTTTGCACAATAAGGGTGTGGCATATACCGGACTGATGCTTTATGAGAAGGCAGCAGAGATTTTTTTGGAGGCTTATAAAACTCAGGAAAAGGAAGAGTATATGATGGCATATCTGGCAGCCAAAAGAATGTGTTTGTCAGAAGAGGAATACATAGCCTTTGCAGCAGAAATACCCGGTAAATTTGAACTTTCACTGGCATTGGAAAAGAAGCTGGAGGAGTTAAAGGCGTCCTGGCGGCAGCAGGCACAGTATCAACAATTGCAGCAGCGTATTCTTTGGCGCGAGGGAAGTGAAGTACAAAAATATTATGAAGAAAGTGAAAATCTGACGCAGGCGTTAAAGGCTGGTTACAGACGTGGCGTTTTGGAATAGAGGAGTAATCCATGAAGTGGTGGAAGAGATTATTTAGAAAAGTAAACAGAGAAGATTATCAGGATGATTGGGAAGAAATTGTATATGCAAGAGATGGAGTGGATTTTTGGGATGAGGAACAGAGAAGCCGCTATATTATCAGTTGCTTAGAGCAGATGCAGGAGGCTACCCGGGAAATCGACCTTTTGACGGGAGAGTATACCAGAGTAACTACCTATCTGACAGATATGGAAGAGATTGAGGCGCTTCCTGAGGAAGAGCGTGAGGAAATCAACACCATAGCCCATAAGCTGATAGCTTTAGAGCAGGAGCGCAATATTTACAGGGATAAGAAAAACCGGATGGGGGATTCGGAATATTATCAGATGCGAAAGCAGGAAAATGAAATTGAAGAGGGCTTGAAAAAGATAAAGCAGGGAGAAAAGCAGGGGGCTTTAATCAAGCAGGATTTACAGAGGTTAAACGGAGAACGTCACGCTTATGCATATCGCAAGGCTGAGTTGGAAACCATGATGGTAAATTTCCGTGGAATGGTAGTGATTTTCCTTACAGCATTGGTGCTTTGTCTGGGAATGCTTGCAGTATTGCAGTTTGTACTTGAAATGAATACCTATGCAGGTTATTTTTTAGCTATGATGACAGCGGCAATTGCCATTACGGTGCTTTGTATCAAGTATGCGGATGCTGACAAGGAAAAGGTGCGTGTGGAGAAAGCCATAAATAAACTGATACAGTTGCAAAATAAAGTTAAAATCCGATATGTGAATAATACTCAATTAATGGATTATCTTTACATGAAATATAATACGGACAGTGCAAGCAGGCTGGAAAGACGCTGGAAAATGTATCAGCAGGAAAAGGAAGAACGCAAGCAATATGCGGAGGCCGAGGCAAAGGCAGAGTATTATCAGGAGCAGCTTATTGTACAGTTGTCCCATTATCGGGTTTCTGAACCCTCCCGGTGGGTCAATCAGATTAGTGCCTTGTTGGACAAAAGAGAAATGGTGGAAATTCGTCATGATTTGATTTTAAGAAGGCAGTCTCTTAGAAAGCAGATGGATTACAATAATGATGTGGCAGAATCTGCGCATGCGGAAATTATGGATGTGGTACAGCAATATCCTGAATTTGCTCAGGAAATTCTGGGAATGGTAAATCGTTACACTCGGGGCTAAACTGGTTATTGATTTCTAAAGGTGTGCAAGCTATAATATTTGAGGTAAAAGTGAGGAATAGAATGGAGGAACCCATGAGCACAGACAGATATCAAAGTCCCCTGTCCGAGCGTTATGCCAGCAGGGAAATGCAGTATATTTTTTCACCGGATATGAAATTTCGTACCTGGAGAAAGCTGTGGATTGCTTTGGCAGAGACGGAGAAGGAATTGGGGCTTTCCCAAAATGGAAAGCCTGTTATTACTCAGGAACAGATTGATGAATTAAAAGCCCATGCGGAGGACATTAATTATGATGTGGCAAGAGCAAGGGAAAAAGAAGTACGCCATGATGTAATGAGTCATGTGTATGCCTATGGACAGCAGTGTCCTAAGGCGGCGGGAATTATTCATTTGGGAGCTACCAGCTGTTATGTAGGCGATAACACGGATATTATCGTGATGACGGAAGCACTGAAGCTTGTTAAGAAGAAATTAGTGAATGTGATGCAAAAGCTGGCTGAATTTGCAGAAGAGTATAAGGAACAGCCCACTTTGGCATTTACCCATTTTCAGGCGGCTCAGCCCACTACTGTTGGTAAGAGAGCAACCTTGTGGTTGCAGGAATTTTGTCTGGATTTGGAAGATTTGGAGCATGTACTTGGTAATATGAAGCTGCTTGGCTCTAAGGGAACCACAGGAACCCAGGCTTCTTTTTTGGAGCTTTTTGATGGGAATCAGGAAATCATTGACAAAATTGATCCTATGATTGCCAAGAAGATGGGATTTGCAGAATGCTTCCCCGTATCGGGACAGACCTATTCCCGTAAGGTGGATACCAGAGTGGCAAATGTGCTTGCCGGAATTGCCGCATCCGCTCATAAGATGAGTAATGATATTCGCTTGTTACAGCATTTAAAGGAAGTGGAGGAGCCTTTTGAAAAGAGTCAGATAGGTTCTTCAGCCATGGCATATAAGCGAAATCCTATGAGAAGTGAGAGAATTGCTTCCCTTTCCCGTTATGTAATGATAGATGCGCTAAATCCGGCAATTACCTCTGCAACCCAGTGGTTTGAGAGAACGCTGGATGATTCGGCAAACAAAAGATTGTCCATACCGGAGGGATTTTTGGCTATTGACGGTATTTTAGATTTGTGCTTGAATGTAGTAGATGGTTTGGTAGTTTATCCCAAGGTAATTGAGAAGCATTTGATGAGTGAGCTTCCCTTTATGGCAACAGAAAATATTATGATGGATGCTGTGAAGCTGGGGGGTAATCGTCAGGAACTCCATGAGCGCATCCGTGAGCTTTCCATGGAGGCAGGGCATAATGTAAAGGTTTTGGGAAAAGAAAACAATCTGTTGGAATTGATAGCAGCAGACCCGGCTTTTCCTATGAGTCTGGAGGAATTACAAAAGACCATGGAGCCTTCCGGATATGTGGGACGTTCTAAGGAGCAGGTAGAAAGCTTCCTGCAAAATGTGATTACACCGATTTTGGAAAAAAACAGAGATTTACTTGGTGTAAAAGCTGAGATAAATGTATAGGTAAGGATAGTAATTTAATAAAATAAAAAAGCAAGATAAGGGAGAAAGAACATGGGTGGATTTTTTGGTGTAGCATCCAATGAGGATTGTGTATTTGATTTATTTTTTGGAACGGATTATCATTCTCATTTGGGAACCAGACGTGCAGGAATGGCTGTGTACAGTGAAGAGAAAGGCTATGACAGGGCAATTCATAATATTGAGAATTCCCCCTTCCGTACCAAATTTGATAAAGATGTAAATGAGATGCGTGGTAACTTGGGTATTGGTTGTATTTCCGATTATGAGCCACAGCCCTTAATTGTACGTTCCCATCACGGTACTTATGCCATTGCAACCGTAGGTAAAATTAATAATACGGATGCCATTGTAAAGGATTTGTTTGCAAAGGGACATGCTCATTTTCTGGAAATGAGTGGTGGTGATATTAATGCCACAGAGCTGGTGGCATCCATCGTAAACCAAAAGGATAATCTGGTGGAGGGTATTCAGTATGCCCAGGAGATTATTGACGGCTCCATGACAATGCTGATAATGACCCCTAAGGGAATCTATGCTGCCCGTGACCGTATGGGAAGAACTCCTGTGGCAATTGGTAAGAAGGATGGTGCCCATTGTATTTCCTTTGAGAGCTTTGCTTATTTAAATTTGGGATACAAGGAAGAGAGAGAACTTGGTCCCGGTGAAATTGTAGTGGTAACACCGGAAAGTGTACATACCTTGGTGCAGCCCGGAAAGGATATGAAAATCTGTACCTTCCTTTGGGTATATTATGGTTATCCCTCTTCCTCCTACGAAGGTATCAGTGTAGAGAAGATGCGTTATAATTGTGGAGAACTTTTGGCAGAACGTGATGATGTGAAGCCGGATATTGTAGCAGGTGTTCCTGATTCCGGTACACCCCATGCCATTGGCTATGCAAATCGTTCCGGTATTCCTTTTTCCAGACCCTTTATTAAATATACACCTACCTGGCCACGTTCCTTTATGCCCACCATTCAGACCCAGCGTAATATGATTGCCAAAATGAAGCTGATTCCTGTGCATGATTTGATTCAGGATAAGAGCCTTCTTCTGATTGATGACTCCATTGTGCGTGGTACCCAGTTGGGCGAAACTACAGAATTTTTATATGAGAGTGGTGCCAAGGAGGTACATATCCGTACTGCCTGTCCTCCTCTTATGTATGGCTGTAAATATTTGAATTTCTCCCGTTCTTCTTCAGAAATGGATTTGATAACCAGAAGAGTAATTAAGGAAATTGAAGAGGAAGGTAAGGAAATTGATTTGAAGAATTATGTTGACCCGGATACCCCTGAATATCAGGATATGGTTGACAGAATCTGTAAGAAATTAAATTTTACATCCCTGCGTTTCCATAGATTGGATGATATGATTAAATCTGTGGGGATTGATAAGTGTAAGTTATGTACTTATTGCTGGGATGGAAAAGAGTAGAAATAGAAAACAGCATCACCGTTTAGGGTGGTGCTGTTTTTTGTAGGAGCAATATCCTATATTTTTTCCCGTGAAATAGAGTATAATAAAGGTATATATAAGCGGAACGGGGTATGCATATGAGAAATGATTATGGGGATGCAAATGAAGTTATTATTGCAGCGTTTCAGGCAATGCTGGATAATACACCGGATATGATGTTTGTAAAGGATGCAAATTTGGTGTATAGGGCTGCCTCCATGCCTTTTGTAAAAATGGTAGGTAAAGAAAATGTCAATGAGATTATCGGTCATACGGATACAGAGATTTTTTCGGATGAAAATTTAGCGGAACGGTATATAGCGGATGATCAAAAGCTGTTAACTGAGAAAAGAAATATGGTTAATTATATGGAACCTATTACGGATGATAATGGACAGGCCAGATATGGCTCTACTTCCAAGTACCTTCTTACAGATAATGAAGGAAAGATTTTAGGGGTATTAGGTATCACTCAGGATATAACCAGAGATTATATTGTAAGACAGCATTACCAGCAGGAATTAAAATATTTATTTAAGCTTCCTCATGATACCTATGCGGTGTCCTATATTGATGTGGATGATTGGAGAATTATCAGTCAGAGAAGACAGAATATTGGAGAGGGAACATTACAGGCGTGTCTTACCGTAGAAAAGCTCTGTCAGGCTGCAAAGGACTCCATTGTGGAACGGGGGAGTATGGCGGCTGAATTTTATCATAATTTTACCCCTAATTTTTTACGGCGCATGTATGGCAAGGGAAGGAGTCATTTATCCTTTAAATATCAACGGGTATTGACGGATGGTTCCGTACATTGGATACACAATGAAGTGAGATTTCTGATTGATGTGGATACCGGTCATTTGTGTGCGATGCTTACGGCTAAGAATATTGACAGTGAAAAATTGAAGGAACAGAAGCTGGCAGAAGCGGCTGAAATGGATAGAATGACAAGGCTGTTAAATCGGGAGACCACCATGGAGCATATTCAGCAGACGCTTGTCTATGAGGATGAGTCGTCCCATGCCTTGTTTATGATTGATGCAGACAATTTTAAGTCACTTAATGATACAATGGGACATCAGACCGGCGATGAGTTCCTGATTAATTTTGCCACGGAAATCAAAAACTGTTTTAGTGAGAATGATATTGTGGGCAGAGTTGGCGGCGATGAATTTTTTGTATTGATGAAAAATGTTTCTGAGCTTTCTGATACCACCAAAAAGGCAGAAGAATTGTTAAAGGCAAGTCGTAAGGTATGTGCAAAATATCCAACGGTTCAGCTTTCAGCAAGTATTGGTATCGGCATGTATCCGGATACAGGGAAAACGTTGCAGGAGCTCTATTCCCGGGCTGATAATGCCTTGTATGAGGCAAAGAGAAAAGGGAAAAATCAATTTGTTATCGAGATTGGTTCATAAGTTTAAATTATACATTGCATAAAAACTATTGATTTTACTTATGCTAATGGTGGAGTTATACTATCTGTGTCATGAAGCGGTTGTTACCTGCAATCGTAAAAATGAGAATAGTAGATTTCAGAAAGGCGAGGTAAATGATATGGTAAAGGCAGTTGTAGGTGCGAATTGGGGCGACGAAGGAAAAGGTAAGATTACAGATATGCTGGCGCAGGGGGCGGACATTATTGTGCGTTTTCAGGGAGGTGCCAACGCAGGGCATACCATAGTAAATGATTATGGAAAGTTTGCCTTGCATACCTTGCCGTCGGGGGTGTTTTATCATCATACCACAAGTATTATCGGCAATGGTGTGGCATTAAATATCCCGATTTTATTTCAGGAGATTCAATCCATTGTAGAAAAGGGTGTGCCCATGCCAAAGATATTGGTTTCTGACAGGGCGCAGATTGTGATGCCATATCATATTTTATTTGACCAATATGAGGAAGAACGACTTGGGGGGAAATCCTTTGGCTCTACCAAGTCCGGTATTGCGCCCTTTTATTCGGATAAGTATGCCAAGATTGGCTTTCAAGTGAGCGAGCTTTTTGAGGAAGAATTGTTGGCAGAAAAGGTGGAGCGTGTCTGCGAAATGAAGAATATTCTATTACAGCATTTGTACCATAAGCCCGCCATTGATGTGAAGCAATTGTTGGAAACCCTGCATCAGTACAGGGATATGGTAGCTCCCTATGTGTGCGATGTTTCTGCTTATTTGGATAAGGCATTGAAGGAGGGAAAGACGGTTCTCTTAGAGGGACAGCTTGGAACCTTGAAGGATCCGGATCATGGTATTTATCCCATGGTTACCTCATCTTCTACATTGGCAGCATACGGTGCCATTGGAGCAGGGATTCCACCCTATGAGATAAAGGAGATTATTACGGTATGTAAGGCATATTCCTCGGCAGTAGGTGCAGGAGTTTTTGTATCGGAAATCTTTGGTGAGGAAGCGGATGAGTTAAGACGGCGCGGTGGTGACGGCGGAGAATATGGTGCAACCACAGGGCGTCCCAGACGTATGGGCTGGTTTGACTGTGTGGCATCCAAATATGGGTGTCGTATGCAGGGGACTACGGATGTAGCCTTTACGGTATTGGATGTGTTGGGATATTTGGATGAAATTCCGGTATGTGTGGGCTATGAAATTGATGGAGAAGTTACCACGGAATTCCCGGTTACTGCAAAGCTTGCAAAGGCAAAGCCGGTATTGCAGAATCTGCCCGGTTGGAAATGCGAGATTCGTGGTATCAGGAAATATGAGGAACTGCCGGAAAATTGTCGAAATTATATTGAGTTTATTGAAAAACAGATTGGCTACCCCATTACCATGATTAGCAACGGTCCGGGAAGAGAGGACATTATATATAGGAATAAACCTATTATTTAGCAGATAAATTGGAGAAACAAATGACAGGAAATCTGGAATATTTTAAGGTGTTTTATTATACGGCAAAATGCGGCAGTCTTACCAAGGCTGCCGGAGAGCTTGCGATTTCCCAACCGGCGGTCAGTCAGGCATTAAAGCAATTGGAGAGAAGTTTGGATGTGGAGCTTTTTTACAGAGCTTCAAAGGGGGTACGTCTGACTGCTGAGGGAGAGCTTTTGTTTTCCTATGTGGAAAAGGGGTATGAGCAGATTGAGTTGGGTGTGCAGAAGGTACGCCAGATGCAGAATATGGAATTGGGTGAGATAAGAATCGGTGCCAGTGATATGACTCTGCAATTTTATTTACTTCCTTTTTTGGAAAAATTCCACGAGCAGTATCCTGAGATAAAAATTGTTGTTACCAATGCACCCACTCCTCAGACCCTGGAAACCCTTCGGGCAGGAAGAATTGATTTTTGTATTGTCAGTTCACCCTTTGGTGAGATAGGTGATTTGGAGGTATTACCGGTTCGGGAAATTGAGGATGTTTTTGTGGCGGGAAGAAGATTTACTTCCTATAAGAATAAGACATTGGATTTTCAGGAATTGGAAAATTTGCCGTTGATATGTCTGGAAAAAAACACCAGCACCAGAAAATACATGGATGAGTTTATGGCAAAAAACAATGTGCGGATTCAACCGGAATTTGAACTGGCTACCAGTGATATGATTGTACAGTTTGTAAGAAGAAATCTGGGGGTTGGCTGTGTGGTAAAGGATTTTGCCAAGGATTATGTGGAGTCCGGCTTGCTGTTTGAACTGAGATTTAATAAAATCATACCTAAGCGTCAGTTTTGTGTGGTGAGAAATACCAAAATCCCTATGAATACGGCAGCAAAAAAGCTTTTGCAGATTATGGAGCTGGAAAACAAATGATTAAAAATATTATTTTTGATATAGGAAATGTATTGGCAGATTTCAGATGGAAGGAATTTCTGCAGGATAGGGGCTTTGATGAGGAAATGGTAGCGCGCATTGCCAAAGCTTCGGTATTAAGCCCGGTATGGTTTGAACTGGACAGAGGAAAATGGACGGATGAGGAAATCCTGCAAGGCTTTGTGGATGCAGACCCGGAAATTGAAAAAGAATTGCACCTTGCCTTTGATAACGTGGAGGGTATGGTTACTATCAGGGATTATGCCATTCCCTGGCTACAGGAGTTAAAAGCAAAGGGTTTAAAGGTCTGGTATCTATCCAATTTTTCCCGCAAGGCAGAGAGGGATTGTAAGGAAAGTCTGGCATTTTTGCCCTATATGGATGGAGGGATTTTATCCTATAAGGAGCAGCTGATTAAGCCTGATGCAGCTATTTATGAGCTTTTGCTTGAGCGCTATGGGTTGGTGGCAGAGGAATGTGTTTTTCTGGATGATACCCTGCCCAATGTGGAAGCAGCCAAGGCTTTGGGGATTCATGGGATTCATTTTACCACCAAGGACCAGGCAGAAAGGGAACTTCGGGAGTTTGGGGTAAACTAAATAAAACTCTGTGCCGATATACATATCAGCTAAGGACAGCGTCTATTTTCAACGGATTGAACAGTTGGAGAAGACGCTGTTTTTGCGTAAAAAATAAATACCGCTTGGTCCTTTCAGGAAAGCGGTGCAGCCCGGAATGACGGAAAGGCTGCGGAAAGGAGGTAAAATGCAGGTAAATGGCAGTGTAAGCTCGCGCTATACAGAAGTTTGGAAGCAAGACAGAACAGTACAGCGTGGCACCAGATTTGCTGAAATGGCAGGTTTGGATTTAGGTATTGATGCAGGGGCAGATGGTAATGATGCTCAGGCTGCAACAATGCGGTATGCCGATTCACGAGAGCTTTATATGGCACAAGCCGAGCAGGTAACCAATGTTGGTCTTGGCGATACGCGGGAGGCTGAGGGAGCTGTAACGGTAGCGGAGTCGGAGGAAAAAGGAGAAATTTTAGGAATTACCATGGTGCCTGAGGAAGGGCAGTCCATAACCTATGGGGTGAAGGCTGTGCTCAGTGAGAAATCTACGGCAGCAAATCCTATCGTACAGGTTGTCTCCAATCTGGGAGGGAAAAAGGTAGTAGTAAATGTTCAGATTAATAAGGTAAATCCAAGCTGTGCCACACAATTGGAAATGTTTGCCTTGCTCAGCTATACCGATAAAATGGGTATCACTGATGGAGGTACCTTTGGTTCATTTCACCAATTAAAGCTGTATGCTCAAAATGCCGCTTATAGGGGCTATTGCAGTGATTTATCGGGAGAGGATGCATTCTTAAATGAGAAGGTTGATTGGACGGAGATTCTGAATAAGATAATGGGAGATTATCTGGAAGCGGAGGCTTATAATCAATATGAAGATTGTAAAAGGCTGCTGGATTATCTGACTACGGTTGTAGGAGAAAGAGAATCGGAGCAGGAAGAATCTCTGGCGGCATATAAGGAAAAGCTATTGCAGAAAATTCAAAATGGGGATACGGATACTGCTTATCGGATTGGTGCCCAAGAATATACAGAAAAACAATGGAAGGAATTTTTGGAACGATTTGATTCTGTTGAAGAAATGATGCGAGAGTTAATGCGTGAGCGTCACAAAAAGGAGCAGGAAAAAAGGGAAGAAAGAGAACGCCTGTTGGAGGAGGAAAAGCTCCTTACTGCTCAAACCACTGTCTGTACCTACCCCACAACGGACCCTACGGATGCAGACATCCGTTATATTACCTGGTATACCGAAGAAGGAATCTTTTGCAGAAAAGCAGGACAAACAGAAGGCTACGAATGGTCCATTGCTTTTGAAAATAAAGAGCAATATAAAAAGGTAACTGAATTTATCGCCCAATTCCCGGAGGATGGGAATCTGCGCTTTGCCGCTCATGAAAATTTTTGGATGGATTTTTTGAACAATGCAATTCCCATGGATGAATTTGTGAAATTCATAAAAGGAACCGACAAGGGAGTGTTTGTCACCCCATAATCGTTGAAAAGAAAGAAGTTGTTTCCCTTGAAAACAGAGAAACAACTTTTTCAGGTTTTATTCTATTCTAATCTTCATCACCATGAGTCATTTTCTGATACAACCAGGTATAAATCCAAATCAAAAAAGGAATGGCAAAGGAGGAAGCCAAGCATAAAGCAAAGAGCTTCCCGGAGGCAGATTTATCCACAAAAGCCACCACCAAGGTTACCACATACATCAACACCAAAAGCACCACCCCAACAATTGCCACAATTTGCTTGGAGGACATTTTCTTTTTGGGGGAATTATTATTAGTAGTCATTTTATCATTCATGAGGAGTTATCCTTTCTTAAAATATATTCGCATTTATTCATGAAAAAAGCTGTCTGGCAATATTCTACCACAATTACAAACATTTTGTAAAACCCTACAACATATTACTCAAGTTCAATTATTTTTTCAGTGTGTTTTTGCTAATTATTATCAATTTTTGAAATGTGGGCGAGGGAATATGTAGGCGGGGTGGGAGGTGGGGGGGGATGGGGAGAACCTTTCGAATCAGGAGAGCGTTTTCTTATCGGTGGATGAACCGATTCAGGGGGAAACGCACAGGACGTGCGTTTCAGGAATTACGGCGCATGGATGCGCCTTAATTCCGACCCGCAGCTTACGAAAAACTTTCCCCCACCGATTAGAAAACATCGACTGAGGAGTAGGTTCTCCCCATACCGCCCCGCCTCCCACCCCTTCACATCCCCCACCCTCTTACAAAAACAAAAACCCCCGGAAACGCGTCCCACGCATTCCCGGAGGCTTTTAAGGGGAGGATTAAGTATTATTTTTATCCTTGGTAGTATCAAAGGAGGGGGTTCCAATGATAGTAGTAGTATGTCACAGGAAAAAAGATTTATACACTTCATTCTAAAATTTTTAAAAATATTTTGACTGTTTTTAAGGAATTTTTAGTTGTGTAAAAAGACAATCTGTTATATACTATAGCTTGTCAGAGAAATATTCTGAGAGCGTAAGACGCTAATATACAAAAAGCATAGTTAATAAGGATGGTATTATTATGGCATTATTAGAACAGTGGAGAGAGATAGCATATAATGAGAACACCAGCAGAGAAAAGCTGCAGCAGCTTTGGGGTGCATACTTCATGGAAGAGAAGGATATCTATGCAAAGCTTTTAAAGAATCCTGATGAAGTGGTAAAGGGTACCGTTAAGGAACTGGCTGACAAATATGAAGTTTCTCTTATGACCATGACCGGTTTCTTGGATGGTATCAATGATAGCTTGGTAGAGGCTAATCCTATTGAAGAAATGGAAGAGGATACCGTAGTAAATCTTGGTTTTGACAAGGCACTTCTTTACAAGAATATGGTAGCTGCAGAGGCAGATTGGCTTTACAATCTGGAAGAGTGGAATGATATCTTTGATGAAGATACCAAGAAGGCTCTTTATAAAGAACAGAAGTCTTCTACCACAATTGTTAAGGAAGCAAAGATTTATCCCAATGATCCTTGCCCTTGTGGAAGCGGTAAAAAATATAAAAAATGTTGTGGTAAGAAATAATTCCGCATAATCTAAGGCTTTCCCCGTGTGGAAGGCCTTTTTCTGTATAATGTATATTAAGAATAGAGTGGGAAGAGATAGCAAATAAGTATTATAATGATACAAAGGAGAAAGAGCGTGAATATTGCATCGTTTATTTTACCTAAGGTAGAGGTTTCTTATCTGCGCGATCATATGACAATCCGTCAGGGGTTGGAAAAAATGCGTAGAAGCGGCTACACAGCCATACCTGTAATCGACAGGGAAGATCGTTATGTGGGGGTTATCAGTGAGGGGGATTTTTTGTGGCGCATTATAGAGCGCAATAGTAATCTGGAAGATATTACCATGAAAAAATTGGAAGATATGACGATACGTGATTTGATTCAGATGGGAAAGGTAAAGCCTGTTTGTATTGATACCAATATGGAACAGCTTTTGGGGCAGGCGCAAAATCAGAATTTTGTGCCGGTAATTGATGACAGAAGCGTATTTATCGGTATTATAACCAGAAGTGATATTATCAAATATTTTGTAAAGAAGCAGTTGGAAGTGCCGGCGGCTTTGTATTAGGCTTTGACTTTCTAACTGAAAAAATATATAATCAAAATTACGAATAATGAATTTTGACGAATGATTCATGAGAAAGGTGTGGATAAACCATGAAAAAGTTGGAAGAATATGTAAGAAGTATACCTGATTTTCCGGAGCCGGGCATCATTTTCCGTGATGTGACCAGCGTGTTACAGGATGCAGAGGGTCTTCATTTAGC
Organism: Lachnospiraceae bacterium; assembly: GCA_017624835.1. Taxonomy (GTDB): domain Bacteria; phylum Bacillota; class Clostridia; order Lachnospirales; family Lachnospiraceae; genus Acetatifactor. The sequence goes on from JAGAMG010000046.1 coordinate 54,788, forward strand.
AATTGATACCATGCAGGATAAAATTAAAGATTTGGAATATGATGTTGTAGTAGGACCGGAGTCCCGTGGTTTTATCTTTGGTACACCCATTGCATATAATAACAGAAAACCCTTTGTTTTGATTCGTAAGAAGGGAAAGCTTCCCTGTGAAACAGTGGAAACCACCTATGATTTGGAATATGGTACCGCTACTATTGAAATGCACAAGGATAGCATAAAGCCCGGTCAGAAGGTATTGATTGTGGATGATTTGATTGCTACCGGTGGCACTACTCAGGCAATGATTGATTTAATTGAATCCTTGGGCGGTGAAGTAGTGGGTATTGTAGTGATGATTGAATTGGCAGGTTTAAAGGGACGTGAGCGTTTGAGCAAATATCGTCTGGATTCAGCAATCTGTTACGAGGGTAAGTAAACGGACAATTGGGGAAATGCAAAAAACAAAGCATGGAGCAGCCTATGACAGAAGAAAAAAATGAGGTCATTTTTGATAGCGGTAAAATGAGTAAATCCCAGGAATTTGTGGATCCCGATGAGCTTTATCAGGAGCTTATTAAGCGTGTAAAAAAATATCACCCCAGCGATGATACGTCCATGATAGATAAGGCATATAAAATAGCCTTTGAAGCACATAAGGAGCAATTTCGTAAATCGGGAGAGCCCTATATTGTTCATCCTTTAAATGTGGCGATTATATTGGCTGATTTGGAATTGGATAAGGAAACCATAGTGGCAGGAATTCTGCATGATGTAGTGGAAGACACCATTATGACGGATGAAGACTTAAAGAGAGAATTTGGCAATGATGTGGCACTTTTGGTAGATGGTGTTACCAAGCTGGAGCAGATTCCCTTATCAAGCAGTGTGGAACAATCCGATGCCAAGCTGGAGATGCAGGCAGAGAATTTGCGAAAGATGTTCCTTGCCATGGCAAAGGATATCAGGGTTATTATGATTAAGCTGGCAGACCGCCTGCATAATATGCGTACCCTGAAGTATAAGAAAAAGGAAAGTCAGCAGCGTATTGCCAAGGAGACGCTGGAGATTTATTGTCCCATTGCACAGCGTTTAGGTATCAGCAAAATTAAAATTGAATTGGATGATTTATCCTTAAAATATCTGGAGCCGGAAGTCTACTATGATTTGGTAGATAAAATTGCTGTCCGCAAAAGTGTCCGTGAGAGCTATATTCAAAGCATTGTGGACGAGGTGGGTGCCCATATCAAGACGGCGGGAATTAAGGCAAAGGTTGACGGTCGTGTGAAGCATTTCTTCAGTATTTACAAGAAAATGAAGAACCAGAATAAGACCCTGGATCAGATATATGATTTATTTGCTGTCCGCATTATTGTGGACTCTGTAAAGGATTGTTATGCGGCATTGGGAGTCATCCATGAAATGTATAAGCCCATTCCCGGGCGTTTCAAGGATTATATTGCCATGCCTAAGGCAAATATGTATCAGTCCCTGCATACTACCTTGATTGGAAGTACGGGGCAGCCCTTTGAAATTCAGATTCGAACCTTTGAAATGCATAAGGCTGCAGAATATGGTATTGCAGCCCATTGGAAATATAAAGAGGCTTCTGATGGAAAGAAAGTAGAGAAGCGGGAGGAAGAGAAACTGGTATGGCTGCGCCAGATTTTGGAATGGCAGCAGGATATGTCCGACAACAGGGAATTCATGAATTTGCTTAAGAATGACTTGGATTTGTTCTCGGACAGCGTATACTGCTTTACCCCTTCCGGTGAAGTAAAGAATCTTCCGGCAGGTTCCACCCCCATTGATTTTGCTTATAGTATTCACTCGGCTGTAGGTAACAAAATGGTTGGTGCCCGTGTAAACGGTAAGCTGGTTACCATCGATTATCGGATTAATAACGGTGACCGTATTGAGATTATTACTTCCCAGAATTCCAAGGGACCAAGTCGGGATTGGTTAAATATTGTAAAGAGTACTCAGGCAAAAAATAAAATCAACCAATGGTTTAAAGCGGAAGTAAAAGAGGACAATATTATCAAGGGCAAGGAAATGCTTGCCACCTATTGTAAAAATAAGAGTGTAATGCTTTCTAATCTGTTAAAGACGGATTATATGGAAGCTATTCAGCGAAAATATGGCTTTCGGGATTGGGATGCAGTGTTAGCGGCAATCGGACATGGTGCCTTGAAGGAAGGTCAGATTGTCAATAAGATGCAGGAATTTTTTGACAGAGATCATAAGAAGGAAATGACCAATGAGGAGGTTCTTGCAAGCATTGCAGAGTCCAATAATATTGTAGGCCGTACCCCCATGATGAAGTCTAAGAGTGGTATTGTGGTAAAGGGAATTGCGGATTTGTCCGTGCGTTTTTCCAAGTGCTGTTCTCCCGTACCCGGGGATGAAATTGTGGGCTTTGTAACCAGAGGGCGTGGTGTTTCCATTCATCGTACGGACTGTGTCAATATGATGAATCTGCCGGAGATGGAAAGAGTGCGAATTATTGATGCAGAATGGCAGACGGGAAAGGATGGAGTGTCAGGCGGCGCTCTTGCAGAAAAATATACTGCTGAGATAAATATTTATGCCAACAACAGAAATGGCTTGCTGGCAGATATTACCAGGGCTCTTACGGAAAAGAATATTAATATTTTAGCGATGAATACCAGAACCAATAAACAGGGACTTGCAACACTGCAAACCACCTTTGAAATCAGTGGACGTGATGAGTTGAACCGGATTATTGAAAAAATTAATGGTATTGAGAGTGTAATCGACATAGAAAGGACTACCGGCTAATGGCAGATATTAGAATTGGAAGAATGGTATTGGGCGTTTGTCAGACCAATTGTTATTTTGTATATCGGGAGGGATGCAAGGAAGCTATTGTAATAGATCCCCCCGACCAGGGAGAAAAGATATATGATGCTTTGAAGCGAAATGGCTTTACCGTGGAAGCTGTCTTTCTGACCCATGGGCATTTTGACCATATTTGGGGCTGTGAAGGCTTGGTGGCTGCGGCTGCTCAGGATAACGAAAAGGAAAGTGGTGGAGCAGATTGTGATAAGGCAGTAAAGATATACGCCTGTGAAGCAGAGGCAGAGGTGCTTGCAGATGCCCGCAAAAATGTATCCTCCGGAATGGGCAGACCCATAACCATGGAAGCGGATGTGTATGTAAAGGATGGAGAGGAGCTTACCATTGCAGGAATGACCTGTAAAGTAATTGCCACACCCGGACATACCGCCGGAGGTTGTTGCTATTACTTTGAAGAAGCCGGACTTTTGGTAAGTGGAGATACTCTGTTCCAGGAATCCGTAGGCAGAACGGATTTCCCCACCGGAAGTATGAGCACTTTGGTGCGGTCTATCAAAGAAAAGCTTTTGGTATTGCCGGATGATACACTTGTGTATCCGGGGCATGGAGATAGTACTACCATCAGTCATGAAAAGAAATACAATCCTTTCTTGGGATAAAATGTTTGAGAATGATGAAAAAGCACTTTTTCGAGACGTTGCAGAGTTTCTAAAAGTGTTTTTTTATTGCAAGGTGAAGAACATTTGGCGAAAACGTGAAAAACAAAGCATAAACATTTTGCAAATTCGTGAAAAACCAGATATATACATTTTGTAAATTCGTGATAGAATTTATAAGAAGTTATATATTCCTGTTTATATGACCATGTTAATTTAGAAGAATAAGGAGATTATTATGTTTGCAGTAGAATTAAACAAAGCAAATTTTGAATATGATGTGCATTCCCTTGTAAAGGCATTTTATCCGGAAGAGCAGGTAACTGTGCTTACACCGGAAAGTAAGGAGGAAAAACGTGCAGAGCTTGCAAAGGATGTAAAGCTGTGGATGGAATTGCGGGAAAACGGTGCAGAAATAAAAGCGGAGGAGCAAGGTTATTTATGGGATTATACGGGTGGAAACTATAAAGACGGCTTTAAGCGTTTTCTCTACAGAGTACTCTGTGAGGTAACCGGAAAAACCTTGCCTTGGGGGAATCTCACCGGTATCCGCCCTACCAAGATTGCCTATGGTTTGTTGGATGAAGGAAAGAGTCATGCAGAAATTCAGGAATTTTTACAGGAAAAGCATTATGTCAGTGAAGAAAAAGCACGGCTTAGTATTGACATTGCCGAGAGGGAACGGGAATTATTAAAGGATGTCCATTATGAAGGGGGCTACAGTCTTTACATAGGGATTCCCTTTTGTCCTACTACCTGCCTATATTGTTCCTTTACCTCTTATCCGATTGCTGCTTACCGAAAGGTAGTAGACGACTATGTGGATTGTGTTATCAAGGAAATGGAATACACTGCTAAGCGTTTTTCTCATAAGATATTGGATAGTGTATATATTGGCGGCGGAACTCCCACCACCTTAGAGGCAGAGCAGTTGGACAGGCTCATTGGCAGATTAAAGGAGCTTTTTGATTTTTCCACCGTAAAGGAATTTACCGTGGAGGCAGGACGTGCGGACAGTATTACCGGAGAAAAGCTGGAGGTACTATACAAGCATGGTGTCAGCCGCATCTCTGTCAATCCCCAGACTATGAAACAGGAGACCTTGGATATTATCGGAAGACGTGCCACTGTGGAGCAGGTATTGGAGGCTTACAAGTTAGCTAGAGAGGTGGGCTTTGACAATATCAATATGGATTTGATATTGGGACTTCCCGGGGAATTGGAAGAGGATGTAAGAAACACCATTGACCATGTGGTAGAGTTGAATCCGGACAGCTTAACCGTCCATTCCCTTGCCATTAAGCGGGCATCCCGTTTAAATCAGTGGATTCAGGAGAATGGTGTTTCCATGCTGCACAATACGGATGAGACAATGAGAATTGCCGCTGAGGGTGCGAAAAAGCTTGGCATGGAGCCCTATTATTTGTATCGCCAGAAGAATATGTCCGGCAATTTTGAGAATGTGGGCTATGCAAGAGAGGGCAAGCTGGGGCTGTACAATATTTTGATTATGGAAGAGAAACAGACCATAGTAGCACTTGGCGCGGGTAGCATCACCAAGCTGGTATTGCCGGATGGCCGGATTGAGCGCTGTGACAACGTGAAGGATGTTGCGCTGTACATTGAGAAGATTGATGAAATGATAGAACGCAAGGAGCAGCTTTTATCATTGGGAGACTGATAATGAAGCTATGGATTACTTCCGCTTTTACCTAAAGGCAGCAGTTACACCGGCATTGAATTGGTTCTATTCCTACATCTATACCAGAATGAATTTCAGGGAGTACGCCAAGGAGCTTAGATTGTATGACGGTGTGGAGCCTTCCGGCGGCCGGGCGCAGTGGTATGTGGGTTAATCGGAATCGAAATACCTACACGGAAGGTATTCTCCATGGGCATGATATCCACCTTGCCACCATGAGCGGTTACTATTTCTCGGACAGATTCTATGCCCACGCCGAAGCGTTTGTTTTGGCTGTCTTTGCGTGACAGAAGGCGATGGTTCTTTTGATATACTATGGAATCATAGGTGTTTTCTACCATGAGGAACCATTGACCATCGGTATCATAGGTGGTTAGGAGAATATGGCCTTTTTCTCCGTCCGGAAGGCGGTCACATGCTTCTATGGCGTTTTCCAAAAGATTGCCTAAAATTCGGGTAAGCTCATCCACTGAAAGTGATATTTGTGTTGGCAGCCGGAAGCGCAAATCAATCTGCAGCTTCTGTTCCTTTGCGATATGATAATAACAATTAAGCAGGGCATCCAGTATAGGATCAGTTGAAAAATTGCCGGTCACCAAAGCTGTATGCGAGCTGGTATGCATGGACACATCTTCAATATATTTTTGTAAATGCTCAAGTGTATCCTTATTGGACGGTTCTGCCTGCAGTTTAGTAAGGGACTCTGATATGGTACGCAGTTGATGACGGAAATCATGGGTCATCCGGCGTTTCAAAGCCAGCTGTTCATCCAGGGTTTGGGTATAGGACTTCAGTATAGACATTTGTTTTTTTATCTGACGGTTTTCTTCATCGAAAGCAATTCGGTTGATGTATGTGTTTACCAAATCATTCCAGAGGGAATAGCCAATGGAGCATACCAAAAACAGGCTTCCCCAGTCGGCAAACCAGCCATACAGGATGGGTTCGAAGGAGGGGAGAATTCTGTCCCATATATAGACAGTTGCATATCGGATGGTTCCGTAAAAAACCGGTCGGGAATAGCTGTTTTTCCTGTAGAGAGCCAAACCGGCCGTGATAAGCAGGTACGTGGCAAAGCCCGGCTTGTAAAATAACAAGCAGCGGGAAAAAAGCCGCATGATGGGCACAGTCAGATGAGAGGCGAATAAGCCATAGCAACCGGCAAATACAACAAAGAGTCCTGCAATCAGGGAGGAAATTCTTCTTGGATAATAACCGGTATCACAGAGTTTGTTGTGTAGCAAAATTACAAGAAGCATCATGCCGTAGATGCTGCAAAGCTCCAAGGCATACCAGGGAAATACGGGAAGCTCCCATAGGGTGTGTATCACAGGAAATAACGGAGTCAGGCACATAAGCAGACAAAGAGCCGCAAGAAGCAGGGAAGCTTTGTTGCGCATGCGGATGCCGAAATACACTGTGAACAAGGAAAACAAAAGCCCGATAGTACTTGCTGACAGCGTGAAACCCAGACGGATATTGTGAAGGGTACTCACCTTGGAAAAAATTCCGAACACAGGCGGATATACCAGACCGCTGTAAAAGTGAGAGTAGTCAGTAACTGCAAGCAGCAGAGTCGTATCACCGGAGGCCTCAAAAGCGATGAGCCCGGAGCGAGTGCGGGGAACATAGGCAGCGGGCGATGGCTCGCCTGCCTGTGAGACAAGCACACCATTTATGTACAGCTTGTAGGAGGAATAGATTTCCGGAAGCTCCAGGGCATAGATTTGTGGCTGCTCGGGAAGACTTAAGTGAAGGGCATAGGAGCCGCTTCCGTGAGGGTCCTTGGGGTGAGCAGAACTGTCAAAACGGGTGCGGGCTCCAATGTCCGTATAGTACATATAAGTGCCGGGATAGGCTTCGGGTGTCAGCAGACAGTCCGGATAAAATTCCCAGTCCTTTATCAGAAAATGATAATCCTCCAAATCAGCTTCCGTGAAAGTCAGCTGTCCCAGATGGGGCTGCAAAGTAAGATGGGTATACTTGTTATTTAGGGTATACAGACCCAGGCAAAAGCCGGAAATCAATATAATTGTCAAGATATAGGGAATCAGTTTCTTCAGTGTTTTCAACATGATCATCTACCTTTTTTGCGATATAAAGTAAATAGCACAACAGTAAGTGTCAGGGTAACAAATGCCACCACAATTACCGGCCATGGAAAATGTGTTTCATCGGATTCGTTATCGCCGGTCGTGGTGTTGTCAGTCGTGGTGTTGTCAATGTCGGGCAACAGCTCTATGCCGATATGCTCCTGTATGGAAAAGGTACCGGTCTGATGCAGGGTAAAGGTAACCAATCCTTGTGTCTCTGACAGGATGCCCTGTGTCACCTCATTTCCCTTACTATCAATAAGGATAAGGTGGGCAGAAGTATCCCTTGGAATATAGGGAAGAGTTACCTGCATAGGCGCTAAGTCTGTTACAGACACACCGTTTCTGCGAATATCTAATGAAAAGCCGTTAGAACCGGCAGGTTTTAGCGTGACCAGAAGCTGTTCCTCTTCCTTTAATTCCAGTTCCATTACCGTGTCGGCGGGCAGACTAAGCATGATTTCCTGATTAGAAAAGCGGGCATATCCTGTGTTTTCCACCATTTGTAAGACTTCTGAACCCAGTAAATAAGGCTCTGGATGTAAGGAAGGAGGTGGCGGTGTGGCGGTTGCAATGGGAGCGATGGTAGGAGGCGCCGTAGGAGTAAGCGAGGGCTCGGGCGAGGGCGCCACAGTAGGAGTAAGCGAGGGCTCGGGCGAGGGCGCCACAGTAGGAGTAGCCGTGGGCTCGGGCTCGGGCGCCACAGTAGGAGTAAGCGAGGGCTCGGGCGTAGGTATCACCGTAGGTGCAGCAGTGGGCTCCGCCGTAGGTTCCGTCGAGGGTGCAGCCGTTGGCGCTACAGTAGGAGCAGGTGTGGGCGTAGGCGCCACAATGGGCGGTTGCCCATCGGTGTCGCCCCCATCCCTGTCCCCATCTACATAGTCTTTAAATTGAAAAACACCTTCATCATAATCAAAGGAAGCGATTCCGGTCTGCCCGCCTTCGTAGCTCACTTGCAGCCTGTAGGAGCTGCCCTCTGTGAGAAAATAGGTATCCAGAGACAAGTCTCCTTCCGTAAGGTAGACCTCATCATATAGGCTAAGCTTACGCCATTCTCCGTCATTCTCTGACAGCAGGACTATCATGCTGTCCAAATCCATATCCTTAGCAATCCAGGGGAAATACAAAAACCAGACGGAGGGCTGCATACAGTCCAGTCGGGGCTCCCCTGAAGCCTGTACGGAAATCCGGAGGGTAAAGGTGGGTACCGTAAGTGCCTCCGGGAAGGTACAGTGGAGAGGAGGTAAGAAGGTACCTGTAATCTCATATAAGCCCGGTGTATCCGCATCTACCAAAGAGGTATCTAAAGATAAGGGGCATTCATATTCGTGACCGTTGGCATCCTCACATACCCAGGTAGTGCGAAGCCGGTCGGTGACTTCCGATATATCATGATACTGCTCCAGGGCATAGGAGGAATAAAACAAAAAATCCTCATCAAGCTCCCGGATGGAGGTGATTTCAACGGGGGTATCCGGTACATAAACCGTCACCGGCAGAGTAAGCGTGGAAGGAACCCCATCACCGAAAACGGTTTGAGCGTTCGGAAGCTGAATGCGACCGATTTCCGTGTAAGAGCCGGGAGTAGTAGTATCCACCCGAAAGACATCATTGCCGAAGCAGTCCCAAAGAACTCTCAGGGCAATGGTTTCCGCAGAGCCGTCCGGGTGTTGTACATAAGCATTAATGCGATAAAGGGGGTAGACATGGTTTACCAGATCATTGATATCATGGGGGGAGGTGCGCTGTACCATGCGAAATTCAGGTAAATGAGTCAGGTACTCCATATTTTCAAAGCCTGTAATCACGGAATACTCTGACGTCTGGTCGCCATCGGATACAGTAGCCGTAAGGGGTGTGGAAATACCGGCAGAAGATAGCTGCAGCATCTGAGCGTGTAGGGATAATGCCGGGCGGAAAAGCAACAGGCATATCATTAGTATACAGAAATGTTTCATGAATTTTCTCCCATTTTGTTAAAAATGTAATTGCGGTAAGCCTGCTGTATCTGTTTGCGGTTCCGTATGTTATAGGGAAGCGCATCCCCGTTTTTCATGGTAATCAGCTCATCACTTACGTTTGTCACATGATCCATGTTAATTAAAAGCCCCCGCAGGATAAGCAGGAAGCGGGAGTCGGCAGACAAAACATCCGATAAGGAATGAAAGGGACCCGGAACTAGCAGGGGCTTTCCTATGGTCTGTATCATTACATTCCGCTTTTCAACCTGAAGATAAAGAATCGTCTCAGTATTCAGCTGAAGGGGCATACCGTCCAATAAAATGTCTAAATAAGGGACCTCATAGGCGGGCTTTAGCATGCAGCGCTCCATGGCTTCCGAGAAATCCCGGTCCGAAGCGGGCTTTAACAGGTAATGACAGGCGTTGACCTGATATCCCTGATAAAGAAACTCATCGGAGATGGTGAGGATAATCAGCTTACAGTCCCTATCCTTCTGCCGCAGGATTAAGGCAGCCTCCATTCCGGTCATATCTGCCAGATACATGTCCATAAACACAATCTGAAAAGTGATGGTGTCTAATGCAGCCACAAAATCCTCTGCCTGCTTATAGGTATATAATTGATAATTCAGGTGGCGGGAACTCATATATTTCTCCAATCGCCCGGCCAACCACTCACAGTCCTTTTCTAAGTCTTCAACAATTGCTATATTCATGAGAATCTCCCTTATGTATCAGTAAACACAATATATCCATAGTGTAACATAGATTTGAAGCTTTTGGGAGCAAAATTTATGGTCAGACTTGCGACTTATGTCGAAAACTTGCGTCTTATGCAAAACGGATTGTAAAAAGATACCGGAATTTGCGATAATCAAGGGTGGGAAAAAAGTATAAACAGGAGGGCTATATCAATTAAAATTGATTTAAAAGAACAAGAGAGAATGAGTATGAAAGTAAAGAAATGGAAAATGAAGAAGAGGCTGGCAATGCTGATGTCGGCAGTTATGTTTGCCGGTATGCTGTCAGTGATGCCGGGCAGTGAAATGGTGGTACAGGCAGTCAGTATGGATTTTCAGGTATATGCAACAGAGAGCAATACAGCGGAAAATCAAGTCGTAGCAGAAAATCAGGAGGCAACGGTCAGCCCCGGCGATGGGGAGAGCAATGAGATTATGATGACGTCATTGTTGGCTGAAGAGATACACACCTTTGCTCCCGGTGAAACGAAGGAAATCGATGGCAGAGATTATACGGCCGGCGCTGACGGCGCAAGGGTTGCTGAGGCATATGACGATGAGCTTTATCTGGGGTATTTTGTGTCGGTATTGGAAGGTGAAGTCGAGACCTGGCTGAATGATTCGGAAAGCTTATATATAGCATATCCTGACGGAGAAGGCGGTTATACCAATTTAGAAAAGCTTACAATCGTCGCGGATGGCGCTCGCGGCGTTGTATTGGGTGAAGAGGGAAATTGCATCAGCATTAAGGCGGATGATGTGCTTACGCGGGAGGAAGTGTATGGCCATGAAGAAACGGTAGTGGGAAAATATGAGTATTTTCCCGAGCAAGACATGGAATCCTCTGTGGGACTTATTTTCAGGGAAGGAAAGGTGACGATCGATCCCGACTCTTTATTGGGCGGTTATTTGAGAGTGACTGCTCCGGAAGGTACCACTGATGTCTTGGAAGGCATTGATTGGGACGATTGGGACGATGGGGACGGCTACGACACAGCCTGCTTTGGTGTTGAAGGAGATATGATACTGAAGGAGGGCACTATTGTCCTGCGCAGTGACAATTCTCCGACTATCAGAATGAAAGCTGTAGCGACGTATGGTATTACAGTATCCGGTAATGATATGGGTGTGAATGCCCTCATACAAAAGGATGATTCGCTTGCTGCCGGTTTGGTGGATGGAACTGCCCTGATCAGTATGGGCCCTGCGGGAGAAGATTCCTTTGCCATGTATGGAGATCCGGGCGATCCACTTCTCGTTATGAGCGACGGAACCGTTCAACCTGCCAGCCAGTTTTCTTATGATGAAAACGGTATTTATGTAGCCTACGGTGTGTTTGAGCATGTAAGCGGCAATCCGGAGATTACGCTGTATATAGAGAATGATAGCACACCTGCCGTTACCATAGGAAATAATACGGAATTTGTAGCCTATAACATTCAAAATAGAGGATATATTATGGGCTCCGGTACGTTAACCTGTGATGAGGGTATCAGTACCTATGTTATAGACGGGGAAGCATATAAGGTCACCGAGGTTACGATGACAGGCTATGCAGCCTTTACGGAAGAGGACGGTGTACTGGTTGCTGCCGATAAATCCGTAGTTTCGGTTGTATCTAAGGATGACGGGGAGAAGACCTGTACTGTTAAGGTAGAGCCCGACCCCAATCCCTACGTCATTTATGTGGGCGGCGTAGGTATGAGAAACGGAGAGTATCTTGCAAACGGCGCAACAAGCAGCAGTAGCAGCAAGCCTGCAAGTGGCGGATATGCTTATATCAAGGACAATACATTGACCCTGAACAACTATAGCTATGAGGGTCCGGGATATTTGTATGAGCCTTTTTATGATGAGGAGGAGGGTGCATATTATAATTATACTGCGGCACTTTACTCCGACTATGAAGCTGTATTGAATGTGATTTTGGAGGGTGAGAACAGCCTTGCCAATACGGATTCTTTGGAGAACAATTGTTTAGGCGACGGTATGGCTGCGAAAGGCGGCTTGAACATTGGCGGCAATGGTTCTTTGACAATTGATTCCTCAGAAGACGGTATCTTTACAGACAATGAGGGCGTGACTGTTGGCGGAGCGTGCGTGCTGGAAATTTCCTGTGGAGATGACGGTATTTCCACCTTCGGTGATATAACTATCGGTGGAAGCGGTAAGATATATATTGAGGCTGATAGTGACGGTATCTATTCTTCTGAGGAGGGTAATATAACTATCGGCGGAAACAGTGATGTATATGTTTTGGCCGGCAGCGATGGTATTGAAACCTACGGCAGCATATTCATCAGCGGTGGCTGTACGCTTAAAATATATGCCGATGATGATGGTATCGCCGGTGGAGTGCAGATTACAGATTCCACGGTAACAATAGATGCCTATGGTGACGGTATTGATGCCTACGACGAGGATATAATCATCACAAACAGTGAGTTGATTATCCGCAACGCAGAATCCGGTTTTGAGAACACCGAGGGAGATATTATCATAGACAATAGCACGGTAGATATTCTGGATGTATACGGTGGTATTGATTGCAATAATACCGGTGTAACCATCAAAGGAAACAGTACACTGGAGATATGTGACGCACAATATGGTGTTTATGCTAACAAAGTAGCAATCTCAGACAGTACCGTTCTGGTTACAACCGATGACCGGGCGTTTGTGGTTTACGACAGCTTTGATATTGCTGCCGGATTATCCGTTATGTTGCCTGACGGTGGCGTATGCGGACTATATGAAGAGGTGGAACCTGCGTTTCAAACGATTATGTATGAGGACGGCTCTCCGGCCGCCTCTGTGCTAATCGCTGCGGAATGTGATCATGAATACAGTGATTATTATGTCTATAATGAAACACATCATTGGAAGACATGTACCAAGGATTGTATCCTTACACGGTATCCCGAAGCATTAGCAGAGGAATATGCGGAGCATGACTTTGATGATGCAACCGGTAAGTGTATCTGTGGTTATGAAGCGGACCGCGACAATGACCTGTATGTGGGCGGTGTCGGAATGATCACGGGCGAATATCTTTCCAATGAAGGATTTATCTGCACTGTAAAACCTTCCGGCGGATATGCCTATTACAAAGACGGTACGTTGACGTTGAATAACTATGCATACAGTGGCGCAGGCTATGTGTACGATGCAGATGACGAATATATGTCTGCACTGTATAGCGAAAAGGATTTGAAGATTCAGCTGGAAGGAACGAACAGTCTGAAGAATACATCGGAGAATTGTGATGGTATTACCGTATATAATGCGGAGCTGACATTGGATGGCGACGGTACTATGGAGATAGATGCCGGTTATGGTATTTTTACCTGTGGTGGAACAGACCGGTTAATCATCAACGGCGGTACATGGAATATTACATCCGAACAGATGGCTATTACTACAGACGGCAGTGTTGTGATGACAGGCGGTACGGTTTCGGCTGATTCCCGATGGTTGGGAATATTTGTTTTTGAAAAGGACTTCCTTATCAGTGGCGGAAGTTTAACAGTGAATGGTGATGAAGTGGCTGTCCAGGCGGCAAAAGGTATTACCATTGGAGAAGGATTGAAGCTGCTTGACCCTGCAGACGGTAAAATCATTTACGACAAAACGGAGGGAGATTCTCCCGTTTATGTTATTTATGAAGCTGATGGTACAACAAAGGCAACTCATGTTGAAATCGGAAAAGCGTCGGTAGAAGAGACACCGGAAGAGGGAGATAAGGAAGACACTCCCGGTTCTGAGGGGGATAAGGAAGATGTTCCTTCTGAGGGTGGCGAGGGTGAAGCAATGCCTGAGCCGGATGACGAGGATGAGGATGACGAGGAAGAGGACGATGCAGATTCTGACGACAGCTCCGATTCCGAGGAAAACGTAAATACTCCGACATCACCGGTTATCACCCCTGCTGCACCGGCACCTGCGCCTGCGCAAAAGGAACAGCAGCCTGCAGGCAATGAACCCCAGCAGCCGGCTACCGGTACACAGCAGCCCGCTACAGGTACCCAGGTCGGAAGCGATACCAAGGTAACGGAAACGGCGGAAGAAATGCCCTTTATCAAGGGTGCGGAAGACAAGGAAGGCTGGGAAGTAATCAGCGGTGAAATTGAGAAAACCCAGGGCGGTGCCCTGATTACCGTGGATATGAACGGTGCAACCGTTGTTCCGGGCAATGTATTTGATGATATCAAGGGCAAGGACGTGACGGTAGTATTTGACCTGGGTAACGGCATCAGCTGGAGCGTAAACGGAATGGATATCACAGCCGGCAGCGTGAAGGATATTGACCTGGAGGTGAAGGTCGGAGCCGATGCCAATAACACCATTCCTGTAGAAATCATCAACAACGTATCCGGAGAGCGGGAATGTGTGAACGTTAGCCTTTCCTACAACGGTGAGTTTGGATTTAAGGCAACCCTGACATTGAAGGTGGATGCCGGGAATGCGGGACTTTTTGCAAATCTGTTCTACTTTAATGAGCAGACCAAGGAGATGGAATTCATCTGTGCGGATGAAATCGCTGCGGACGGAACGGTAGAGCTGGTATTTACACATGCTTCCGAGTATGCAATCGTAATCGATACGGTGTCCATGGAGGCTGTAGCAGGTGCGGATATTTCTGATGTGGTAAGCCCGGCAGAGGCTGATTCTGCGACGGACGGTAGCTTGTGGTGGATTGTTTTAGTTCTTGCAGCAGTGGTGATTGCAGGCACAGTAGTATATGTTGTTTATTCAAAGAATAGAGAGAGCAAATAAGTATTTGGCCGACCGGTTATTCCGGTCGGTCTATGACGTTTCCACCTGTCACAAAGGGATGTTGGGAAACTAGGAACATTAAAGTTAAAGCCTATCTATATGCTATAAATAATTTATAGAGTGGGCACGCAAAGAAGATAGTGAAAGAGTTGATAAAATACTTGAGAAAGTATATGAGTAATGCTATACTTAAGGCAATTCAAAACGCCAGACGCTAAGACGCAGAGCCAAAGAATTTAATGTCATAATTATATGAGAATAGTTGTGGCGTTGGATTCTATTGGTGCTGCGTTTTTTGTATTTTTAATTGCCTGGATATATAGGAACGAAGGTTTAGAAAATTGGGAATAGGAACAAGCAGTATGGAATTGGAGGAGAAGGATATGCAGGAAAACAAAGAAATCAGCTTGGTGGAGCAGATAAGGGAAGCGATTAACAGTGTATTTGTAGGAAAAGAAGAGGTAGTAGAAGACCTTTTGGTATGTCTTTTGGCAGGAGGGCATGTACTTTTGGAGGATGTACCCGGTGTAGGGAAGACTACGTTAGCCAGAGTCTTGGCAGATTGCATTGGCTGCAGTATGGGCAGAATCCAATTTACACCGGATACCTTGCCGGGAGATATTGTGGGTATGTCTGTTTACAATATGAAAACAGGAGAGTTTGAGCATCGTGACGGTGTGGTAATGAATCAGGTATTATTGGCAGATGAAATCAATCGTACCTCTCCTAAGACTCAGGCTAGTCTTTTGGAAGCTATGGCAGAGGGGCAGGTTACCGTGGATGGTGTTTCCTATAAATTACCCAAGCCATTCTTGGTAATTGCTACTCAGAATCCGGTGGAGTTTTTGGGAACCTATCCTTTGCCGGAGGCACAAATGGATCGTTTTATGATGCGGTTGTCCATTGGCTATCCTGACAGAGAACAGGAGGTTAAGCTGGCTGCCAAATTCCTTGCGGGAGAAACCCCTGACACTGTGAAAAAGGTATGCATTTCGGAGCAGATTGTAGCCCTGCAAAAGGATGTGACCAAGGTGAAAGTAAATGATATGGTTTTAGGTTACATAGAAGATTTGATAGAACTGACTCGAAAAGAAACAAGATTTTTACTGGGAGCAAGTCCCAGAGCCATGCTGGCACTGATACGAGGGGCTCAGGCAAGGGCTTTTTTGCAGGGCAGGGACTTTGTAAAGCCCGATGATGTAAAGCAGATGGCAGAGGTAATATTGCTCCATCGGCTTTCGTTAACTTCGGATGCCAAAATCAGAAAGGAAAATCCGGCGGCGATTTTAAAGAGTCTTGTCATAAAGGCAAAGGTGCCGGTGTAGAAGAGGAAGCAGGAGGAATAGGATGAAAGGGCGGAAAATAGGGTTACTCATATTGTGGATATTGTCATTAATAGCCATTTCTTTTTATGGCGGAGCTATCAGCTACGGATTTTTCTTTTGCGTAACCCTGCTCCCTGTAATTTCCCTGATTTACTTGATTTGTGTTTATGCCCGTTTTAGGATTTATCAGGAAATAGAGAGCAGAACCATTGTGTGCAGACAGCCCATGCCTTACTTTTTTACCCTGCAAAACGGGGAACAGTTTGTCTTTGCGGGAATCAGTGCAAAACTGTTTTCCAGCCTGTCCTATGTGGAGGAAATGCCGGATGCAGTGGAATACGAATTACTTCCCGGAGAAAAATACACCTTTCGAACCAAGCTGGTTTGTAAATATCGGGGAGAATATGAGGTGGGTGTAAAGGAAATTGTGATAACAGATTTCTTTCGAATATTCCGGTTACGTTACAGACTGCCCAGTACCATCAAGGCATTGGTCTATCCCAGAATGTTGCAATTAGAGGAATTGAAAACCTTAAGCGACATAAATACCTATTTATGTCGGGAAAATCCATGGATGCGCACGGAGGCGGATGTGACGGTCCGGGATTATGTCCAGGGGGATTCCCTAAAGTACATTCATTGGAAGGCAACGGCAAGGGAGCAGAAGCTGAAAACCAGAAATCGTGTAGGAGAAGAACAACAGGGAATTTGTCTTTTCTTTGATACGAGGCGTTACAGTAAAAAGCCCTTAGAATATTTACCACTTGAGAATCTGATTTTGGAATTGGTATTGACTTTGGGGTATTTCTATGCCCGGAAAAATGTAACATTTACGGCGCTTTACAGTCAGAGAGGCTTGCGGCAGAGCCGCGTAGAAGGAATCAGAAGCTATGAACCCTTTTATCAGGAGATGGCACAGGTTGTTTTTGATGAGGAGGAAGCGAGTAATGAGTTATTTGCCGGATTGACAGAACAGGGAACATTAGCAGAAAGCAAGGTAGTGATTGCTGTTTTGCATGAGATAGAGGATGGGATTATTCAGGTGGCAGGACAATTGGCTGCAGTTGGGCAATTGGTGATATTGTATGTGGTAACGGACGAGAATATAGAGTCCTATGTGCGTCAGAGCAGTAGTAGATTGCGGATTATGGCAGTACCTACCGATACAGAGTTGGAGGAATGGTTGTGAGAACGAAAGGGACACCGCATTTATATCAAATTATATATCGTGCGTTCCATGTAGCTTTATTGTTTGCCATCCTGCTTTCCGGTTTTGGAAAATGGCTGGGAGTTTTGCAGATTAACGTGTGGCACATAAGTATAGCTGCCATTCTTTTGGTGGGCATGCTTGCGGTAAGCTATTGTAAGATAAGAGGCAAAATTGCCGGAGGGATTTTGGTACCGGCAGTCGCACTTCTGATAAATCTGGTAACTGATGTGGAAAAAACAGGGGACTTTTGGAGCAATTATGGAGATTGGTTCCTGGGAGGGAGTCATTGGAACACAGAGTGGGTCAGAGGCTATGAGTTAGTGCAGAGCTGTATTGTGGTGGCAGTGTGTTATCTTCTGCAAATTTTGATGGAACGACTGCCTTGGTTAAAGGACATTTCTGCAATTTTACTGTTGGGGAATTTATTTGTCTGCATGTTTCAGAAAAAAGTCTTTGGGGAAGAAGCTGTTTCCTTTGTTTTATGGTACTGTATTCTGCGCTTTGTGGAGCGGACGGAAGATTTTTGGAATAAGAAAAAAAACGGCAATCACAAGGAATATGTATTGCGGATACTGCCCTTTTGTGCATTATACCTTGTTTTGATGCTTGCGCTTCCGGCTCCTGAGAAGCCCTATGATTGGAAATTTGTAAAGGAAGCCTATCACAATATTAGTGAGAAAGTCATTATCTGGGTACAGGATATTACCAGAAATGGGCAGGAAGATTTTGCAGTGGCAAGAAAGGGATTTTCCGGGGAGGGAAAGCTGATTGGAGGTTTGTTTGATAATGACCGGCATGTGCTTACCATACAGGGAACCCAGGGACTACGCACAAATGTATACCTTACCGGAAAAATCTATGATACCTTTGATGGCACCGGTTGGAGCCAGCAGATTACGGAGAATATCAATGAGCAGGGAATGGATACGCTGGAAACCTTGTATGCAGTAAGGCGATATGATGAAGAACTTATGGAAAATTATGTTTTCAGTACAGGTCTGTCTGTGAAATATGAATATTTTGATACCGGCTGTGTGTTTGTACCCATGAAGTTGCAAAGGCTTGCCGGCTGTGAATATTTGCAAAATGGAAGTAATTTGATTTTTCCCAAGCAGCAAGGCTATGGAACGGAGTATCAGTTAGTATATTTTCAGTTAAATGTAAATCATCCAAGCTTTTATGAGATGGCAGAGGCTAAACAGTCCGATAATGAAGAAATCTGGAAGGATGTGATAAGGATTTATGGTTCCTTGGATAATCGAGATATTACCTTGGAGGATTTAAAGGCGTATCAGAAAAAGTTGATTGAAAATTATCAAAGGGAGATAGTGATATCAGAGGCAGCTAGGGAATACTTAAATCAAATTACGGGAGAGCAGGAAACAGACATACATAAGCTGTTGGCAATAGAAGAAGCACTTTCGGGTTTACAATATACGGAAAATCCGGGTGAATTACCGGAATATGTACAAAGTGAAGCAGAATTTCTGGATTATTTTCTGTTTGAAAGCCGGAAGGGCTATTGTGCTTATTTTGCAACAGCCTTTGTACTGCTGGCAAGGGCAGAAGGAATTCCTGCCAGATATGTGGAGGGCTTCTGTGTGCCGATAACTGCTGATAAAAATATGACTGTAACTTCAAGTATGGCACATGCCTGGCCGGAGGTTTATCTGGAGGGTGTGGGTTGGATTCCCTTTGAACCAACACCGGGCTATGAAGAACTCCGTTATACCCCATGGAAAATAAAGACAGCATCGGACAGAGTTTCTTCCTGGGAGCCGGAGGAAATGGAGGATTTGGAAGAGGAAAATGCCAATGCCCAGGAAGCGGCGGAAGCAGCTTTGGAAGAATTGCAATTGCAGAAGGCAGCAAAGAAGGCTGAGGAAAGAAGATTGCTGAAATTGTTCCTGCTGGTGGGAGCAGTTATTTTGGCAGGGGCTTTATTAATCCTATATGTGGATAAGCTTCTTTTTAGAAGAAAATATGTCCGAATGACTACGGAAGATAAGTTTATTGTTGAAGTAAGGCGAAATTTATGGCTTTTATCTATTCTTGGCTTTGTCAGAAGGGATGAGGAAACTATTGCGGAATTGCAGAATCGGATTAGCAACAGTCTGCCACCGGATTTGACAATGCGATTTATGACTTTTTATGAGGAACGACGTTATGGAAGCCGGGAGATAACTGTTGAAATTTTGGAGATTACTAAGGAAGAGCGACAGCGGCTGTTTGTGTGGTTAAAGCAAACCAGACGTTGGTACTATTATTATGTTGTATTGCGGTTTGGTGCAACGAAGGTGGATAGGTAGAAGACGTGATAGAATATTGGTCTAAGCCCGGAACTCGAAAGTATCGCAACGGTTAACAAATAATCGCGAAATAATCGTTTTGTTCTATTGATAGTTGTATCATATATTGCGTAGAATAAGGGTAAGGAGAATGAATTTATGGATAATATTCGTTTTGCAGAGAATCTTTTAGTGCTTCGTAAAGAGAAGAAGATTACCCAGGAGCAATTGGCTGATTTCTGTGGTGTAACGAAAGCATCTGTTTCAAAGTGGGAGACAGGACAGACTCTGCCGGATGTTTTATTGCTGCCAAGGCTTGCTGCTTTTTTTTCTATCTCTATTGATGAGCTTCTGGGATATGAAATATATTTAACGAAGGAGCAGATACATAAGATATACGAGGATTTAGCAACGGGTTTTGCTACAAAAGAGTTTGATGTAGCTATGATGGAATGCAGAGAGTGTGTAAAGCAATATTATTCCTGTTATGAATTGTTGGAGAAGATAATACTTCTGTGGATTAGCCATGAGATGTTGGCGGGAGAAAAGCGGGAAGAATTATTAGCAGAAGCCGGGAAACTCTGTGGACATATTTTGGAAAATAGTAGAAACATCAGTTTATGTAATGATGTTGTATTTTTGCAGGCTATTGTAGATTTATTGCAAGGTCATCCGTCAAAGGTCGTTGAAGCGCTGGAAGATATGAGCAATCCCTGTAGATTATCGATTCAGAGTGAGGAAGTATTGCTGAGCGCATACATGGAGTTGGGAATGCAGGAAAAGGGGAATGATTTTGCACAGATAACCATGTATCTTCATATATTGTCTCTGATCAGCGAGGCTTGTAAGTTCCTGGAGCTGAATAGAGATAACCGGGAAAAATGTGAGGAAACAAAGCGTCGTATCGAAGCAATCATTAAGATATATAACCTGGAAGTAATAAATTTCCACTACGTTACTTTATTTATGTATCAAATGGCAGAAGTATATAGTTATTATGGGGAAAAAGAAAAAGCAATCGAACAGCTTACAAAATATGTGGAGGTGTTCGAAAGGTTTTTGAATGGACAGATAAGTTATCTGCAAAGTGACTATTATTTGGACAGACTGCATATATGGTTTGAGAAGAGTGTTTTGTCCGGTAATTTTCCCAGAGAAAAAAAGACAGTCTATGATGGGATGCTTCTGGCTCTGAAAGCACCGGCTTTTGATGACTTAAAAGGGGAAGATGCATTTGTAGCGTTACAAAAGAAGGCCGCAAGATGTTGGAAACACAATACATAGAGCACTTGGTAAATAAAAGCAGAATGGGTGAGAAGAATGGATAAGACAGAGTGGATTATATGTCCAATATGTAATAATAAAACAAGAAATAAAATAAGACAGGATACCTTGCTGAAGAATTATCCTCTTTATTGTCCCAAATGTAAAAATGAAGTTCTGATTGAAATACAAGATATGAAGGTAATAATAGTCAGAGAGCCGGACTCAATAGCAAGGTAATGCATAGAGACGGTGATATTTGGCTCAGAGTCGCACTATCCGGATTTTATAAAATTAAGGACTCTATGAAATGAACCGTAGCTTCCTCATATCTTTTTGGTTCCACCATATAGCATAAACCATGTCCCGCCCTGTGAATCTCTACCAGAGTAACCAGGGCGGGATTTACTTTTTGGATTTCTCTGCTCATTTCGCAGGGAACGAATCGGTCATCATCTCCATGAAATAATAAAATAGCCTAGTACCGTCAAAGGCTGAAATATACACTTCTTCATAAGGAGTAGCAAGCATCTCTTGTCTGCATTTTTCGATTGCAGGATGATAGGGAACATATTGTTCTCCTTCGGGAAGAGAATACTGTTCCTCGGGAATCCGTTTGGGGGCACGGAAGAGTTTACAGGTTTGCAAATCGGGTTTATAGAAAATCAATTGCAATATTGACAGTTGTACAGAAAAAAAGTATCATGTAATAGGTAAATTAGGTGCCCGAAAGGGCAGAGGAGATGAAGATATGGCACTTAGCAAAAAGCCTACAACAGGCATGAAGGATATTCTGCCGGAGGAAATGCAAATTCGCGATTATGTGATTAGTGTAATTAAGGATACCTACGGTAAATTTGGTTTTACTTCTATTGAGACTCCCTGTGTGGAGAATATTGCAAACTTAAGCAGTAAGCAGGGCGGCGACAATGAGAAGCTGATTTTTAAGATTTTAAAGCGCGGCGAGAAGCTGAATGTGGAGGCTGCAACTACTGAGGAAGAAGTAGTGGACAGCGGACTTCGTTATGATTTAACCGTACCCTTGGTGCGTTTTTATTCCAATAATGCAGCACAGCTTCCTTCTCCTTTTAAGGCATTACAGATTGGTAATGTGTGGAGAGCGGACAGACCTCAGAGAGGAAGATACCGTCAGTTTACTCAGTGTGATATTGATATTTTGGGTGAGCCCTCCAATTTGGCAGAGATTGAACTGATTTTGGCAACCACTACAACCTTAACCAAGCTGGGCTTCAAAAACTTCCAGATTCGTATTAATGACAGAAGAATTTTAAAAGCTATGGCAGCATACGCCGGCTTTGAGGAAAGCTCATATGACAGTGTATTTATTACATTGGATAAGATGGACAAGATTGGCTTGGATGGCGTAAAAGCGGAGCTTTTGCAGAACGGCTATACCGAAGAACAGTGTGAGAAGTATTTGGAATTGTTTATTGCTATCGAAAAGGAAGAAAACGGTGTAGCGTATTTGGTAAATAAGCTGGCTGATTATTTGGACGGAGAGGTAATGGCATCCTTCCAGGAAATTTTGGATAGTGTGCAGGCTACAAAAGCAGATAGCTTTGAATTGGTATTTGACCCCACTCTGGTAAGAGGTATGTCCTATTACACCGGTACCATTTTTGAAATTGCCATTCCTGAGTTTGGCGGAAGTTGCGGTGGTGGCGGACGTTATGATAAGATGGTTGGCAAGTTTACAGGAAACGATGTTCCGGCTTGTGGATTTTCCATCGGATTTGAGCGTATCGTATTATTGCTTTTAGAAAGTGGCTTTCAGGTACCTACTAAGCCGAAGCAGGTGGCTTACTTAATTGAAAAGGGTGTCAGTGGAGAGGAACTTTGCAAGATTATTGCTCAGGCACAGGAAGCACGTAAGGACGGTACTCAGGTGCTGGTTGCCCGTATGAATAAAAATAAAAAGTTCCAGAAGGAACAGTTGAATAAAGAGGGCTATGAGGATTTTGTAGAATTTTATAAAGACCCTTTGAAAAACTAGTTTTGAAAGAAATAGAGATTAGAAAGCCCCAGTGAGGGCAGAAATTGAGGTATATTATGGCAGAGTCAATGAAAGGTTTAAAAAGAACCCACCGCTGTGGAGAGCTTTCCCTTGCAAATGTGGGAGAAGTTGTTACCGTTATGGGCTGGGTGCAGAAGCAGCGTAATAAGGGTGGAATTATCTTTGTAGATATGCGTGATCGTGCAGGTATTTTGCAGATTATTTTTGAAGAGAGTGATTGCGGTACAGAAAATTTTGAAAAGGCATCTGCACTGCGCAGTGAGTTTGTAGTTGCCGTTACCGGTAAGGTGGAGAAACGTTCCGGTGCAGTAAATGAAAATTTAAGTACCGGTGAAATTGAGGTGCGTGCTACACAAGTGCGTATTTTGTCCGAGGCAGAGACTCCTCCCTTCCCCATTGAAGCGGATTCCAAGACAAAGGAAGAATTACGTTTAAAATACCGTTATCTGGATTTGAGAAGACCGGATTTACAGAAAAATCTGATTTTGAGAAGTAAGATTTCTACTACCATCAGAAGCTTTATGGCAGAGGAAGGCTTTCTGGAGATTGAAACTCCTATTTTGCAGAAGTCTACGCCGGAGGGAGCAAGAGATTATCTGGTGCCCAGCCGTGTGCATCCCGGTTCCTTCTATGCATTGCCCCAGTCTCCTCAGCTCTTTAAGCAGCTTTTGATGTGCTCCGGCTATGACAGATATTTCCAGATTGCAAAGTGTTTCCGTGATGAGGATCTTCGTGCAGACAGACAGCCTGAATTTACCCAGGTGGATTTGGAAATGTCCTTTGTGGATGTGGATGATGTAATTGCAGTTACCGAGGGCATGGTTGCCAAGGTTTGCAAGGAAGCCATTGGACATGAGGTTCAGTTGCCTATTCAGAGAATGACCTGGCAGGAGGCAATGGATCGTTTTGGTTCCGATAAGCCGGATACCCGTTTTGGTATGGAGCTTAAGGATGTATCCGAAGTAGTTGCAGGCTGTGGATTTGGTGTCTTTACCGGTGCATTGGCAAGTGGCGGAAGTGTCAGAGGTATCAATGTGAAGGGACAGGCTGAGATGCCCAGAAAGAAGATTGATGCTTTGGTTGACTTTGCAAAGGGCTACGGCGCCAAGGGTCTGGCTTACCTGTGTGTAATGCCGGATGGCAGCTATAAATCCTCCTTTGCAAAATTTATGACAGAAGAAGAACTTTCTGCATTGGTAGCGGCTATGGATGGTCAGCCCGGAGATTTATTACTCTTTGCGGCTGATAAATTAAAAATTGTATGGTCTGTGCTGGGAGCTCTTCGTTGCGAGCTTGCAAAGCAGCTGGAATTGATTGATAATGATAAATTTAACTTCCTGTGGGTAACGGAGTTCCCTCTTTTGGAGTGGAGCGAGGAGGAAGAGCGTTTTGTAGCAATGCATCATCCCTTTACCATGCCCATGGATGAGGATTTGGCATTATTGGATACCGACCCCGGCAAGGTACGTGCAAAGGCATACGATATCGTATTAAACGGTGTGGAGCTTGGCGGTGGTAGCGTGCGTATTTTCCAGAATGATGTGCAGGAAAAGATGTTTGAGGTGCTTGGTTTTACCAAGGAGCAGGCATGGGACAGATTTGGTTTCCTTTTAAGTGCATTCAAGTATGGCGTGCCCCCTCATGCAGGCTTGGCTATCGGTCTTGACCGTTTTGTAATGCTTCTGGTAAAGGCGGAAAGTATCCGTGAGGTAATTGCCTTCCCTAAGGTAAAGGATGCATCCTGTCTTATGACCAATGCTCCTGATGTAGTGGATTCGAAGCAGCTGGAAGAACTTTGTTTGAAATGTGATGTTCCGGTAAAGGAAGAGGAATAAGGTGAAATAGATAATTAAAAGGCTGTCAGAGTACCGAAAGCTGGTATCTGTGACAGCCTTTCCTTGCAAAGATAATTTTGTTCTTGGGATTAGGACGGAAAAGAGGCATAAATGCAGGATAGAAGGTATTTACTTTCTATAGGGGAGTTGTTGGCATTGGAACCATCCCATGCTTTGTGGGAACAGTGTATGGATTTCTTGGATACAGAGCGCCGACAGAGGGCGGAAAGGCTAAAAAGCAGGAATAAAAAGGCAGAGAGTGTTGGTGCAGGTCTTTTATTGCAGCTGGCGGTGGCTGAAGCGTTACAGGGAGAGCAGCAGTTAAAAGAACAACAGCATTCAAAAGAACAACTGTCCCCAAGGCTGACAACGGAGATGCGAAGGTTGACGTTTTCGGAAATTATCGAATTATTAAAACAATTCCAACAGTCCTGCCAATTTTATGAATTTCCCCTTCTATTGGAATACACCTTTGGGGAAAGAGGAAAGCCCTATCTCAAAAATTTTCCCTATTACTTTAGCCTGTCCCATTCCGGGGAGTACATATTTCTGGTGATATCGGATACGGAGGTTGGAGTGGATATCCAGCAAAGAAAGCCACTGGGTAACAGTAAAATTGCGGAACGTTTTTTTACAAAGGAAGAAAAGCAGGAGCTTGCGACCTGTAGTACGGAGCAGGAGCGTGAGCGATGTTTCTATCGGCTTTGGACTCAAAAGGAGGCTTACGGCAAACTGACCGGAGAAGGAATTGCAGCGGTGCTTGCAGGTGACAGGGGTAAAGGAAAGTCGGAGACTGGCATAAGCGAGTTCTATGAAATAGAAAATTATCAGATTACAATCTGTAAATGGAAATAAATGAATAAAATAGGAGTATTTGTTTAGGATGAAAAGGTTATTAGTCTATTTAAAGGATTACAAAAAAGAGTCCGTATTGGCTCCTCTTTTTAAGCTGTTAGAGGCATGCTTTGAGTTGTTTGTGCCTTTGGTAGTGGCAAATATTATTGATTATGGTATTAGCAGTGAGGATATGGGCTATATCGGAAAAATGGGGTTGATTCTCATTGTTCTTGCCATTGTGGGACTTGTCAGTGCTATTACAGCCCAATTTTTTGCAGCTAAGGCTGCGGTGGGATTTTCGGCGCAGTTACGTCAGGCTTTGTTTGACCATATCCAGAGCTTGAATTTTACCAATATTGATAAGGCAGGAACCTCTACCATGATTACCCGAATGACCAGTGATGTAAATCAGGTACAGTCCGGTGTGAACATGGTATTGCGTTTATTCTTACGTTCTCCCATTATTGTATTTGGTGCCATGATTATGGCTTTTACCATTGATGTAAAAAGTGCCATGATATTTGTAGTGGCAATTCCCGTGCTTGCAGTTATTGTGTTTGGAATTATGCTGGTTACCATGCCATTATATAAAAAGGTGCAGGGAGCATTGGATAAGGTGCTAGGGATTACCAGAGAAAATCTTACAGGTGTTCGTGTGATTCGTGCTTTTCATCAGGAGGAGCAGGAGCTGGAACGGTTTCAGGAATATAACGAGACGCTTACTTCACTGCAAAAATTTGTGGGTAAAATCAGTGCCTGTATGAATCCTGTTACTTACATTGTGGTAAATGGTGCCATTATTGCGTTGATATATACAGGAGCCGTTCAGGTAAATGTGGGAAATCTTACCCAGGGTGAGGTTGTGGCAATTATCAACTATATGTCCCAGATTTTGGTGGAGCTGGTAAAACTGGCAAATCTGATTATTTTGATGACGAAGGCCTTTGCCTGTGCAGATCGTGTGGCGGCTGTGTTTGAGATTCAGAAGGAAGATGCCATAGCAGTAGAAATGATAAATGTGACAGAGAAAGTGAAGAGTGCGAAATCAAAGACGGAAGCAAAGTCGGATGAGAAAGATGCCGATACCATCCCTTTTCTTGCTTTCAACCATGTATCTCTTACCTATCGGGGAGCCGGTGCGGAAACCTTGCATGACATGCATTTTACAGTAAATAAGGGGGATACCGTTGGAATTATCGGAGGTACCGGTTCCGGTAAATCCTCTCTGGTGAATCTGATTCCCGGATTTTACCCTGCCACAGAGGGCGAAATCCTTTTGGAAGGCAGAAATATCAAGGAAATGAGCGAGGATGCCCTTAGAAATCGCGTAGGTGTGGTGCCCCAGAAGGCAGTTTTATTTAAGGGAACCATTCGCAGCAATTTACAGTGGGGCAAGCCCGATGCCACAGATGAGGAAATGTGGCAGGCAATTGATTTAGCTCAGGCTAGGGAAGTTGTGGAAGGAAAAGATGGGAAATTGGACGCAGCAGTTGCCCAGAACGGTAAGAATTTGTCAGGTGGACAGAAGCAGCGTTTAACCATTGCAAGAGCCTTGGTGCGTAAGCCGGAAATCCTCATTTTGGATGACAGTGCATCGGCTTTGGATTATGCAACTGATGCGAAGCTTAGGGCTGCACTTCGAACCTTGGAAAATAAGACCACAACCTTTATTGTGTCCCAGAGAGCTTCCACCATCCTTCATGCAGACAAAATTATTGTATTGGATGATGGAGAAATGGCGGGAGTGGGAACTCATGAAGAGCTTTTGGCAACTTGTGAAGTATATCAGGAAATTTATTATTCCCAATATCCCAAGACGGAAGGAGGCAGATAGGATGAAGCAAAAGGATACCTTGCTTAAGGTTTTGAAATATATTCGAAAATATTGGTTTGCGGTTGTTTTGTCCCTGCTATTGGCAGCAGTAACCGTGGTATTGACTTTGTATATTCCCATTCTCACCGGAGATGCAGTGGATTTGATTATTGCAAAGGGCATGGTAGATATGCCGGGGATTTTTGCCATTATGAAGAAGATTGCGCTGGTAATGCTGATTACGGCAGCAGCACAATGGATTATGAATACCTGTAATAATTATATAACCTATCATGTGATTAAAGATATCCGTCAGGATGCTTTTCGGAAGCTGGAAATTTTACCCCTAAAATATCTGGATGCCAATTCCTATGGTGATATTGTAAGCAGGGTGATTGCAGATGTGGATACCTTTGCGGATGGACTTTTAATGGGATTTACCCAATTGTTTACAGGAGTACTCACTATTTTGGGCACGCTGGGTTTTATGCTGATTACCAATGTACCGATTACCTTGGTGGTGGTATGTATTACCCCTGTTTCTTTTTTGGTGGCAAGGTTTATTGCAACCAAAACCCATTCCATGTTTAAGGAGCAGTCAGAAACCAGAGGAGAGCAGACCTCTTTGATTGAAGAAATGGTAGGAAACCAAAAGATTGTAAAGATTTTTGCCAGAGAAGAGGTCGTAAAGGAGCAGTTTGCAGAGATAAACGGACGATTGCAGAAATGCTCCCTGAAAGCAATTTTCTTTTCCTCCATTACCAATCCGGCAACCCGTTTTGTAAACAGTCTGGTGTATGCGGGGGTAGGTATTTTTGGTGCTTATGTGGCTATCAGAGGTGGCATTAGTGTGGGAAGGCTGTCCTGTTTTTTAAGCTACGCCAACCAATACACTAAGCCCTTTAATGAAATTTCCGGTGTGGTTACGGAGCTGCAGAATGCTTTTGTATGTGCGGCACGTATTTTTGCGTTAATAGAAGAGGAGCCTCAGGTACCGGACAGTGAAGATGCCAAAGTGTTGGAGAAGGCACAGGGCAATGTGACCTTGGAAAAGGTTTCCTTTAGCTATGTACCGGAGAAGCCCTTGATTCAAAACCTGAATCTGTCTGTAAAGCCGGGACAGCGTATTGCTATTGTGGGTCCTACCGGCTGCGGAAAGACAACCCTAATCAATCTGCTTATGCGTTTTTATGATGTGAATGAGGGTAGTATTGCGGTGGATGGAACGGATATAAGAGAGATTACCCGTGGAAGCCTCCGTACTGGTTTTGGTATGGTACTACAGGATACCTGGCTGAGAACCGGAACTATCGGAGACAATATTCGCATGGGTAAGCCGGAGGCCTCTGAGGAAGAGGTGATTACAGCAGCTAAGGCAGCCCATGCCCACAGCTTTATTAAACGTTTACCAAATGGATATGATACAGTAATTACCGAGGACGGCGGAAGTTTGTCCCAGGGGCAGAAGCAGCTTTTGTGCATTGCACGAGTGATGCTTTGCCTGCCGCCCATGTTGATTTTGGATGAAGCAACATCATCCATAGATACGCGAACGGAAATCAGAATTCAGAAAGCCTTTGCCAAGATGATGGAGGGCAGAACCAGCTTTATAGTAGCGCATCGTCTCTCCACCATTCAGGAGGCAGATGTGATTCTGGTAATGAAGGATGGAAATATTATTGAGCAGGGCAATCATGAAACCTTGCTGGCCGCCGGAGGATTTTATGCGAATTTGTACAATAGTCAATTTGCGGTGTAAAAAAAGAAAATATAGGATATTAGGAATAGGAACAGCTTTGCTCTGTTCCTATTTGCTAATGGGGTGCGGAAAGCAACAGACAGAGGAAGAAAATCTGGTGTTAATTGAACGGACTCCGGAGTCCATAGAGTATACTTTAGGGGTTGCTACTGTGGGAGATGTGGTAAAGATAAAAAAGCTTCGTTGCGATTATGAAGAATTAAATGGTATGGATTTGTCTTTTCCTGTCAGTGGAAAGACAGTGGAAAAGATTCATGTAAAGGTAGGAGAAAAGGTTACGAAAGGACAGCTTCTGGCAGAACTTTCCATAGGAAATGTGGAGGAAAAAGTCAGAGATTTGGAATATAAAATTGCCAGAAACAGCCTTCTTCTTGAATACGTGGATGTGAATGAAAATTATGAGATATCCTCCATGTGGCATAAGTATATTTATGAATCCTCTCATTCCGATGATAAGGCAAATGCAGTGGCTGATTCTGTAGAAAGGCTACAGCAGAAGAATGAATATACCAGAGAGGATTATCGGGATGCCATTGAGATGGACACCTTGGAATTAGCGGATATCCAGGCTGAAATTGCACAATGCTATCTCTATGCAGGAATGGACGGAACGGTTTCTTATTTGAAGTCAGGATTGGAAGGTACAGTTTCAAAAGAGGGGGATAAAATTATCAGTATTATTGATGGTACGGAGGGACTTTTTGTGGTAAAAGATGTGGAATATGCCCCTTATTTTAAGGAGGGGGAGGAACTGGAGATGACGATAATTTCCGGTGTGGCAGCCGGAAATTATAAGCTAATACCATATGAGATGGAGAAATGGGGAGAAAAGCTGACCTTTACTTTGACGGAGGATTATGAAAACGCAGAGATTCAGGTGGGGGATATGGGAACTATGAAGGTGATTACCGGAAAGAAGGAACAGGTGTTAAATGTTCCCTTGAGAGCCATACACACTGCAGAGGATAAAAAATATGTATATGTGGTAGGTCAGGAGAATGTCAGGGAAGTAAAGTGGATTGAAACAGGACTTTACGGGGATGATTGTGTGGAAGTGATATCCGGTCTGACAGAGGGAGAGAAGGTTATACTAAAATGAGAAAGAGAGCTTATAATGCCATTGCTTTTTGGGGAATATTGGCTGTACTTGCCGGATGCGGAAGTGAGAAGGTTTCGGTTTCGGAGGAAATTGTGCTGGTGGAGCCGGTTAGCGGAAGTGTGGAATCCCAGCCGGTGCTTTACCGAAATCTTTATGATGGGGAAGTTTATTCTGCATCGGTGCTCCCCGATATTCGAGAATATGCATTTGAGGAAAGTGCAG
The DNA here is from genome assembly GCA_017624835.1 of Lachnospiraceae bacterium. Lineage (GTDB taxonomy): Bacteria > Bacillota > Clostridia > Lachnospirales > Lachnospiraceae > Acetatifactor. The sequence continues at coordinate 85,198 of JAGAMG010000046.1, forward strand.
AGGTGGAACGCTTTGTAGCTTTTCCGGGAACTCAGGTGGAAGCGGGGGAAACGCTGGTGTATTCCGATACGGAAAGTCTGGAAGAGGAGATTCAGGATTTGGAAGAGCAGATTGCAGAAATGGAAAAAGAATTTCAGGAATATAAACAGGATGCGGAAACATTGCTTTGGGAGTATCAGCATGATACGGAAAATTATGAGGAAATGGTTGATGGGCTTAAGGAGGATGAGCCGGAAGAATACTTGGTAGGAGTCGATGGCGAGAAGACTGAAAATCCTGATTATGATGCATGGGAAAAGGAGTATACACAGCTTAGCGGAAAGTATCATAAGGAGGAGTTGAATGCTTTCATGCAGGAAGCCGAGCTACAGCAGAAAACAGAGCTTTACCAATTGGATCATGCCTATTATCTGGAAAAGCTGGAAGCCTTGAAGAAGAATAGGGAAAATCGGATTTTGAAGACCGGAGCCAAGGGGCAGGTGGTTGCCATTGCACAGACGGAATATGAGACGGTAAAGGCGGCTGCAAATGAAGCTGTGGTGGCAGTGGGAGATTTTTCACGGAAGCTGCTTATTTGTGATTATCTGAAGAAGTCCCGGATTACAAAGGCAGAGGAAATATATGCTTTGATTGCCGGGAAGAAGTATGAATTGGAATATCTTCCCATGGAATCGGAAGAATATATTCGACTGACGGAAAGTGGTGAGGATGTATACACCACCTTTGAAATCAAGAATCCGTCAGATGAGATTACAGTGGGGGACTATGCAGTAATTGTGGTAATGAATAAGCGCTGCGAGCAGGTTCTGACAGTGCTAAAGGATGCCATTGACAGAGATGGCGCTACACACTATGTATATGTGGTAGAAAATGGTGAAGGTGTGAGAAGAAATGTAAAAGTGGGCTACAGTGATGGATTGTATACGGAAATTGTGTCCGGTTTGTCAGAGGGTGAGCAGGTAATGGTTGCTCAATCCATGAGTTATGGTAATCAGGAAACAGTTTTAGAGAAGGGAACCTATAGTAATCTCTATATGCAAAGTGGGTATATGTATTATCCTGCCATTACAGAAATAAAAAATCCGATTGTTTATGGAACTGCTTATTATGAAAAAAATCAGGTACAGCTTTATCAGCATGTGGAAAAGGGCGATGTAATTGCAACCATACGGGTGGAAGCAGATACTGTTACCATACAGCGAAATCAACGTAAACTTCAAAGATTAAGGGAACGCTTGCAGGATTTACTGGATGAAGGGATATCGGAAAAGAATGAGGATGCCATTTTAGAAAAGCAGGAAGCCATTGCAGAGTTAGAAACGATAATTGCAGATAGGCAGAAAGATGCAAACACCACAGAGATTATTGCGCCTAAGAGTGGCATTGTGGTAAAGCTTGAGGACTTTATGCCGGATGAGGTGTTAAAAGCGGATGCTACTATTGTACAGATAGCGGATGAAGAAACCTGTTATGTAATGGTGGAGAATGAAAATGGGCTGTTGCAGTATGGAAACGAAGTAACGGTATCCTATACGGATGAAGAAAAAAAGGAATGTAAGGTAACAGGAAGAGTTGCCAATATTGCCGGGATAGGTATCTCTAAGGCATTGCAGACGGAATCAGCATTTATTTTATTGCCGGCCCAGTCTATCAGCGCAATGGCAGGAATGCAGGGAACAGAGGATACGGTAAGGCGCATCAGCTATCGTGTTACCGCCGAAGCCAGAGAAATGCAGAATGTGGTATTGATACCAAGAGAGGCGGTAACAGAATTGGCAGGTCGTACCTATGTACATATTATAGAGGCAGATGGAAGTATAAAGGCGCAGAGCTTTCTTCCCGGAGGACGGGATGGTTCCTATTATTGGGCAATTGAGGGAGTTACGGAAGGAATGAAGGTATGCTTGGAATAATGTTGCAAAAAATGTGGCATAAAAAATGGATGGTTTTATGCCTGTTGATAGGAAATGTGCTATTGATTGCCACAGTGGTAAGCTTTCCTCTGTATCGTACCGCTGCCTTTGACAGAATGCTGCGGGATGAATTTGAGCAGGAACTGACCGAAAACGGGAAATGGCCTGCCATGCTGGAAATGGCAATTACTGCCCAAAAGGATGGGACAGGGCAAACTATTACAGGTATGGAGAGCTTTGTAGGGCAGCTATGTGATACCCTTGGGGTAACAAAACGAAATATGATTATGAACGCCGGTACGCTCCGCTTAAAGGTTAATTCCCTGATGCAGCGTGAGGATCTGGAGAATGCATTTTTACGCTTACTTATGATGACGGATTTTCAAGCCCATTCCACCATATTGGCCGGAGAAATGTATTCCGAAGACGGGAGGACTGAGGATGGTGCCATTGAGGTGGTTATCAGTCAGGAATGTATGATAGCATCAAAGCTTTTGGTGGGAGAGACTTTGGAATTTGAAAAATTGAAGGATGTGGATGGGGAACCACTTCGTATAAAAATAATGGGTGTGTATGGAAGCGATACCTCGGATTCCTTCTATTGGCAGATTACTCCTAAGGAAATGAGTAATGGCTGTGTGATGAATGAGCAGCTTTTCAGGGAAATTTTCTTAGGAGAGAATGCACAGAAATATACTCTTTTAGGAAATTATTATTTGCTCTTTGAGTATGAAGATTTAAGAGAGCTAAATGCGAAAAAGCTGTATCAGGAATCCGTAAGGCTTACAGAGGATAATGAATATAAAAAGATTGTAAGGGAGCCCTCTTATCTGAGACTTTTGGAGGAATATGAGAAGAAAAAAACCAGAATAGAAGCAACCCTTTTTATTTTACAGGTACCTGTTTTGATACTTTTGGGAGCTTTTTTGTTTATGATTTCCGGGCAGATGTATGATATGGAGCGGAATGAAATCTCTGTATTGAAAAGTCGGGGGAGCTCCGGGGGACAGATTTTCCGGCTATATTTTTACCAAAGTATTTTTCTGGCGCTTCTGGGTACCCTGTTGGGGATTCCTTTGGGAACTCTCTTTTGCAGAATTCTGGGTTCTGCCCAAAATTTCTTGGAATTTGATATCAGAAGAGAGCTGGATATTACATATGGAAGCGAAATGGCAATCTATACCGGGGGAGCAATTCTTTGTTGTATTTTGATTATGACCATACCTGCTATTAAACACAGCAAGGTGTCCATTGTTCATTTAAAACAGCAAAAAGCTGTGGAGAAAAAATCCCTGTGGCAGAAAGTTTTTTTGGATGTGATATGTCTTGGGGTAGGGATTTATGGTTATTACAGCTTTTCGGTTAATGAAAGTATATTGATTCAAAACGTGATGGCAGGAAAGCCGTTGGATCCTTTGCTGTATCTAAGCTCTTCTGTTTTTATTGTAGGTGCGGGGCTATTGTTTTTAAGATTACATCCCCTGCTGATAAAGCTGATATATATGGTGGGGAAGCGGTTCTGGGGACCTGCAAGCTATGCCTCCTTTCAGGAAAATATAAAGAACGGAAGGAAGCAGCAGTTTATTATGCTGTTTTTGATTTTAACCATTTCCCTTGGAATGTATCATGCAACCGTTGCCCGTACCATTCTACAGAATGCCCTGGATAATGAAGCGTATCTGGATGGGGCTGATGTGGTAATTGAAGAGATATGGGAGGAAAATACCCTTTATCTGGAGGAGGATGACCCGCTGGCGGTACAATATTATGAGCCGGATTATTTTAAATATGGATTGCTTAAGGGTGTGGAGTCCTATACCAAGGTGCTTTATGATGATGCAGGATATGTTACCCAGAGTAAAAAGGGACGTATAGCTACCACTGTAATGGGCATTCATACCAAAGAATTTGGGGAAACCACAGAAATGCCCCGGGAGCTTTTGGAAAAGCATTATTATGAATATCTCAATGAATTGGCAGTAGAACCGGAAGGGGTATTGGTATCCCGAAATTTTCAGACAGTACAGGACTATAAGGTTGGGGACAAGCTGACCTTTTATGATAGTCTGGGTAGAAGCTATGTTGTAAAGATTGTTGATTTTGTGGATTATTGGCCGGGATATGCGCCGGAAACCTTAAAGCTCAATAGTGATGGAACCGTGGAAACCCGTGCCGGATATCTGGTGGTAGCAAATTATGCCTTTATGAAGGAAAAATGGGGAAGCTTGCCCTATGAGGTGTGGATTGCCATGGATGAGACCTATCATGAGGAGATTTATCAATGGGTACAGGACAATGATGTGCATTTGAGAAAATATGTTAATCGGTTGGATAATATGGAAAAGGTAATGGAAGATCCCCTGCTTCAGGGAACCAATGGTGTGCTTACCATGGGATTTATTGTAACCATGATACTCTGTGCTGTGGGGTACATGATTTATTGGATTATGTCCATTCGTTCCAGAGAAATGCTTTTTGGTGTATTGCGTGCCTGTGGTATGCATAAGGGAGAGCTGTTTCATATGCTTATGAACGAGCAGATTTTTTCGGGAGTTTTTTCCGTGTTGGCAGGAATCGGAATCGGTAAAATTGCTTCACGGATGTATGTACCCATGCTCCAAACTGCTTATGCAGCCTCCAATCAGGTGCTTCCCATGCAGTTAATTACTAACCAGACAGATATGCTTCGATTATATAGTGTAATTATCGTGACTATGGCAATTTGCCTGTTGGTGCTGATTGGACTGGTCTTTAAATTGAATGTGGCGAAGGCATTGAAATTAGGTGAAGAATAATGGAAATGAAAAAAGAAGATGCAATTGTAATAAGTCATGTGAACAGAATTTTTTCCATACCCGGTGGGGAATTTCAGGCGTTGAAGGATATTAATGCAAGGATTCCCACTGGGGCTTTGACAATTTTGAAGGGGAGGTCGGGCTCCGGAAAAACAACCCTGTTGAATATTATTGGTGCTTTGGATAAGCCTACCTCAGGTAAGGTGCTTCTGGATGGGGTGGATATCTGTACCCTTTCCGAAAAAGAGAGGGAAAGACTTAGAAGAACTAAGGTGGGATTTGTTTTTCAGTCCGTATCTCTGATTCCCACCATGAATGCTTTTCAAAATGTAGAATTTTCGCTTCGGCTTGCGGGAATCAGGGAAAATCGACAGAAGCGTGTGGAGGAATGTCTGAAAATGGTGGGGCTGGGAAAAAGGATGCAGCATATGCCGGCAGAGCTCTCCGGTGGAGAGCAGCAGCGTGTTGCCATTGCAAGGGCACTTGCTCATCGCCCCAGGATTTTGCTGGCGGATGAACCTACTGCAGAGTTGGACAGTGCCATGGCAGCAGAAGTAACCAGATTATTTCAAGAGATGGCGGCGAAGCAACAGGTTACCATTCTCATGACTACCCATGACATGGGATTAATGGATGCGGGAAGTATGGTGCTGGAATTGGAAAATGGTCAGCAGGTAGAAAATGTAGGTGAACAGTCTACTTAAGTTAAAAGAGGTGTAATATGCCGGATACAATGATACAGGCGGAAGGTCTGGTAAAAATTTACAAAACAAAGGAGACGGAGGTATTGGCATTGCAGGGGCTGGATCTTACCGTAGAGGAGGGGGAACTAACCGCTCTTATCGGTAACAGCGGCAGTGGTAAATCCACCTTCTTAAATATGATTGGTGGTTTGGATCGTCCCAGCGCAGGCTCCTTATTGGTGGCAGGGAAAAATCTCTTTACCATGACGGAAAAGGAACTGGTGGTTTATAAGCGGGACACGGTGGGCTTTGTATGGCAGAATAATGCCAGAAATCTATTGCCTTATTTATCGGCGGTGGAAAATATTATGCTTCCCATGCATCTGTCGGAGGGGAAACAAAAAAAGGAGAGGGCATTGATGCTTCTTGATATGGTAGGAATGTCTGCCAAAAAAAACAGTCGTTTAAATACCTTATCCGGTGGGGAACAGCAACGAATTGCCATTGCTATTGCGTTGGCAAATTCTCCAAGGCTTTTATTGGCAGATGAACCTACAGGAAGTGTGGATCCTAAAACAGCCAATTATATCTTTGATGTATTTATGGAGCTGAATCGTCAGGGACAGACTATTTTGATTGTAACCCATGATGTGGCGCTGTCAAAAAAGGTAAAGCGTGTGGTGGCAATCAGGGATGGTAAAATCAGCAGTGAGAGAATTTTAAAAGAAAAATACGCAGATCGCTTAAAGGAGGCTGTTATTGATTGGCGGACGGAGGAGACTCAGGAGGAATATGCCATTGTGGACAAGGCTGGTCGTGTGCAGATTCCCAGAGAGATTTTAAATGCCATGGAGCTTACGGACAATAAGGTACGTCTGGAATATCAGGATGGTAAAGTAATAATCAGCAGGCCTGTTGAAGACCTGCTGACAAGAGATGAAGCTGAATAATTATGATTATTCAGCGGATGGATTCCATTCATCCTCACCCATCAAAACATTTTCCTTGGAAAAATATTCAGAAAGGGCAGGATTGGTAATCTGCTTACTAAAGGGAACACGCTTTTCGGTGTTTGCGCCGGGGCCGTTATTGTTATGCTCAATGTAGCTGCATACGGCTTCGGCTTTTATTTTGCCCCAATTGCCCCAGCCCTCCGGAATGATATGGGCGCCCATATGACAATTAAGGAATGCAGTTTTGGCAAAATCTCTCCAGGGACGACCCAGGTAAACGGACTCTTGGGCAGCATCTCCGGTTAATTTACAATCAGAGAATACCAGACCAAACTCCTGGTCAATGGGGGTGTTGGCTGCGGTTATGTAGGAATTGGCTTCGCTCTGACGTTTCCTTGAGAAAATTTCACATTTTTCAAAAAATGCCACGTTGGGACCGAAAATAAAGTCCACATCTCCACTGATAAAGCAGTCATAAAAATAGCTGCGGGCTGCCTTGTGATGGATGTTAACAGAGGACTCAGTAAAGAAATCCGGCAGCATGGGTTTGGAGCCGGTGAGACCCACAAAAACGGTATCCTGCCAACCAAGAAAATTACAGTGGTGGAAGCTGCATCTGTCAGCGGACACATAAATGGCAAGTGCCTGTCCGGCTACGTCGCCGGGGCCTGCAGTGCTTTCAATGGTCAAATCTTTAACGGTAATATCTTTTCCTGCAAACATAATGACAGCCGTATTAAAGGTGCCGTATTCTCCTTCCCCATCGGGTCTGGGCTTTCTTGCACCATCCCCGTAGCGGAAAATGGTTTTTTCCCTGCCGCTTCCTACAATTTCAATATTTTCTTTTCGAATAAAAACCTTTTCTTCATAAATTCCCGGTTCAATGAATATGCGGATTTTTTCCTGATGGGAGTCATCAATGGATAAAATTGCCTCCTGTAGGGAGGAAAAAGCCTCCGGGTTTGTTTGTGATACCAATATGGTTTGCATGGTATGTCTCCTTTCGTGGCACATGTAATTAAGAATATTGTAGCGGATATTTGACAGTACATCAATTGCAATTTGTGAGGTTTTTGTGACATATATTGCAGGATTATAACGTTGATTGGCTTATTTATTTTTCAAAGGATTTCAAGTGAGGATATTAAAGATTTACTTTTACAGGTCGATAGTATAAGTATAAAGTGGCAAAGGGATTTGCAGAATAATGCGAGGAAATGTAGGATGAAAATTACAGATAATGTTACCGTATATGCAGGAATTAATTTACAGGAAGAAAGTAGTAGAATTATTTCTTCAAAAGCAGAAAACAGCAAACAAAAAAACAACTCCACCGTTTTTGCCGGCGATTTAAATGAAGATGTATTGCAAAACCGTATGATGCAGCGCAGGAAGGATGCCAAAGAGCAGGCTATGAAGGTGATTTCCGATGCCTTTACCGGAGATTGTACCATTGACGAGGATTTGGAAGCAAGAAGGCTGCGAGTAAAGGAATTAGAGGCTGAGAATAAAGAGTTACGGGATAAGATAAAGGATGTGGATTGTCAGCAGGAAGAGTTAATGAAGAAATATGGAGTGTCGGAGGATTCGGAGGAATATCAGAATCTGGAGTTGCTTCGTAGGGGACAGAGTATCACATCCGGGGCATTAACTCCCGAGGAGCGTGCTAAGGTAGCGGAGCTTAGGCAAAACGGCCTTACCGAATACCAGCAGAGAGTTTTGGAGCTGGATGAAATCAAAGAGGCTTATCAGGAAACCTTGAATAAGAACGACAGGGCTATTTTACAGGAAAATGCCATTATCAGGGGAACCAAGCTGGAGCGATTAAAATATGCGCCTATGACAAAGGCAAAAGAACAGGCGGAAGGAATCATGGAGGCTGCCGGTGAGGAAATCAAGGGTATGATTTTGGAAGAGGCAAAGGATGTGCTGGATGAGAAGGAAGAGGAGCAGGAAGAACAGGCAGAAAAGATAGAGGAGAAGCGTAAGGAACAGGAAGCCTTTGTGGAAAAACAGCAGGAAGAAAGAGCACAGGAGGAGCTTTGGGAGGAGGTACCTGTGGAAGAAATGCTGGATATGGAACAGATGCAAACGGAGGTTCAAAAGGAAATTCAGGGCATTGTAGACAAAATGAAGCTGGTTGCGGAGGATATTAAGGGCGCAGCAGTGGATAAAAGTGTATAAATATTGGGAAGACACCAAATGGGAGTCTCCTGCATATGTTGTAGAAAGACATATGCGGGAGGCTTTTTTATGGCTCTTGTTGTACTTGATGCAGGACATGGTGGAGCAAACCCCGGTGCCATATATAATGGCAGGCAGGAAAAGGATGATGTACTTGCGCTTACTCTGGCAATCGGACAAATATTAGAAAACAGTGGAGTGGATGTGTATTATACCAGAACGGCGGATATTTATGAATCTCCCTATCAGAAGGCAACGGAGGGAAATGATGCGGGAGCAGACTATTTTGTATCCATACATCGTAATTCCAGTCCCTATCCCAACCAATATTCAGGGGTGGAGACATTGGTATATAACCGTTATAGTGAGGCTGCCAGATTAGCGGCTAATATTAATTATCAACTGGAGCAGGTGGGCTTTGTGAATTTGGGCATAAACGAACGTCAAAATTTGGTGGTGTTGAACAGTACTCAGATGCCTGCTGTTTTGGTAGAGGTAGGATTTATTAACACGGATGCGGACAATACTATTTTTGATACTAGGTTTGATGCAATTGCTCAGGCCATTGCGGAGGGAATTTTACAGACAATTAGATAAGTAGTAAGAAAGGTGGTCGTAATGGAAGCGATACGACTGCCTTTTTTGTGCAATGGATATTTTTACCTAAAAATTACATATAAATTACCAAACCATGATATTTTGCGAGAAAAAATCATGCTAGTATGCAGTTGTAAGCAAAAGAAGAGAAAATTAAACGAAAATCATGGAGGAGATTATGATGAAAAAGAAAAGTAGCAGAATTTTAGGTGTTTTAGGAGCTTGTGTTTTGGCAGTAGGAAGTCTTGCTGCATGCGGAAGTGATAGTAGTGTTGAGGGAGAGGTGTCACAGGGTAGTGCACTTTCCGGTTCCATTCAAATGGTGGGAAGTACATCCATGGAAAAGTATGCAAATGCTTTAAGTGAAGTGTTTATGGAAAATAATCCTGATGTAACGGTAACAGTGGAATTTGTAGGCTCCGGTGCCGGGATTGAGGCTGTGAATAATAAAACCGCGGATATCGGAAATTCTTCCAGAAACTTAAAGGAAGAGGAAAAGGCAGCAGGAGCAGTGGAAAATATTGTGGCAATTGACGGCATTGCGGTATGTGTGGATGCTGCAAATACAGTAAGTAATCTTACTAAGGAACAGTTGACCAATATTTATAACGGAACTATTACTAATTGGAATGAGCTTGGTGGTACTGATGCCCCTATTGTAGTGGTTGGTCGTGAAGCGGGAAGCGGTACCAGAGGTGCTTTTGAAGAACTGTTAGGTTTGGAGGATGCATGTGCGTATGCCAACGAGTTAGACAGTACCGGTGCAGTAATGGCAAAGGTGGCAGCGACTCCCGGTGCCATTGGATATGTTTCTTTGGATGTGTTGGATGATAGTGTAAAAGCCTTGGATTTGGAAGGTGTGGCGGCAACAGTGGAAAATATTAAGGCAGGAGAATATTTCCTTTGCAGACCTTTTGTGATGGCTACTAATGGAGAAATATCTGCACAGAGCGAGCTGGTTCAGTCCTGGTTTGACTTTGTGCTTGGCGCAGAGGGTCAGGAGATTGCGACTGAGGTTGGGTTGATTACGGTTCAATAAGCAAATTAAGGTGAAAAAGGATATAGCGATGAAACAAAAATCACAAAGAAAAGCTGTGGTGGAAAATGTGGCACAAATCATTTTTACAATTTGTGCCTTCTTCGCTGTCTTGGCAGTGCTTTCCATTACTTTATATATGATTATCAGTGGAACACCGGCAATTTTCAAGGTGGGGCTTAAGGAAATTCTGTTTAGCACGGAATGGGCACCTACGGCAAAAGAACCCCATTTTGGTATATTGTATGTTATTTTAACTTCTATAGTAGGGACTTCGTTAGCAATTTTGCTGGGAGTACCAATAGGTCTTTTGACTGCTGTTTTTTTGGCGGAGGTTGCGCCCAAAAGAATTGCAGCAATGGTAAAGCCGGCAGTGGAGCTTTTGGCAGGAATCCCTTCTGTTGTATATGGTTTATTAGGAATTTATTTGTTAAATCCATTGATGTACAAATTGGAGCTGGCACTATTTCAGGATTCTGGGGGACATCAGTTTACCGGTGGAGCTAATCTTTTATCTGCAGTGATTGTGTTGGCAATTATGATTTTGCCTACAGTAATAAATATCAGCGAAGCGGCACTTCGGGCTGTTCCGGCTGGGATGAAGGCGGCTTCACTTGCTTTAGGAGCATCCCATATGCAGACTATTTTTCGGATGATAATTCCGGCAGCAAAATCCGGGATTGTGACGGCGGTAGTATTAGGTGTGGGAAGAGCGATTGGAGAAGCTATGGCAATCACGCTGGTATCCGGCAGTAGTGTGAATATACCATTGCCCTTTAATTCTGTTCGTTTTCTGACAACAGCAATTGTCAGCGAAATGGGTTATGCTCAGGGAACTCACCGGCAGGTGCTTTTTACCATAGGTTTGGTACTGTTTGCTTTTATTATGGTGATTAATGTATGTCTTGGCAAAATACTGAAAAAGGGAGAAGCAGAGAATGAGTAGTAAAACTTTAATGGGTAGGAAAAAAAGACCTGTGGACACCCTGCAAAAGCTGGCAATTTATGCTTCTGCCGGAATTTCTGTTGCAATACTTTTAGGGATTATAGGCTATGTTTTTGTGAAGGGTCTGGGTACCGTGAATTGGACCTTTCTGACAACGGTTACCAGTGCAAGGAAGCAGACCACAGGTATTCTGGGAAATATAGTAAATACGATATACATAGTAGTGATTTCTTTACTGATAGCTACGCCTATAGGGGTAGGGTCAGCCATTTATCTGAATGAGTATGCCAAGCCCGGAAAAATGGTTTCTTTGATAGAGTCTACCACAGAAATACTTTCCGGTATTCCTTCCATTATTTTTGGCTTGTTTGGAATGATTTTCTTTGGAGAAACTTTGGGGTTAGGTTATTCTATTATGACAGGTTCCCTTACCTTATCCTTAATGGTATTGCCATTGATTACCCGGAATACTCAGGAGGCACTTAGGACGGTGCCGGACAGCTATCGAAGCGGTGCAATGGGAATGGGGGCTACCAGATGGTATATGATTCGGACAATTTTATTACCTTCTTCCATGTCCGGTATTGTGACCGGAATTATTTTGGCATTGGGAAGAATTGTAGGGGAGTCCGCTGCGCTGTTGTTTACTGCGGGGAGTGGCTATAAGCTGCCTAATTTTGGTGGTGCCTTGGGAGAAAATCTGACAAAGCTGGCAGAGAAGGTATTGGAATCCGGTGGTACATTAACGATTGAGCTTTATTTGCAGATGCAGAAGGGTAAGTATGATACGGCATTCGGTATCGGTTGTGTGTTGATTATTATTGTATTGCTTTTAAATCTGGTAACCAAGGTAGTTGCAAACAGGATGAAGCCTGTGTAAGGCGTTGGCAAGAGAGGAATTGTATGAACAGTTTAATTAATATGAATAATACAAATAAGAAAGAAAACAGTAAAATTCAAGTTCAGAATCTAAACTTATACTATGGTGAGAATCATGCCCTAAAGAATATTAATATGAATATCAGGGAGAATGCCATTACTGCATTTATCGGTCCCAGCGGTTGCGGAAAATCCACATTTTTGAAGTGTATGAATCGTATGAATGATTTGGTGTCCAATGTTCGTATTAACGGAACAATACTTTTGGATGGGGAAGATATTTATGATAAGAGGGTAGACCCTACCCTGCTTCGTAAGAGGGTGGGAATGGTGTTTCAGCAACCCAATCCTTTTCCTATGTCTATCTATGACAATATTGCTTATGGACCGAGACTTCATGGTATAAAGAATAAGGCTAAGTTGGATGAAATTGTGGAGAATGCGTTGATAGATGCTGCCATTTTTGATGAGGTAAAGGACAGATTAAAAAAGTCAGCCTTGGGATTGTCCGGAGGACAGCAGCAGAGACTTTGCATTGCCAGAGCCTTGGCAGTGGAGCCGGAGGTTTTATTGATGGATGAACCTACTTCTGAGCTGGATCCGATTTCTACCTTAAAAATTGAAGAATTGATGGAGACCTTGAAAAAGAAATATACCGTGGCAATTGTAACACATAACATGCAGCAGGCGGCAAGAGTGTCGGATGATACGGCGTTTTTTCTGGTAGGTGAGGTGGTGGAATTTAATTCCACCCGGCAGATATTTGCAAGACCTAAGGATAAGCGGACAGAGGATTATATTACAGGAAGATTTGGATAAAAAGAAGGAGAATCAAACAATGTCACCAAGAATTTTTTTTGAGCAGGAATTGGAAATCTTAAAAAGAAATGTTGCAGAAATGGGAGAGCGGGCGGAGCTTAGTTATGACAGATTGGTGAATGCTGTCGAAGAAAATGACAGGGAAACCTTAAAGCTGCTTTTGGATAATGATCGTCAAATGATTGATATGCAGAGAAGTATTGAAGGAAAATGTTTGCTGTTACTCACAAAACAACAGCCGGTAGCAAAGGACTTGCGATTGGTGTCTTCCGCCTTAAAGGTGGTTACGGATATTGAGAGAGTGGGGGATCATGTTGCGGATATTGCAGAATTATATCTTCGTATGGGAGAGTCTAATCAGCAAGGAAGCTATGAAAAATTGCTTGTCAGTATGATGGAAGAAGCAAGGAGAATGCTTTGTGAAGCGGTAGAGGCTTTTGTGAATGGGGATGAGGAGATTGCCGGTAAGGTAATTGCACAGGATGATGTGGTGGATGAACTGTTTAATCAGGTAAAAGAGCAAATGATGCGGGCAATCTGCAATCAGGACTTGGATGCGGATAGGGTTGTGGATTATCTGATGGTGGCAAAATATCTGGAAAAAATCGGGGATCATGCGGTAAATATTGGAGAATGGGCAATTTTTCTTGTAACGGGGGATATGCAGGGAGTAGAGTTGTACTAGAGATTTTACATAAATTTTACATTTGATGGTTATATATTTTACAAAAGTAAGTTATAATGCAATTGTATATGCATCTTTCAATTGTAAAATATAAAATACAAATGTGAAATAAGAGAGGATTATCGTATGACTTTTTTTGATTTTCTGACAATGCTGGGAGGACTTGCGCTCTTCCTGTATGGTATGAATCTGATGGGTGATGGTTTGTCCAAGGCATCGGGGGGACGTTTGGAGCGTATTTTGGAAAAGCTTACCAGCAATCCCTTAAAGGCAGTGCTTTTGGGTGCCGGTGTAACGGCTGTGATTCAGTCTTCTTCTGCAACTACGGTTATGGTAGTGGGTTTTGTTAACTCCGGTATTATGAAGCTGCAACAGGCAGTAGGCATTATTATGGGTGCAAATATCGGTACCACCATTACCTCTTGGATTTTAGGTTTAAGTGGAATTGATAGTTCCTCCTTTTTTGTGAAATTATTAAAACCCACATCCTTTTCTCCTGTGTTAGCATTGATAGGTGTGGTATTCCTCTTATTTACTAAGAAGGATAATTTGAAGAATGCGGCAGCGATTTTGATTGGATTTGCTATTTTGATGTTTGGTATGGATACCATGAGTGAGGCGGTAAAGCCTCTTAGAGATGTGCCTGAATTTACCAGTATTCTTACCAGGTTTTCCAATCCGATATTAGGTATGATTGCAGGCTTGGTACTGACTGCTGTGATTCAGTCTTCTTCAGCATCAGTAGGTATTTTGCAGGCGCTATGTGCAACCGGTGCAGTGGGCTATGGTGCAGCTATTCCCATTATTATGGGTCAGAATATCGGTACCTGTGTTACAGCGATGATTTCCGGTATTGGTGCTTCTAAGAATGCTAAGAGAACGGCATTGGTACATTTGTATTTTAATGTAATAGGTACCGTATTGTTTATGGTTGCATTTTATGCAATTAATTCTGTAAATCCTTTTCCGTTTATGGGTGATGCTGCAACGCCTTTTGGTATTGCGGCAGTACACAGTGTATTTAATGTGGTTGCAACTTTGTGTTTGCTTCCTTTTTCGAAATTGTTAGTTAAACTGGCTGTTATGACTGTTAAGGATGAGGATAAGCAGGTTGAAAACAGTGAGGACAGCAAGGTACTGCATCTTTTGGATGTTCGATTTTTGGATACCCCTTCCTATGCGGTGGAGCAGAGTCGTAATGTGGCAATGGAAATGGCTTCTCTTGCAGAAGAATCCATGAATCTGGCTATGGAATTGCTGGAGGAATATGATATTACCAAGGCAGAGCGTGTGGTAGCGCTGGAAAGTGAAGTGGATCGTTTTGAGGATGAGCTTGGAACCTATCTGGTGAAGCTGAGTTCTAAAAATCTGTCTGAGAAGGATAGCCATACCTTGAATAATATTTTGCATTGTATCGGTGATTTTGAAAGAATTTCTGACCATGCCCGTAATATTAAAGAAGCGGCACAGGAAATGTTTGAGAAGAAGCTGGAGTTTTCCGATAAGGCAAAGGCTGAGCTTGAGGTTTTGAAGCGTGCAATTCATGATATCCTTCAGATTACCATGCGTAGCTTCTATGAAGAAGATTTGAATTTGGCAAAGCTGGTAGAGCCTTTGGAAGAAGTAATCGACGGATTGAATTTGGATATCAAGCAACGCCATGTAAAGAGACTGCGTAAGGGTAAATGTACCATTGAGCTGGGCTTTATTCTGTCAGATATTACAACCAATTTTGAAAGAGTATCAGATCATTGTTCCAATATTGCAGTATGTCTGGTTGAGGTAAATGCAAATGAGTTTGATACCCATGCGTATCTGGATGAATTGAAGCAGGAAGACAATATTGATTTCAGAGGTAAGGTAATGACCTATAAGGAGCGTTATCAGTTACCATAAATGTAAACACGGATAGAAAGAAGGAAAGCTACATGGCATTAATATATGTAGTGGAGGATGACAAAAATATTCAGGAAATCGAAACCTTTGCTCTTACCAATGTGGGATACCGGGTGGAAGGTTTCGGGTCGGCAGGGGAGTTTTATGATGCCCTTGAGAAAGAGAGTCCGGATTTGATTTTACTGGATATTATGCTTCCGGACGAAGATGGTTTAACCATTGTAAAGAAGCTTCGTAAAAGACAGGATACCGTGCTGATACCCATTATTATGGTAACAGCTAAGACTACGGAAATTGACAAGGTGAAGGGACTTGATATCGGGGCAGATGATTATATGACCAAGCCCTTTGGGGTAATGGAATTGATATCAAGGGTTAAGGCAATGCTTCGAAGAAGTGCTAAGCCGGAGGATAAGGAAAAGGTGCTTCGGCTTGGAAATATTGTGTTGGATCGTGAGAAGCATGCTGTGTATGTAAGTGATATACCTTGCGAATTAACCTACAAGGAGTATGAGCTGTTAAAGCTTCTGATGGTGAATGCGGGAATTGTAACTCCAAGGGAAGTGATTCTGGATCGTATTTGGGGGATTGATTTTGAGGGGGAATCCAGAACCTTGGATATGCATATCAAAACTCTTCGCCAAAAGCTGAAAGAAGAAGGTTGTTTAATCAAAACCGTGCGTAATGTGGGTTATATTATGAATACGGAGAAGTCGTAAATGAAAAGAAAAATTAATCAAATGCTGGTGTTGATTGCAACACTGGCAATTTTTCTTACTATGGTTTTAATTACTGTAGTATATTATGATTTGTTTCGCAAGCAGGTTATGGAGGATTTGCAGGTTTATGCGGGACTTATCGGAGATAATCTTACCATAGAGAATATCAGTGAAACCAAAGAATATTTAAATACAGAATATTTAAATAAAGAGGCATTGCGAATTACAGTTATCGGTAGCGATGGAAAAGTAGATTTTGACAGTGAAGCAGATTCTGAGCAGATGGAGAATCATAGCAAAAGACCGGAAATTATTGCTGCTATGGAGTCTGGTGAAGGACAGGCTATGAGAAATTCGGAAACCCTGTCAAGAAATACCTTTTATTATGCAGTTCGTTTGGAAAACGGATACATATTGCGTGTGGCAAAGGATGCAGGAAGCATTTTGGGTATCTTTGTCAGGACGATTCCCAGTCTTTTGGTAGTGTTGGGACTTTTGGTAGTGGCATGCTTGTTTGTGGCTCATTTCTTAACCGTTAAGCTGATTCAGCCAATTGAAAAGCTGGCGGAAAATCTGGATGAATATAATGATAAATCCGATTATGAGGAGCTGACCCCTTTTATCCATATGATAAAAAAGCAGCATCAGGATATTATGAAGAATGCCAGAATCCGACAGGAATTTACAGCCAACGTGTCCCATGAATTAAAAACTCCGTTGACTTCCATATCCGGCTATGCAGAGTTGATTGAGACGGGAATGGCATCGGAAAAGGATGTGGCACGATTTGCCCATGGGATTCACAGCAGTGCCAATCGGCTTTTAACGTTGATTAATGATATTATCCGATTATCCGAGCTGGATGGTGCAGAGCAGGAGATTGTGATGGAGCAGGTAAATCTCTATGAGTTGGCAGATACCTGTGTGGAGATGCTTACCATGAATGCGGAAAAGCATGATGTTACCATTTCACTACAAGGTACTGAGTGCTATGTAAAAGGTAATAAGCAGATGCTGGAGGAGCTTCTCTACAATCTATGTGATAATGCCATTCGTTATAATAATCCGGAGGGTAAGGTTGTGGTAGAGGTATATCCTAAAAAAGAGCAGGCTTATCTGGTGGTAAAGGATACGGGAATCGGCATTTCCACGGAGCATCAGGAACGAATATTTGAGCGATTTTATCGTGTGGATAAAAGTCGTTCCAAGTCGACCGGGGGAACCGGACTTGGTCTTGCCATTGTAAAGCATATTATTGCAAGGCATAATGCTACGTTGGAGCTTGAAAGTGAAGCGGGAAAAGGAACAAAGATAAAAGTAATATTCGGAAATGAAAGCAGGCAGATGCATTAAGCATCTGCCTGTGTATTTTCTGTGGAAGCTTCTTCCTCATGGTTTTCTGTTTCGTCTTCCTCTTTTTCGGGAAGGGTCATAAGTACCTTAACAATACGATTTTGTTCAATACCTTGAACCTTTAATGCAATGCCATTTGGCAGAGTAACTTCTTCTTCGTCCTCCGGCAGACGATCAAGGCATTCAATAATGATTCCGCCGATGGAATCATAGTCTTCGCTTTTCAATCGGGTTCCCACAGCATCGTTGATATCATCCAGCTTCATGCTGCCTTCTACCAAATAGGTGTTTTCTGCTAATTCTTTAATGAGTTCTTCCTCGTCCTCATCGTATTCATCCCGGATTTCCCCAACGATTTCTTCCAATAAATCTTCTAAGGTAATCATACCTACAGTAGCACCGTATTCATTTAATACGAAGGCTACATTAGTGGTTTTCTCGCGCATTTCATACATTAGGTCGGAAACCTTTTTAAATTCGTAAGTGTAGTGAGCATCGCGAAGGATGTCCTTTACCGAAAATGCACTGCGGTCACCGGTTAATATGAAATCCTTAATGTTAATCAGACCGATAATATTATCTTTATCCTCCTGATAAACGGGAAGACGGGTGTACATGGATTCCCGAAAAATAGAAAGTACATCTTCATAGGAAGAATCCAGACTGACGGTTACCATGTTAATACGGGGAATCATAATGTCCTTTGCCAGAGAATCGGAAAAATCAAACACATTATAAATCATTTCCCGTTCTTCTGATTCAATGACACCATCCTCGTGACTTACATCCACATAAGTCTTTAGCTCATTTTCTGTCATTGCATTGACCTTTTGATTAGGATCAATGTGCATGAGTCTGAGGATGAAATTAGACATTTTATCCACAATAAAGATAACAGGGGTTAATATCTGCATCAGTCGATATATGATACCGCTGTAAAGCAGGGAAAGCTTTTCTGAACTGATACGTGCCCAGGTCTTGGGAACAATTTCACCGCATAAAAGTACTACCACAGTTAAAATACCGGTAGCAATACCTACAGCAAGATTAATCTGTAAAGCCAGGGTCGTAGCCAGGGAAGAGGCTGACAGATTGACAATGTTATTACCAATTAATATGGTACTAATCATTTTGCCATAATTATCAAGAATTTTGTTGACTTTGGCTGCCCGTTTGTTGCCTTCTTCCTCCAAAGCACGAATACGCACACGATTCACCGTGCTCAGTGCTGTTTCCGCAGAAGAGAAAAAGCCGGACAAAATAACTAAGATTACAAGTACTACCAGTTGTATGACACCGGAAGGTTCCAAAAAAATTCACTCCTTTGTATAAAATATAGTTGAGAACAAAATTAAGATTTTGTTCAGATAATCAAGACTATACAATATCTGGAAAGTAGTTGTCAAGTTTTCGGGCAGAAATGAATACTTATTTAATATAAAGTTTATTTTTGTAAAATGAAATCATTTACAGGAAAGGAGAGAAAGAAATATATGGAGAAAACTTCTACGGAGAATGGTGTACCGGTACTTTTTTTATTAAAATGCATTTTGTGTTCCTACATATTTACTGCGGCAATGCTTTTACTGTTGGCATTTCTTCTTTATAAAATGAATTTGTCAGAAAAAATGGTGTCTCTTGGGATTATAGCTATTTATGTTATATCTACTTTTTTAGGTGGATATGTGGCAGGCAAAAAGCTGCAAAGCCGGAAATTTATATGGGGGCTTCTGGTAGGAGCTGCGTATTTTTGTGTGCTGGCTGTTGTTTCTTTATTGGTAAACCAATCCGTTTCCGAATTGGAAAACTCAGTATTTACCACCATGATTCTGTGCAGTGCAGGGGGAATGTTGGGTGGAATGCTAAGTTGAAATGCTTTTTTGACATTATTTTTCAAAAAAGTCTTTTATAATTTGCAATTATATGGTATACTACATCATGTTTATTAGTCTATTGACGTATGAGAACATAAGGAGGCTATGTTGATATGAAGCATATTAAGACTTTAACAACCAGAGATTTAAAGGAATCCATGAAGAAAGGCGGCTGTGGTGAGTGCCAGACTTCTTGCCAGTCTGCATGCAAGACTTCTTGTACCGTAGGAAATCAGAGTTGCGAAAAGATTAAATAATCGAACAGATATGAGAGACTACTGTAAGCAGCGATCCCGGTCGCTGCTTCTTGTATGTTAGAAAGGATATAAACGTGATACATCAATATAAAAGTAATGGTTTTAATATTGTAATGGATGTGAACAGTGGTTCTGTTCATGTGGTGGATGAAATTGTATATGATATGATTCCGCTGGTAGAGCCACTTGTTAATGAAGGAATTAAGGATGCAGATACCATTAAGGCAGCGGTTTTAAACCTTGCCAATATCCCTTATCCGGAGGAAGAGATTGTTGAGGCTGTGGATGAGGTTTTGGAGCTGGAAAAAGCAGGTCAGTTGTTTGCACCCGACATTTATGAGAATTATATTTTTGATTTTAAGAACAGACAAACTGTAGTAAAGGCTCTGTGTCTGCACATTGCTCATGACTGTAATCTGGCATGTAAATATTGCTTTGCAGAGGAAGGCGAATATCATGGCAGACGTGCATTAATGAGCTTTGAGGTGGGAAAGAAGGCATTGGATTTTCTGGTTGCCAATTCCGGCAGCCGTGTTAACCTGGAGGTGGATTTCTTTGGCGGAGAGCCTCTGATGAACTGGCAGGTGGTAAAAGACCTTGTTGCCTATGGCAGAAGTCTTGAGGAACCTAATAACAAGAAATTCCGCTTTACCCTTACTACCAACGGTGTTTTGTTAAATGATGATATTTTAGAATTTGCCAATAAGGAAATGGCAAATATTGTTTTAAGTATTGACGGACGTAAGGAAATTCATGATATGATGCGTCCTTTCCGTGGGGGACAGGGAAGCTATGATATGATTGTCCCCAAATTCCAGAAGGTGGCGGAGAGTCGCGACCAAATGAATTATTATGTAAGAGGAACCTTTACCCATAATAATCTGGATTTTGCAGAGGATGTGCTGCATTTGGCAGATTTAGGCTTTCAACAGATTTCTGTGGAGCCGGTAGTGGCGGATAGTAAGGAATCCTATGCCATTACAGAAGCGGATATTCCTAAGATTAAGGAAGAGTATGATAAGCTGGCGGTGGAAATGATAAAGCGTCGTAAGGAAGGAAAGCCATTTAATTTCTTCCACTTTATGATTGATTTGTCCGGTGGTCCCTGTGTGGCAAAGCGCTTGTCCGGTTGTGGTTCCGGTACGGAATATCTGGCAGTAACCCCTTGGGGAGATTTCTATCCCTGTCATCAGTTTGTGGGCAATGAGAAGTTCCTGATGGGTAATGTGGATGAGGGCATTATCAGGGATGATATAAAGGATGAGTTCAAATGCTGTAATGTATATGCTAAGGATAAGTGTAAGAAATGCTTTGCTAAATTCTACTGTAGCGGTGGTTGTGCGGCAAATTCTTATAATTTCCATGGAAGTATCAACGATGCCTATGATATCGGCTGTGAGCTTCAGAGAAAACGTATTGAGTGTGCGATTATGATGAAGGCAGCAGAGGCACAGGAGTAGTGTGCAAAAGGCAGGAACTTGTAAGAGAAAGGATAGAAAAACATGAAGAAAAATAGAGCAATTATCGTTCTGCTTTGTACCATTTTGGTTTTGCTGGGTGTTACCTATGTGGACATCTGGGGAATCGATGCTAAGGGTACGGGCAGTGCGTCAGACATTAAGCTGGGGCTTGACCTGGCAGGTGGTGTCAGTATTACTTATCAGGTAGTAGGAGAGGAAGAGCCTGATGAGACGGATATGAGGGATACCATTGCAAAGCTGCAGCAGCGTGTAGAAAACTATAGTACAGAGGCGATTGTATATCAGGAAGGTCTTGACCGAATCAATATTGAGATTCCGGGTGTTAGTGATGCCAATGCGATTTTACAGGAATTAGGTAAGCCCGGTGCATTGTATTTTATTGCAGAAACAGATGCGGAGGGGAATCCCAATTATTCCTTACAGCCTGTAACAGATGCAGAAGGGAATTCCGGTTATACTTATGTGTTAAATAAGACCTTGGAAGAATTGGAAGCAAATGGTGGTGTGGTATTGGTAGGTACCGATGTGAAGGATGCCAGAGCCGGTTCTTCACAGGACAATTTAGGTAATTCCACTTATGTGGTAAGTCTGGTTATGACAGAGGGCGGAACCAAGAAGTTTGAGGATGCTACCAGAAATGCTTTTGAGAAGGGGGAGACCCTTGGTATCTATTATGATGGTGCATTTGTCAGTGTGCCCAGTGTAAATGGTGTATTTACGGATGGAAATGCAACCATTTCACCTATGGAGTCCTATGAGGCAGCAGAGAAGCTTGCTTCTACCATTCGTATCGGTGGTCTGAAACTGGAATTGGAGGAGCTGCATTCCAAGGTGGTAGGTGCACAGCTTGGTGTGGAGGCCATTGATACCAGCCTTTTGGCAGGTGCAATCGGTTTTGTGATTGTAATTATCTTTATGATTGCAGTATACTTTATTTCCGGTTTTGCAGCATCAATTGCGCTTAGCTTATATGTTGCCCTTGTAGTTCTTTTGTTAAATGGCTTTGATATGACTCTTACCTTGTCCGGTGTGGCCGGTATTATTCTGTCCATCGGTATGGCAGTGGATGCCAATGTAATTATCTTTGCTCGTATCCGTGAGGAATTGGCAACCGGTAAGACGGTAAGAAGTGCAATTAAGATTGGTTATGAAAAGGCGTTGTCTGCAATTATTGATGGTAATATTACTACCTTAATTGCAGCAGGTGTATTATTACTGTTGGGGCCCGGTACAGTAAAGGGCTTTGCACAGACTTTGGCTCTGGGTATTGTATTGTCCATGTTTACGGCATTGGTAATAACTAAGTATATCATGCTGGCATTGTATGGTCTTGGCTTTAAGTCTGAGAAGTGGTATGGTGTAGGAAGAGAGCCTAAAGCTATTAATTTCCTTGGAAAGAGAAAGCTTTTCTTTGGTATCTCTATTGCTGTGATTGTAGCAGGCTTTGTGGTAATGGGAGCATATCAGGTAAAAACCGGAGATGCTTTAAATTACAGTTTGGAGTTTAAGGGCGGTACTGCTACCACTGTTAACTTTAACGAGAGCAGAACCCTTGCAGAGGTAAACAGTGAAATCGTGCCTTTGATTGAGGAGGTAACGGGAAGTACGGTACAGATTCAGACGGTACAGGATTCCAATGAGGTTATCTTTAAAACAAGTTCTCTTAATGTAGAAACCAGAGAAGCGTTGAATGAGATGCTAATCAGTAATTTTGGAGTGGAAGAGTCCAAGATCACTTCCGAGACCATCAGCTCTACGATTAGTGATGAAATGACTTCTGATACCATTATGGCAGTGGTAATTGCAATTATCGGTATGTTGATTTATATCCGAATCCGATTCAGCGATATTCGCTTTGGTGTCAGCAGTATTGTGGCATTAATGCATGATGTACTGGTGGTAATTACCTTCTATGCAATAGCAAGGGTATCCGTAGGTAATACCTTTATTGCCTGTCTGTTGACTATTGTAGGTTATTCCATCAATGCAACTATCGTTGTATTTGACCGTATCCGAGAGAATATGGCAGAGATGAATCGAAAGGATACTTTGGAGGATGTGATTAATGCAAGTATTACCCAGACCTTGTCAAGAAGTATCTTTACTTCTCTGACCACCCTTATCATGGTAG
This sequence comes from Lachnospiraceae bacterium, assembly GCA_017624835.1. Lineage (GTDB taxonomy): Bacteria > Bacillota > Clostridia > Lachnospirales > Lachnospiraceae > Acetatifactor. Next base: position 108,399 of record JAGAMG010000046.1, read on the forward strand.
CTGCTCTTTATATCTTAGGCGTTACCAGCATTCGGGAATTTGCATTGCCTTTGATGGTAGGTATAGTCTGTGGTGCATACTCTTCTGTATGTCTGGCGGCTTCTATTTGGTATATGCTGCGTAAGAAGTTTCCTCAGAAGGTAAAAAAGGATTAGTAAAAAAGTAGATGTGAGTCCCTCCGGGTTGGGTGAACCAGCCGGGGGGATTTTTTTTGAGTGGGAAGATTTGTAGGCTGGGGTGTTTTAAATGGTGGACAGGCTGTGTTATAATGTACGCGAGCAAACCGTCTGCGAGGCAGACAATGAGCATGCAGTGCGGTTTGTGAGTGTAGATGTGAAAGGGGTTTGGAGAGTAGGTATGATTGCAGAAATTTATCATAAGGTAAGAAGCTTTAGCGAAGATGAGCTGACAGGTAACTTTTTTGGAATGATGAGATATTTTCCATTTTCCAGGGGATTGCGGCGTGTCTTTTTGAAAGCTGTTAAGAGTGAAGATGTAAGAGTAAAAAGAGTGTTGAATGAAATTATTGAGGATGATTTCGAGTTTGAATTTTGGAAACGGTCGGAGAAGGGACTGGGAGAAATAGATGGGCTGATAAGAGTTGGTAAAGTGGGGATTGGAATTGAAGTTAAGTATTGTAGTGGATTGTCGGGAGAAGAGCAATTGGAGCGCGAAGCTGCCATGCTGGAGGAATGGTGCATGGGTGAACAGAAATTGCTTTTGCTGATTGCAACGGAGGAAGAGGCAGGGAATATTTATTTGCAGAATTATCAGAAGAAAGCATTTGAAAATGTTTATTTGGGTTATCTTACATGGCAGGATATTTTACTTGCATTGGATGAGGTAGTGACGGAAACTATTTATGAAGAGAGAATACTTGAGGATTTAAAATTACTTTTGACAGGAAAAGGATTTATTTCATTTCAGGGCTTTGTAATAAAGATTCCGGTAGAGAAAGGTTTGTTTTATGAATTTGGGTGAAAATATACATAATGCTTTTGAAGTGGTTTATAAGACCTTTCAGAGTATTGAAAAGCTGATGTTAAAATGTAAAAGTGAATTGGATGAAGACAGATATTATATGCCTGTTGAAAAATTTCTAAGATATAGCAGTGACCAATCTTGGCAAGGATGGATTTATTGGAGCTTTATATTATTGTTTCAGCGCAAGGAGGATGGTTCGGTTATGGAGAATGGTTGGATAAACGCTCCGATTTACGCGGTTGAAATCAATGTGGATGCTGATACCTGTGAAGAACCGTTGGTAATAATTGCGAAAATGGATTTCGGCGATTTAAGGGAATGGTCGGCAGGGTGTTCTCCGTCAAATCATGGAATATTTTATAGTCCTATTCATGGAGAAAAGTGGTTTGAGGAATTTCAAGTGGAACCCGATTTGTGTGAGGTGGTTCCTGAGAAGGGGTATGAGGAGAAGGTGGGAAATAGCTATTGGGGATTTCGGCGATTGGTAAAGTGCAGTCATAATTTGGTGGATGTAAGGCAGGAGAATTATAAGGAAATTATTTTTGGAAGTATGGAAAGATTAAGTACAAAATAATTAGAAAAAAGGCGAAGAAAACAATGGAAAAATGGTTTGTGGCAACTAAGAAGGCAGATTTTGATAAATGGGCAAGTAAGTTTCAGATTAGTCCGGTGCTTGCCAGAATATTGCGGAATCGGGATTTAACAGAGGAGACTGAAGTGCAAAGGTTTTTGCATGGGACTTTGGAAGATTGTTATGCACCGGAGCTTATGAAGGATATGGATAAGGCAGTGGAGATTCTGGTGCAGGCAATAGAGGAGAAGAAAGCTATTCGTATCATTGGGGATTATGATGTGGATGGCATCTGCTCCGCCTATATTTTGACAAAGGGTTTGCAGGTACTGGGAGCTGTGGTTGACACGGCGATTCCCCATAGAATCCATGATGGTTATGGGTTAAATGAGCATTTGATTGAATTGGCAAAGGAAGATGGGATTGAACTGATTGTAACCTGTGATAACGGCATTGCGGCGGCACCGCAGATTGAATTAGCTACGACCCTTGGAATTGGGGTTATTGTAACGGATCATCATGAGGTGCCTTTTACAGAGGAAGGTGGAGTGCGGAAGGAAATGTTACCGCCCGCTCTTGCAGTGGTAGACCCCAAGCAGGAGGCCTGTAAATATCCTTTTAAAAGCATTTGTGGTGGAGTGGTGGCATATAAATTAATGCAGGCACTTGCCCAGCGAACCGATAGCGATGCATTGAAAAATGTTATGGAAGAGCTGTTGGAATTGGCAGCATTGGCTACTGTATGTGATGTGATGGAGCTTAGGGATGAGAATCGCATTATCGTAAAGGAAGGTCTTAGGAGACTGAAAAATACTCGAAATATAGGCTTAAGGGCATTGATGGAGGTTAATAGCGTGGAGCCTTCTAAGCTTAGTGCTTATCATTTGGGCTTTGTAATCGGTCCCTGCCTGAATGCTACCGGACGATTGGATACGGCAAAAAGAGCCTTGGAGCTGTTGCAGAGTACCACCAAGGTGGATGCCATGAGTGCCGCCAGAGAACTTAAGGATTTGAATGACAGTCGTAAGAATCTGACCTTACAGGGAGTGCAGGAAGCGGAGCAGTACATCAAGGAGCATAGGGTGGAGCAGGATGATGTGATGCTTGTGTATTTGCCGGAGGTTCATGAGAGTCTTGCGGGAATTATAGCAGGAAGAGTACGGGAGAAATATAACCATCCGGTTTTTGTGCTGACCAAGGGAGAAGAGGGCGTGAAAGGCTCCGGGCGTTCCATAGAAAGCTATCACATGTATGAATCCATGACCCGGGTAAAGCAGTACTTCACTAAATATGGTGGGCATAAGCTGGCAGCAGGTTTGTCAATGAGAGAGGAAGATATTGAAGCGTTGCGCAAGGATTTAAATGCGGACAGTGGTCTTTCAGAGGATGATTTTATTCCCAGAGTACATATTGATGTGCCCATGCCGTTAAGCTATGCGGATGAGCAGCTTGCAGGAGAATTGGAATTGTTGGAGCCCTTTGGGGTGGGAAATCCCAAACCTCTCTTTGCGCAAAAGGATTTATGCTTCCTGTCAGGCTTTAAAATGGGAGCAAATAAGAATTTTGCAAGGTTTAAGGTTCGCACCCCGGAAGGGGATATAAAGCAATTGGTCTTTTTTGGAGATTTGGAAAAGTTCGGTTTGTTCTTATGTGAAAAATACGGAGAGGACAGTGAAGATGCTTTATATGCCGGAAAAGGTGAATTTATGGTATCCGTGGTCTATCAGCTTTCTCTGAATACCTTCAGGGGGAAGACGGAATTGCAGTTTGTGATGCAGAATTACTGTTAATTTATGAATTTAAAATTTTTTTTTAATTTTTAAATTAGAAATCGGACACATTCTGGACACATTTTACATGTAATATGTATTTCAGATAGTTGATGAACTCACTATCTCCCCCCCCCTCATAAGAAAATCGCGAAAGTACCTCGGTGTATGCCGGGGTACTTTTGCGTTGTGGGAAATGAAGGAAGGCAGAGGGCGTTGTTGGGGCTGGACTGGCAAAGGAATTTGGGTCACGGAACTACGGACTAAGAAACTCTATATGTTCTGTGTAAGGTTGAGTTTGGCAACGCACACGGGGCAAATTCGCATCCATGCTCAGTTGCCCCTTATTGCCCCATCCGTGGGGCAATAGTGCTGGGTGTTGCAGGCAGAACATAAGAGTTTCTAAAGTCCTTCGTAACGCGACCAAACTCTCTTTTGCCAGCCCAGCCCCAACAACGCCCTCTGCCTTCTGCTAAATTTAGTCCCACCATGCAATACAGAATTAAAATAAAAGGGTGGTAGAAAGTTTTAAAATGGAGTAAAATATAACAGAATATGTTTGAAAGGAAATATCTATGAAATTAACGGATTTACTTGCAAAGTTAGATTATGAATGTATACAGGGCAGCTTAAATAGGGAAGTTCCCCAGGTGGTATATGATTCCCGAAAGGAAGCTAAGGATTTGGAAAAGGGCTGCCTGTTTATTTGTATTGAAGGGGCGGTTTTTGACGGACATCAGTATGCGGCTGAGATGGTTAAAAAGGGTGCCGGAGTATTGGTGGTGTCCAAACCTGTGGATGGTGTTACCGATAAGGATGTTACTATTATTCAGGTGAAAAATACCAGATATGCCATGGCATTTATTTCAGCAGCCTATTTTGGTAATCCTGCGGAAAAACTGCGTGTCATAGGAATTACAGGTACCAAAGGAAAAACTACAACTACTTATCTTGTGAAATCCATTTTGGAAAATGCAGGCTACAAGGTGGGTTTGGTGGGAACCATAGAAACCATTATCGGGGATACCCATATTCATGCTTCCAATACCACACCGGAGTCCTATGTATTGCAGCAGTATTTTGCACAGATGGTAGAGGACGGATTGGATGCAGTGGTAATGGAGGTGTCCTCTCAGGCATTGATGCAGCATCGCACTCAGGGCTTTGTGTTTGATTATGGTATTTTTACCAATTTGGAGCCGGATCATATCGGACCTAATGAGCATGAAAGCTTTGAAGATTATATGGCCTGCAAGGGATTGCTTTTTAAGCAGTGTAAGGTTGGCATTGTGAATGGGGATGATGCCCATTGGGAGCAGGTGACAGCGGGGCATACCTGTGAGCTGGAAAGCTTTGGTTTGGGTCAGGAATGTGCCCTACGCGCAGAGAATATGGAATTGGTGCATAAGCCCGGGGAACTGGGAGTTTCTTTCCGGGTAAAAGGAGTAATGGATTTTACAGTGGAGGTTCCCACTCCCGGACGTTTTAGTGTATATAATGCTTTAACGGCTATTGCTATCTGCCGTCATTTCAATGTGGAAGTGGAGGATATCAAAAAGGCATTATTGTCTGCTAAGGTAAAAGGGCGTATTGAGATGGTAAAGGTGTCCGATGATTTTACCCTTTTGATTGACTATGCTCACAATGCCATGGCATTGGAGAGTTTATTGGCTACCTTAAAGGAGTATAAGCCCAATCGTCTGGTATGTCTTTTTGGTTGTGGAGGAAATCGCTCCAGGGACAGACGTTTCGAGATGGGAGAGGTCAGCGGAAGGCTGGCTGATTTGACCATTATTACCTCCGATAATCCAAGATTTGAGGAACCTCAGGCAATTATTGAGGATATTAAGGTGGGAATCAGTAAAACGGATGGAAAATATGTGGAAATCTGTGACCGTAAGGAGGCAATTGCCTATGCCATTGCAAACGGAGAGACGGGAGATATTATTGTGCTGGCAGGAAAAGGGCATGAGGATTATCAGGAGATTAAAGGGGTAAAATATCCCATGGACGAAAGAGTCCTGATTCAGGAAATTTTGGAAGGATGTTAGGAGGCAGCTGTGGAGAAGCAGTATGCAGATATTATTGTTGATATTTCACATGAAAAATTAGATAAGCCCTTTCAATACCGGGTGCCGGAAAGGCTCCGGGAGATTTTAGAGCCGGGCATGTGTGTGAATGTGCCTTTTGGAAATGCCAATAAATTGATAAAGGGTTATGTGGTGGGAATTTCTGACAGATGTAAATTCGACCCTGCCCGAACCAAGGATATTGCAGGAATCGTGCAAAAGGATGTGGGCGTAGAGGATAAAATGATTGAACTGGCAGCCTGGATAAAGAGAAATTATGGTTCTACCATGATTCAGGCGTTAAAGACAGTTTTACCGGTTCGGAAATCTGTAAAAAAGCTGGAACATAAAAGGATAGAGGTTTTGATGAACAGGGAAGAATTGATTTCTCTGTTGGGAGAGTGTGAACGAAAGAAGCAGACTGCCAAGGCAAGACTTTTGAAAGCTTTGTTGGAACAGGAAGAAATTCCTTATGAGTGGATTACCGGAAAATTGGGAATATCCGCCGCTACAGTAAATAGTCTGGAAAAAGCAGGTGCTTTAAGGGTAGTGATTACAGAAGGATATCGTAATCCGGTAAAGCTACAAATAAACCCAGAGGAAAGAAAGGCGTTAAGTAAGGAACAAAGTCATATTGTGGAAGAGGTTTTAAAAGATTTCGACAATGGAAACAGAGGAACCTATTTGATTCATGGTATTACCGGAAGCGGAAAGACGGAAGTCTATATGCAGCTGATTGAAGAGGTGGTAAGCAGGGACAAACAGGCAATTGTATTGATACCGGAAATTGCCCTGACTTATCAGACGCTGCTTCGTTTTTATAAGCGGTTTGGGGAGCGGGTCAGTGTGATGAATTCTACCCTTTCAGCAGGAGAGAAATATGATCAGTGTGAGAGAGCCAAAAAGGGAGAAATTGATGTAATTATCGGTCCTCGTTCGGCGTTATTTACCCCCTTTCCCAATATTGGACTGATAGTAATAGATGAGGAGCATGAGGGAAGCTATAAAAGTGAGGGCACACCCAAGTACCATGCCAGAGAAACAGCCGTAGAGGTGGCAAGGCTTCATAATGCCAGTGTAATTCTTGGCTCGGCAACACCCTCCATGGAAAGCTATTATCGAGCCTCTGAAGGGGAATATCGTTTATTTTCCCTGACAGAGCGACTTACAGGAGGAACTTTGCCAAGGGTACATACCGTGGATTTGCGAGAGGAATTAAAGGCTGGCAATCGCTCTATTTTCAGTAGAAAACTGCAGGAGCTTTTGGTGGAGCGTTTGCAACGGGGAGAACAGAGTATGCTGTTCCTAAATCGGAGAGGGTATGCAGGTTTTATTTCCTGCCGTGCCTGTGGACAGGTAATGAAATGTCCTCATTGTGATGTATCCCTCTCGGAGCACACGGACGGGCGGTTGGTATGTCACTACTGTGGATATGCAGAGCCAAGACCAAGAGTGTGTCCTGAATGTGGCTCCAAATATATTTCAGGTTTTAAGGCAGGAACCCAGCAGATAGAAGAGAAGCTAAAGGAAATGTTTCCCGGTGTAAGAACCCTTCGCATGGATGCGGATACCACGAAGACTAAGGACAGCTATGAGGCTATTTTGTCAGCCTTTTCCAATGGGGAGGCAGACGTGCTGATAGGAACTCAAATGATAGTAAAGGGGCATGATTTCCCGAAGGTTACGCTGGTGGGAGTTTTGGCAGCGGATTTGTCCCTGGGTGTGGGGGATTATCGTTCAGGAGAGCGAACCTTTCAATTGTTAACCCAGGCGGTGGGCAGAGCAGGACGGGGAGAGCTTCCCGGGGAGGCAGTAATACAGACCTACCAGCCGGAGCACTATGCAGTGGTTCATGCTGCCAATCAGGATTATATCAGCTTTTATGAAGAGGAAATTCTTTATCGGGAAATGCTGGATTATCCCCCTGCGGCGCATATGCTGGCTGTACAAATTTATGCATCCGTGGAAGAAAATGGAAAACAGCTTGCACAGAGGCTGGCAGACGTGGTAAAGTCTATGATAGACGTTTCACAGCCGGTAGCTGACAGAATCACAGTAATTGGACCGGCACCGGCTTCCATAGGAAAAGTTAATGATATTTTCAGATTTGTTTTCTATGTTAAGCATCAAAAATATGATATGCTGGTACAAATAAAGGATAAATTGGAAGAAAAATTACAATTCTGGCAGCCCAGGTACGAGACGGTTCAGTTTGATTTTGACCCTATGAATACCCTGTGATGAATGTGTAAAATATCAGAAAGTTTTATTGTAAGAATTTTATATTAAGAAAGGAACGGTAAAGGTAAGATGGCAATTCGTAACATTCGTGAAATTGGCGATGAGGTACTTAACAAAAAATGTAAAGAAATTACAGAGATGACTCCCCGAATCAGGGAGTTGATTGAGGATATGCTGGAAACCATGTATGAGGCAAACGGTGTGGGATTGGCGGCTCCTCAGGTGGGTATACTGAAGAGAGTGGTTGTAATTGATGTAACAGGGGAAGACCCTTATATCCTGATTAATCCCCGCATTGTGGAAAGTAGCGGAGAACAGACGGGACAGGAGGGCTGTTTAAGTGTTCCCGGCAAATCAGGTCAGGTAACCAGACCGAATTATGTAAAGGCAGAGGCTCTGGATGTGAATATGAAACCCATTGTAATAGAAGGAACGGAGCTTTTGGCAAGAGCAATTTGTCATGAGTTAGATCATCTGGATGGGCATCTCTATGTGGAAAAGGTAGAAGGTGACTTGTTAGATGTTACCTATAATGATGATGATTACGAGGATGAGGAATAATGAAAATAGTTTTTATGGGTACCCCGGATTATGCGGCAGGTGCATTAGAAGCGTTAATTGAAGAAGGCTATGAGATTACCGCAGTGGTAACCCAGCCGGATAAGCCCAAGGGCAGGAGTAAGGAATTACAGTTTTCACCGGTAAAGGAATGTGCATTGCGTCATGGGATTCCGGTAATGCAGCCTAGGAGAATCAAGACACCGGAAGCCATTGCAGAGCTTAGACAATATGAAGCAGATGTGTTTGTAGTGGCAGCCTTCGGACAGATTTTGTCCCAGGAAATATTAGATATGCCAAGACTTGGCAGTTTGAATATTCACGCATCCCTTTTGCCCAGATACAGAGGTTGTTCTCCTATTCAGCATGTAATTATTGACGGAGAAGCACAGACCGGTATTACCATTATGCAGATGGATGCAGGAATAGATACCGGAGACATGCTGTATAAGAAGACAATTGATATTGCTGAGGATGAAACTTTTGAAACCTTGCATGATAAGCTGATGGTACTGGGGGGCGAAGCCATAACCGAGGCACTTCCCCTTGTGGCAGCAGGACAGCTTCCGGCTGAAAAACAGGTGGATGCGGATAGCTGTTATGCTCCCATGATTGAAAAAAGTATGGGGCAGATTGATTTTTCTAAAGAGGCAATTGTAATTGACCGTCTCATTCGAGGTATGAATCCTTGGCCAAGTGCTTATACTTCTTATAAAGGAAAGCAGTTGAAAATCTGGAAGGCGGTTCCTGTGATGGCTAAGAAACCGGGTGAGGATGTGGCATCTGCTAATGAAAAGGTGCAGCCGGGTGAAGTGATTGCTGTGGCAAAGGATTATATAGAAGTGGCGACAGGTAGCGGAAGCCTTAGAATTTATGAATTGCAATTAGAAGGCAAGAAGCGTATGTCCACCCATGATTTTCTGTTGGGTGTAAAAATGCAGCCGGGTGAAGTGTTAGGCTGTTAAAGATGCAGTTTTTTGGGCTTAAAGTAGTAGAAATGGAGGAATGGTAATGCCCTATTATGGTTACGGATATGGTTATGGATTGATGTGGGATCCCACTTATTATCTGGTATTAATTGGTATGTTATTATGCCTTGGTGCAAGTGCCTTGGTAAACAGCACCATGAAGAAATACAGTAAGGTGCGCAATGTAAACGGAATTACAGGAGCAGAGGCTGCCAGAAGGATATTGAATCAGGAGGGATTGTACAATGTGCAGATAGAGTGCCTGAAAAACAGTAGTGGCGATCATTATGATCCTCGTACCAATACCGTGCGTTTGTCCTATAACAATTTTAACAGTGCATCCGTTACTGCGGTAGGAGTGGCAGCCCATGAATGCGGTCATGCCATTCAGCATGCTAAGGGCTATGCGCCATTATCTATTCGTTCCGCCCTTGTGCCGGTAGTAAATATAGGAAGTAATTTGGGCTTACCCTTGATTTTGTTGGGGGTATTTTTAAGCTGGAATCAGACGTTGATACAGATTGGAATCTGGGCATTTGCGTTATCCGTATTGTTTCAGTTGATTACCCTGCCGGTAGAATTTAATGCGTCCAGAAGAGCGGTGGAGAGAATTGAGCATTATGGTCTTTTGACTGCTACGGAAAATAACGGCTGTAAAAAGGTTTTGACCGCCGCAGCCATGACCTATGTGGCAGCTGCAGCTTCTTCTATATTACAGCTTCTTAGATTGGTACTTTTGTTTGGCGGAAATCGAAGAAGGGACGATTAAACATGGCGGAGAACACCAGAGAAATTATTTTAGATACCCTTCTTGCCATAGAGCGTGGGGAAGCTTTTTCCCATAAGCTGATAAAGGCTGTTCTGGATAAGTATGATTATCTGGAGGGCAGAGAAAAGGCATTTATTAAAAGAGTTACGGAAGGAAGTCTGGAACGGCAGATAGAGTTGGATTATTATCTGAATCATTTTTCTTCGGTTCCGGTACGAAAAATGAAGCCTCTTATCAGGTGCCTTCTTCGTATGAGTACTTATCAGCTTTTGTTTATGGATGCTATCCCGGACAGTGCTGTGTGCAATGAGGCATGTAAGCTGGCAGCAAAGCGCAAATTTCATAATTTGAAGGGCTTTGTAAACGGGGTGTTGCGAAACATAGCAAAAAATAAAGACAATTTACCCATGCCGGATGCTGAAAGGGATAAAGCAGAATTTTATAGTGTAAAATATTCCATGCCCAAATGGCTGGTGGAATATTGGATGGATGCATATGGAGAAGAAACCACAGTTAGTTTGTTGGAGGGGCTTCTTAAGATTCATCCGGTTTCCTTGCGTTTTCGTATCGATTTATCATCGGAAGAGAAAGAAAGCTTGATTGCAGCTATGGAGGCAGAAGGAGTAAGATTGACGCAAAGTCCTTATCTTCCTTATGTATATCAATTAGAGGATGTGGAAAGTTTAAGTTCTCTACCGGGCTTTGATGAAGGTGTGTTTACGGTGCAGGATGTAAGTTCTGCATTAGCAGTAGAGGCGGCAGATATACAACCCGGTGATTTTGTCATGGATATCTGTGCAGCTCCCGGCGGAAAAAGTATTCTGGCAGCGGAAAAGGCAGACAAGGTACTTTCCAGAGATATTTCTCAGGCAAAGACCTCTGTTATAGAAGAAAATATCCAGCGGATGCAGCAGGATAATATTGCTGTGGAAGTCCATGACGCAACTATATTTGATGAAGCTTATAGGGAAAAAGCAGATGTGGTGATTATGGATGTGCCCTGTTCGGGACTTGGAGTTATCGGTAAAAAGCGTGATATTAAGTATCATGTTACGCCCGAAAGTCTCATAGACATTGTGGCACTTCAAAGACAGATTGTGGAGAATAGCTGGCAATATGTAAAGCCCGGCGGAATATTGTTGTACAGCACATGTACCATTAATCCTAAGGAAAATGAGGAAATGGTGGAGTGGATTATAGGGAAATTTCCATTTGAACCGGAAGCCCAAAAGCAAATTTTCCCCGGAATTATGGAAGCGGATGGATTTTTCTATGCAAGACTGCGCCGGAAAAATGTAGAGTAGGGATGTAAGCATAACGGGCAGAAAAGCTAATTTTAAGGAAATAATTATGAATCAAAAGATAGATATTAAATCACTGACCTTGCAGGAATTAATTGAAGAATTGAAGAACCGTGGAGAAAAGCCCTTTCGTGCAAAGCAGATGTATGAATGGATGCATGTAAAGTGTGCAAGAAGCTTTGAGGAAATGACCAATCTTTCCAAAAACTTTAGGGAGCAGTGTGAGGAGTGGTATGAATATACTTCCTTGCAAGCAGTGCAGGTACAGGAATCAAAGCTGGACGGAACCAAGAAGTTTCTGTTTCAGCTTGCTGATGGTAATGTGGTAGAAAGTGTATGGATGAAATATAAACATGGAAACAGTGTCTGTATTTCTTCACAGGTGGGCTGTAGAATGGGATGCCGATTTTGTGCATCTACCTTGGATGGTCTGGAGAGGAATCTTCTTCCATCGGAAATGCTGGATCAGATTTATGCCATTACGGTACTTACGGGAGAGCGGGTTTCCAATGTGGTGGTAATGGGAACCGGTGAGCCCATGGACAATTATGACAATGTGATAAGGTTTTTGAAGCTTCTTACCGACGAGAATGGCTTGCATATCAGCCAAAGAAATGTTACAGTATCTACTTGTGGACTGGTGCCAAGGATGCGACAATTGGCAGAGGAAAAGTTACAGATTACCTTAGCATTGTCCTTACATGCCACTACTGATGAAAAGAGAAAAAATCTGATGCCTATTGCAAATCGTTATTCCATAGCGGAATTGATGGATGCATGCAGGTACTATTTTGAGCAGACAGGCAGACGTATTACCTTTGAGTACAGCCTTGTGGGTGGAGTAAACGATACGGATGAGGATGCAAGGGAGCTGATAGAGCTGGCAAAGCCTCTTTGCTGTCATATAAATTTAATTCCGGTAAATCCTATTAAGGAGAGGGATTATGTGCAGTCTGACATGCAGAGAATCCTTAGCTTTAAAAATAAACTTGAAAAAAACAAAATTAATGTTACTATTAGAAGGGAAATGGGACGGGACATTGATGGTGCATGTGGTCAGCTGCGCCGAAGACATATTGAAAAGAGTGACTTGTGAGGAGGAAATTGAAACGTGCTAAAGACGTTTTCTTTAACGGATATTGGAAAAAGGAGAAAAGTAAATCAGGACTACGTGTATACTACGGAGCAGCCTGTAGGGAAGCTTCCTAACCTATTTATTGTGGCAGATGGTATGGGTGGTCATAATGCAGGTGATTATGCATCCAAGGCTACCGTAGAAATTATGTTGCGGGAAATTGGTAAAGCTACAGAAGAGAATCCTAAAGTGATTTTGAAAAATGCCATTGTTGCTGCAAATGAGGCAATCAGAAAGAAAGCTTCTGAAAATCCTGACTTTGAAGGTATGGGCACTACAGTGGTAGCTGCTACTTTTATGGATGACAACTTATTGGTCGCTAATGTGGGCGACAGCAGACTTTATATTGTAAATAAAGAAATCAGACAGGTAACAAGGGACCATTCTCTGGTAGAGGAAATGGTGAGAATGGGCGGACTTGACAGAGAGAATGCAAGAAACCATCCGGATAAAAATATTATCACCCGGGCGGTAGGTGCTAATGATACCGTGGAGCCGGACTTTTTTATGGAAACAATAAAAGAGGGTGATATCGTTCTCATGTGTTCTGACGGACTGACCAATATGCTTGAGGATGAAGAAATCCGCATGAGACTTAGCGGAGCAAGAGATATTGTGGAGAAGGCATTGGAGTTGGTGGAAGCTGCCAATGAAAATGGTGGCAGGGATAACATCAGTGTAATATTAATGGAGCCTTAATGCGCACTCTGGTTAGAATGGAGAGAAAGAATGATAAAAATAGGTATGATTATAGGCGACCGGTATGAGATTTTGGAAAAAATCGGAACCGGCGGTATGTCAGATGTATATAAAGCGAAGTGCCATAAGCTGAATCGTTTTGTGGCAGTTAAAGTATTAAAGCAGGAATTTGGTGAAAATGCTAATTTTGTATCCAAGTTTCGTATTGAAGCCCAGGCGGCAGCCGGACTAATGCATCCCAACATTGTAAATGTTTATGATGTAGGAGAAGAAAATGGTATTCATTACATTGTAATGGAATTGGTAGAGGGTATTACCCTAAAGAAATATATTGAGAAGAAAGCGAGATTGTCTTATAAGGAGGCTGTCAGTATTGCCATACAGGTAAGTATGGGTATCGAAGCCGCTCATAACAATCATATTATTCATAGAGATATTAAGCCCCAAAATATTATTATCTCCAAAGATGGTAAGGTTAAGGTAACGGATTTTGGTATTGCAAAGGCTGCTACCAGCAACACCATTACTTCCAATGTGATGGGGTCCGTTCACTATACTTCACCGGAGCAGGCAAGAGGTGGTTACAGTGATGAAAAGAGTGATATCTATTCCCTTGGTATCAGCATGTTTGAAATGCTTACCGGTAGAGTCCCTTTTAACGGCGAAACGACAGTTGCCATTGCTATAAAACATATTCAGGAGGAGATGCCTTCTCCAAAGGAGTTTATTCCGGAGATTCCTGCCAGTGTGGACAGTATTGTATTAAAATGTTGCCAAAAGTCCCCTGACAGACGTTATCAGAATATACAGGAAGTAATCGCAGATTTAAAGCAGTCTCTGATTAATCCTGAGGAGGTTTTTGCAGTTCCTGTTGACACAGAAATTGAGGGGGGAACCCGGATGATTTCTGATGAGGACAGGATGCAGATTAAGCAAAGAACTGCATATGCGGATAATGGAAATACAGAATATTATGAGCATGAGGGGGGAATGCGCCTAAGAACGGACGCAGAAGAGCTTTATCATGAAGAAGAAATAGAAGATGAGGATGAATACGATTACAATCCCAGGATGGAAAAATTTACCACCATATTGACCATATTGGGAGCAGTTGGTATTTGTATTATTTTGATTGTATTGGCAATCAAGATCTTTGGCAATGCAGAAAAACCGGTTGAGGAATCAAAGAGTCCCATTGTGGCTACCGAGGAGTCCGATCCCATTATAGAATATGAATTTATGCCGGATGTAAAGGGCATTAATGTGGAAGATGCCCGTAAATCCTTAACTGCATTAGGAATGAAGGTAGAAATTACCTATGAAGAATCCGATACCGTGGATGAAGGTGTAGTAATGAATACCAATATATCTGCGGGTACGGAGCTTCAGGTAGGAAGTTCCGTAAATTTGACAGTCAGCTCAGGCTCTCAGGGAGTGGAGGTACCGGAAATTGCAGGCTATGGTTTTGAGGAAGCCAGCAGTCAGCTTGAAAATTTGGGATTTTCCGTAAATAAGGTTGAGGCTTATTCTGATACTGTGGATGTAGGAACGGTAGTATCCCAGATGCCATTGGCAGGTAATAAGGCTCCTAAGGGAAGTGTGATAACGGTAACGGTAAGCCTTGGTAAGGAAGAAACCAAAATTCGTGTGCCCAATCTCATTGGACTTTCAGAAGAGGATGCAACCATAGAGGCTATTGAAGCAGGAATGACCATCGGCAGTATTGTAGGCGTATATAGTGATACGGTGGAGGAAGGACTTGTTTGTTATCAGAGCTTTTCCCATGGCTCCTATGTGGATCCGGAAACCCTGATTGATATTAAGATAAGTCTGGGAACTCAGGCAGTAACCTACAAGTGTAATGCCAGCATTTCAGCTCCCACTGTGGAGGAGGCACCGGATTATGTAACCGGTACGGAAGTGAGTATCCAATTGGTTACGGATGATGGAAAGGTACTTTTGGATACCAAAACCACAACCTTCCCTCAGGCGGCAAATTATTTCGGTTTAACAGCTTCCGGCGGTACCATTACCATGTCCTATGAGGTGACAACGGAAGGAACCACAACCACCAATCCGGAAACCGGCGAAACTGTGAATGTGCCCGGCAGCAAGGAAACTAAGAGCATTACCAGAAGAGTTGAATTCGTACAGGAATAGTGTGAAGATAAAATGAAAGGCAAAATAGTGAAAGGAATTGCCGGTTTTTACTATGTGCATACCGGTGATTTTGGAGAAAATGCCTGTATTTATGAATGCAAGGCAAAGGGAGTATTCAGAAAAGACCATAAAAAACCCCTGGTAGGGGATGATGTGGAATTGGATATATTGGATGAAGAGAAAAAGCTGGGAAATATTCGGGAAATTCTGCCCCGTGGCAGTGAATTAATTCGCCCGGCTGTGGCAAATGTTGATCAGGCGTTGGTTATCTTTTCCATTGTAAAGCCCCAGCCCAATTTTAATCTGTTGGATCGATTTTTGATTATGATGGGGCAGCAGAATATTCCCTGCATTATCTGTTTTAACAAGCAGGATATAGATCAGGACGGTCAGGGGGCGCAGTATGAGGAAATCTATCGTAGCTGTGGATATAAAACCTTATCCGTCAGTGCCAAGAGAAAGCAGGGGATTGATGAAGTACTGGCATTGCTTGCTGGCAAAACAACCACGGTAGCAGGTCCCAGCGGAGTGGGAAAGTCTTCCCTTGTGAATTGTTTGCAATCAGGTACGGTAATGGAGACCGGCAGTATCAGCGAAAAGATTGAAAGGGGCAAGCATACCACCAGACATTCTGAGTTGATTGCGATTCAGGAAAACACATATATTCTGGATACCCCGGGATTTAGCTCCCTTGGATTGTTTGATTTGGAGAAAGAGGATTTGGCAGCTTACTACCCGGAATTTGCAGAGCATGAGAAATATTGCAAATTTGGGGGATGCTCCCATATTACCGAGCCTGTTTGCGGTATCAAGGAGGCGGTGGAAGATGGGGAAATCAGCCGGATGCGGTATGAGAATTATTGTTTTTTGTATGAGGAATTGAAAGGGAAAAGGAAGTATTAAAAATTGACAAGGATAATAACGGAAAAAGCAATTTTTAAAGGAGAACATATATTATGAAACTAGGTATCGTGGGACTTCCCAACGTAGGAAAAAGTACATTATTTAATTCATTAACCAAGGCAGGTGCAGAGTCAGCCAATTATCCTTTCTGTACCATTGACCCCAATGTGGGTATTGTACCGGTACCCGATGAGAGATTAAAGCTGTTGGGAGATATGTATCAGTCCAAGAAGGTAACTCCTGCGGTGATTGAATTTGTGGATATTGCAGGTCTGGTAAAGGGTGCATCCAAGGGAGAAGGCTTAGGAAATCAGTTTTTAAGCAATATCCGTGAGGTGGATGCCATTGTACATGTGGTAAGATGCTTTGAGGATACCAATGTAATCCATGTGGATGGAAGTGTAAATCCTCTGCGTGATATTGAAACCATTAATCTGGAGCTTATTTTCTCAGACCTTGAAATTTTGGAAAGAAGAATTTCCAAGGTAACTAAGGCTGCCAGAATGGACAAGTCCCTTGCCAAAGAAGAAGCACTTCTTCAGCGTATCAAGGAGCATTTAGAGGCCGGAAAGATGGCAAAGAGTATGGAAGTAGAGGATGAGGATGAGCTGGCATTGCTTAGTTCCTATAATTTGCTTACCTATAAGCCTGTTATCTATGCGGCAAATGTTGCAGAGGATGATTTGGCAGATGATGGCGCAAGCAATGAAATGGTTGGTAAGGTTCGTGAGTTTGCAGCCGGAGAGGACAGCAAGGTATTTGTAATCTGTGCCCAGATTGAGCAGGAGATTGCAGAGCTGGATGACGATGAAAAGGCAATGTTTTTGGAGGATTTGGGAATAGCTCAGTCCGGTTTGGATAAGCTGATTGCTGCAAGCTACTCCTTGCTTGGATTGATGAGCTTTTTGACAGCCGGAGAGGATGAAACTAGAGCATGGACAATTAAGATAGGCACCAAGGCTCCTCAGGCAGCAGGAAAAATTCACTCCGACTTTGAACGTGGTTTTATTAAAGCAGAGGTAGTGAACTACAAAGACTTATTAGAGCAGGGTTCCCTTGCGGCAGCGAGAGAAAAAGGTCTGGTAGGTATGGAAGGCAAGGAATATGTGGTAAAGGACGGAGATGTAATTTTGTTCCGTTTTAATGTCTAAGCCTTTGATTTATATAAAAGTGGTATTCTTTGGTACTTATTCACAAAAAAGATAAAGAAAATTAAGAAATAATAAAATTTTTTTACAGATTTCTTAAGAATGTTTGAAGAGAATATTTGGTGTTTGTAAAATGAATAAACACTACATATGGTAGAAAAAACGCAAAAAGCGCCTTGCATTTTGGATGCAGGGCGCTTTTTTTGGCTTTTTGTGTCAAGAAAACCTTAATAATTATGCTTGTAAAATACCGGATTTTATATTAAAATCATATTAAAAGTGGGTGAAAGTGGTGGAAAGTGTCATGAAGTGGTAGATTTGTGGTGGCATGACACACATTTTCGTGGCAGACCTACTTTTGATGGGTGGTGATTGCGATGTTTATGAGCGAGTACAACCATACGATTGACGCGAAAGGCAGGTTGATTATTCCGGCAAAGTTCCGTGATAGTTTAGGTCAGGAATTTGTAGTATCTAAGGGAATGGACGGCTGCTTATTTGTGTACGCCAACGAGGATTGGAATGCTTTTGAACAGAAGCTTACATCATTACCACTGATTAACAAGGAAGCAAGACAGTTTGCACGTTTTTTCCTGGCAGGAGCTGCACAGGTGGAATTGGACAAACAGGGTAGAATACTTTTACCTGCAAATTTAAGAGAATTTGCAGGATTAGATAAGGATGTAGTGTTAGTAGGTGTGGGAAGCCGTGTGGAAATCTGGAGTAAGGATAAGTGGGATAACATGAGTGCAGATGAAAACATGGATGATATAGCAGCTGCTATGGAAGGATTAGGATTAACGATATAGTGTGAAACAACGAGTCAAGTAGTTGCGAGAACTTCGAAGAAGCAAAGCAGCCGGTTTCGCATGGGGGAGAGACAGGAAGCAAAAGAGTGAGGTGCCAAATGGAATTTAATCATTATTCCGTAATGCTTACGGAAACAATAAATGAATTATGTGTAAAGCCGGATGGCATCTATGTGGACGGTACTCTCGGCGGAGGCGGACATGCTTACGAGGTGTGTAAGCAACTGACCACAGGACATTTCTACGGAATTGATCAGGATGATGCGGCGATTGCAGCGGCAGGAGCCAGATTACAGGAGTTTGGTGACAGGGTTACAATTTTGAGAAACAATTATTGTAATGCAAAGGCTGCACTTTTAGAATTGGGAGTTACCGGTGTGGATGGTATTGTACTTGATTTAGGTGTATCATCCCATCAGTTAGATACGGAGGACAGAGGTTTTTCTTATCGTTTTGATGCTCCTTTGGATATGCGTATGGATCGCAGACAAAGTCTTAGTGCAAGGGATATTGTAAATGGCTACTCCGAGATGGAACTGTTTCGGATTATCCGGGATTATGGCGAAGATCAATTTGCAAAGAATATTGCAAAACATATTGTAAAGGCAAGAGAGGACAAGCCTATTGAGACAACCTTTGAGTTAAATGACATTATCAAGGCTGCCATTCCTGCAAAAATGCGACAGAACGGACATCCCTCCAAACAGACCTTTCAGGCAATCAGAATTGAATGTAACAGAGAATTAGAGGTACTTAGAAATTCCTTGGATGATTTTATTGACCTGTTAAATCCGGGGGGAAGATTATGTATTATTACCTTCCATTCCTTGGAAGACCGCATGGTAAAAACTGCTTTTAAGAAAAACGAAAATCCATGTACCTGTCCACCGGAATTTCCGGTTTGTGTATGTGGAAAAGTTTCCAAGGGTAAAGTGGTTAGCAGAAAGCCCATTTTACCGGGAAAGGAAGAACTTGAGGAAAATAGTCGTTCCAAGAGTGCTAAATTGAGAGTGTTTGAAAAGAATAAGGCTTGAAAAATACAAAAGAACAAAAGAAGCATGAATATTTAAGAATTAAAAAAATAGAACGAAAAGGCTACAGGGGAGATGTGGACTTTTCGGGGAGTATAAAAAGTTATTAGAAGGTTGGGCGAGAATTATGGCGCAGAATAGAAGAACGGCAACGCCGCAAAGAAATAGAACTACATATAGAAATACAAATAGAAATTCCGCTTATGTTTATGGAAATGTTGCTTATGATGTAAATGTACAAAGACAGCTGGAAGAGGAACCAAGACGGAAACTCAGTCATGAAACCAGAAAAAACCGTGACAAAGCTCGTCACATGAGTTTGGGTTATGTAACCTTTCTTTTGGCAGCATTTTGTACCTGTGCGGTGATATTGATTAATTATGTACAGCTACAGTCCGAGTTGACTACCAGAACAGAGCATATTGCAGAGCTTCAAAGTGAGTTAAATACCAAGAAGCTTTCCAATGATGAAGCATATAACAGAATCACCAGAAATGTTGATTTGGAAGAAATTAAACGCATTGCAATCGGAGAATTAGGTATGACCTATGCAGAGCAGGGACAGATTATCGTGTATAGCAATGTGGGAAATGATTATATGCGAAAGGTAAATCAGGGAAACTAGGAGTATGATTTTATAGTGAAGGAACAGAAAAAACAAAAATTTTTAATCAGAATGCAGAAAAAGCTCCTTTGGCTTTATGCATTAATCATTATTGCTTTTGCGGGCTTAAGTATCAGATTGTTTTGGATTGTGAAAGAGGACGGAACAAAATACCAAAAGCAGGTGCTTGCCCAGCAAAGATATGATTCTACTACACTTCCCTTTAGAAGAGGGGATATTGTGGATGCTAAGGGTACTAAGCTGGCAGTCAGTGAAAAGGTTTATAATTTGATAGTGGATGCCAATGTTATGCTGGCAAGAGAAGAATATCTTGAGCCTACCTTACAGGCTTTGGGTGAAAATTTTCCGGAGCTGAATATGTCAGAAATCCGGGAATATGTGGTATCCCATCCAAATTCTTCCTGGTATGTGCCGTTAAAGCAGCTTTCTTATGAGGAAATCAGCGGTTTCCAAAGGGCACAGCTTGAGGACAACAATATTAAAGGTATTTTCTTTGAAGCTGAGTATAAGAGAGTATATCCGAATAGTTCATTGGCGGCAGATGTAATAGGCTTTGTAAGAAGCGATAACCAGGGAATGTATGGGCTGGAGGAATATTATAACGATGTTTTAAACGGTACTCCCGGAAGAGAGTATGGATATTTGAATGATGATGCGGCATTGGAGAGAACAGTAAAACCGGCAGTGGATGGAAATAGTATTCATAGTACCATTGATGCTAATGTTCAAAGTATTATCGAAAAGCATTTATTAAAGTTTAATGAGCAATATAAGGATAATGCGCATCCCGGAAATGGTGCAGAAAATGTGGGCTGTATCATTATGGAAGTGGATACGGGAAATGTGCTGGGTATGGCAAGTTATCCCTATTATAATTTGAATGATACCAGAAATACCGATGCTCTATTAGGTTCCAGAATGGTGGAAATGATTACCAATGCAAATGGTTATCAGGTTATTCAAAAGACGGATACCTATATTACTCAGGAAACCATAGATGCCATGGATGAGGATGCTCTTTACCTGAATCTGAATAATCTATGGAAAAATTATTGTATTGTGAATACCTATGAGCCGGGTTCTACAGCCAAGCCCTTTACTGTGGCGGCTGCATTGGAGACAGGAGCTATTACGGGAAATGAGCATTATAGTTGTACAGGTTCCCTTGAGGTAGGTGGACATACCATTGGTTGCCATAGTATCAGCTATGGTGGAGATGGTGATGTGTCCGTACAGGCGGCAGTAGCCCAGTCCTGTAACGTGGCATTAATGAGAATTGCCCAGGCAATGGGAAAGGATGCTTTTGCTGAATCACAGGAGGTTTTTAATTTTGGTTTAAAAACGAACATAGATTTAGCAGGAGAGGCAAGAACAGATACGCTTTTGTTCCCGGTGGATAGAATGGGAGCGGCGGATTTGGCAACCAATAGTTTTGGACAGAACTTTAATGCCACTATGATTCAAATGATAACGGGCTTCTGTTCCCTAATAAATGGTGGTTATTATTATGAACCTCATATGGTGGATAAGATTACCAATGCAAATGGAGCTATTGTAGAAAATATTGAGCCGAGAGTCTTAAAGCAGACAGTATCGGAGTCCACGTCTGCGTTGATTCGTCAATATTGTAATGCGGTTGTAACAGAAGGAACCGGAAAAACAGCAAGACCGGCAGGTTATATGATTGGCGGAAAAACCGGTACGGCAGAGACCCTTCCCCGTGATAATGGAGAGTACATAGTATCCTTTATGGGATATGCGCCGGCAGATGACCCGGAAATTGCAATTTATGTGGTAGTGGACAGACCTAATGTGGCAAAGCAGGATGATGCAAAATTTGCAACCCGTATTGTAAGAAGTATTCTTACAGAAGTGCTTCCTTATATGAATATTTATATGACGGAAGAACTTTCGGAAAAAGAAATTCAGGAATTAAATGAATTGCAGCTTGAAATTACCACACAGTATACACAAAAGCCCGAAGAGGATGCGTTGGAGAATCTGGAGGGTGAAGGCACAGAAGGAGGCGAAACTCAGGAAGGTGAGGAAGGTTATCAGGCACCCTATAAGAGCTTCCCGATTGACCCTGCTACAGGCAACTTTGTAAATCCCACCACAGGGGACTTAATTGACCCGGACACGGGAGCTGTAATTGGAAAATGTATCAGTAATTTAAGTGATGCCCCTACCAATAATAATATTTTAGATAGCCAGAAGCCTGTGGAGGAAGAATAAAAATACATAAGAATAAAAATAACTTTCAGAATAACCTCATAAAAATGGGAATACAGTGTAGTAAACCCTTTTTATGAGGTTTCCTATGCTCACAAATAATAACAAAATCTTTCATAGAAAGAAAATTATGGTTGTGTTTCTTGCCTGTGCGGCAGTGCTTGTGTTTTTGTTTGGGCGTCTTGTTTATCTGATGGTATGGAAGGCTGACCATTATTCCGAGATGGCTACACAGCTTCATGAAAGAGAAAGAAGCATCAAGGCTGCCAGAGGAAAAATTGTGGATAGAAATGGAGTGGTGCTTGCGGATAACAAGACTGTTTGTACCATATCGGTAATTCACAATCAGATTGAAAACCCGGAAGAAATTATAAGTATTTTATGCCGGGAGCTTGAGTTGTCAGAAGACTATGTCAGGGCAAGAGTGGAGAAGTATTCTTCTATGGAGCGAATTAAGAGCAATGTGGATAAAAGTATTGGAGATAAAATCCGGGAATACGATTTGCCCGGAGTGAAGGTGGATGAAGACTATAAACGATATTATCCCTATGGAGAATTGGCAAGTAAGGTCTTGGGCTTTACCGGAGGGGATAATCAGGGAATTATCGGATTGGAGGTAGTCTATGAAGAAACTCTGGAAGGAGAGGCTGGAACCATTCTGACCATGACTGATGCAAAGGGTATCGAGGTGGATGAAGCGGGAGAACGCCGCATTGAGCCAATTCCGGGAAACACCCTGCGAATCAGCATGGATAGGAATATTCAGGAATATGCTACCCAGCTTGCTACTCAGGCTATGGCGACCAAGGAAGCGGATGGTGTTTCCATTATTGTAATGAATCCGCAAAACGGGGAGCTTCTTGCCATGGTAAATGTGCCGGAATTTGATTTGAATAATCCCTATGACTTACCGGAAGAATTAGGGACTGATTTATCCGCGGAGCAAAAGCAAAATGCCCTAAATGCCATCTGGAGAAACGGTTGTATCAATGATACCTATGAACCGGGTTCCACATTTAAGATTATTACGGCAGCGGCAGGATTGGAGGAAGGTGTGGTTTCGCCGGAAAGCTCCTTTAGCTGCCCCGGGTTTATTGTTGTGGATGATAGAAAGATACGCTGCCACAAGACTGCAGGGCATGGAGGGCAGGATTTTGTGCATGCCACTATGAATTCCTGTAATCCCGCCTTCATTACCGTAGGCTTGCGCTTAGGTGTGGATAAATACTATGAATATTTTGAAAAATTCGGATTGAAGCAAAAGACAGGAATTGACCTGCCGGGAGAGGCGGGAACCATTATGCACAAAAAAGAGAATATGGGAAATGTGGAGCTGGCAACGGTGTCCTTTGGGCAATCCTTTCAGATAACGCCTTTACAGCTGTTGACGACAGCTTCTTCTATTATAAATGGCGGAAACAGAATCACGCCACATTTTGGCGTGGAAGCATTGGATGCACAGGGAAATGTTGTGGAGGAATTTACCTATCCGGTACAAAGGAATATTGTTTCGGAAAAGACCAGCGAGACCATGCGTAGTATTTTAGAGTTGGTAGTTTCTGAGGGAACAGGACAGAATGGTAAGGTGGAAGGTTTTCGCATTGGCGGCAAAACAGCTACCAGCCAGACGTTGCCCAGAGGGAGCGGACGTTATATTGCCTCCTATGTGGGATTTGCACCGGCGGATAATCCTCAGGTGATTGCCATAGCAATTGTGAATAATCCCCAGGGAGTATACTATGGTGGGCAGGTTGCCGCACCGATTGTAAGGCAGCTTTTTGAAAATATTCTTCCGTATTTGGGAATAATGGAGTATAATCAATGAGAGAAGTAAGTATTTTATCTGTAATGATAGCTTTTTTAATCACAGCAGTGACAGCACCTTTTGTAATCCCTTTTTTGCGGAGATTAAAATGTGGTCAGACGGTAAGGGAGGATGGACCCAGTACACATTTGAAAAAGAGTGGTACTCCTACCATGGGTGGAGTTTTGATTTTGCTCAGCGTAGTGGTAACGACCCTGCTATTTTTAGAGGCATATCCGAAAACTGCGCCCATCCTGTTTTTGACTCTGGGATTTGGGATTGTTGGTTTGTTGGATGATTATATTAAAGTGGTTTGTAAAAGCTCTGACGGCTTAAGTCCCCTTCAGAAGATGCTGGGACAGCTTGCAGTGACGGGGATTTTTGCTTATTATTTGATGTATTATACCGATGTGAGTTTTGCCATGAAGGTTCCATTTATGGCTGGTAAGTACATAGATTTTGGTGTTTGGAATCTGCCACTGTTATTTTTTATTGTGTTGGGCACCGTAAACGGAACAAATTTTACGGATGGTCTGGATGGTTTGGCTGGAAGTGTTACAGAGATTGTGGCAGTGTTTTTTACGGTAGTTGCAGTGGGAACGGAAAGTGGAATAGAACCTATTACCTGTGCGGTTGCAGGGGCACTGATGGGATTTCTTTTATTTAATGTGCATCCGGCAACTGTTTTTATGGGGGATACCGGTTCCTTGGCTTTGGGCGGTTTTGTGGTGGCAAGCGCCTATATGCTGCAAATGCCTTTGTATATCGCCATTGTGGGTTTTGTATATTTGGTGGAAGTGGCTTCTGTAATAGTACAGGTGGCTTATTACAAGGTAAGTGGCGGAAGGCGTATTTTAAAGATGGCGCCGTTGCATCATCATTTTGAATTATGCGGGTGGTCTGAAACAAGGATTGTGGCAGTATTTTCCATCTTGACCGCCATTATGTGTCTGATTGGTTTATTCGCAATGACATAAAACAGATTGAGGAAGGAAATTAGTTATGTTGGAAGGACAAAAGTGTTTGATAATCGGTTCCGGTATCAGTGGAATCGGAGCGTTACAATTATTGGAGCAGTTTGGTGTCGAGACCATACTTTATGACAGTAATGAGAAACTGACAAAGGAAGAGCTTATGGCAAAGCTTCCGGAAGGAAGCAAGGCATGCTGTATTGTTGGTGTGTTGCCGGAAGAGGTAGAGGCTGGGATTCAGGCAGTGGTTTTAAGTCCCGGTGTGCCTACGGATATTCCCCTTGTAAACAGATTGAGGGACAGAGGTGTGCAGATATTGGGGGAGATTGAATTAGGCTTTCTGGCAGAAAAAGGTAATGTGGTTGCAATTACCGGTACTAATGGCAAAACCACTACCACTACCTTGGTAGGTGAGATTATGAAGGCACATGTAGGGGCGGAGCATACCTTTGTAGTGGGTAATATCGGTAATCCTTACACCCTGGAGACCTTGAAAACCAAAGAAAATACTGTAACTGTGGGAGAAATCAGTTCCTTCCAGTTGGAAACCATACATACTTTCCGACCTAAGGTGTCGGCAATTTTAAATATCACACCGGATCATCTTGACCGCCATCATACCATGGAGGCTTATGTGGAGGCAAAGGAGGCAATTGCTTCCAATCAGACCAAAGATGATGTTTGTGTATTAAATTATGACAATGAATATACAAGAGCATTTGCTAAGAATTGTCCTGCAAAGGCGGTTCTGTTTTCCTCTAAGGAAGAACTTTCAGAAGGGTATTATTTGCGTGGAACCAAAATTGTAAAAAGGGAAGCCGGTAGGATAGAGGAACTTTTGGATATTCATCAGGATATGAATCTGGTGGGAATGTGTAATGTGGAAAATGTAATGGCTGCCATTGCCATTGCAGAGGGAATGGCAATTCCCATGGCAACCATTCTTCAAGTAATTAAAGAATTTAGAGCAGTGGAGCATCGAATTGAGTTTGTGGCAACCAAAAGAGGGGTGGATTATTACAATGATTCCAAGGGAACCAATCCCGATGCAGCCATTCAGGGAATCCGTGCTATGAGTAAGCCTACCATACTGATTGGTGGCGGTTATGACAAGCACAGTGAATATGATGAGTGGATAGAAAGCTTTGAGGGCAAGGTAAAGTGGCTGGTGCTGATTGGGCAGACCAGAGAAAAAATTGCGGAATGTGCCAGAGCACATGGCTTTACTAACATTAAATTTGCAGATACCTATGAGGAATGTTTACAGTTATGTACCCAATTGGCAGAATGCGGTGATGCCGTGCTTTTGTCACCCGCCTGTGCAAGCTGGGGAATGTTCCCCAATTATGAGGTAAGAGGACATGTGTTTAAGGAATATGTACATGGTCTGACAGAGGAAGCATTATAGAAAAATTAGTAAGGAGTTGCATTTGTTTATGGCAGCACAGAAAACCGGAAAACGGAAAAGAAAAGAACAATCAGAATACTATTTTGATTACAGCCTTTTAGTGATAGTGCTGTTTTTATTGGGATTCGGACTGATTATGGTATATTCGGCAAGCTCTTATGAGGCATTTGATGACTATGGAGATGCTGCATATTATATGAAGAAACAGTTGGTAGCTAATATACTGGGTCTTGTAGCTATGATAGTGGTGGCGAATATTCCCTATCATTTTTGGGAGCGATTTGCGTTTTTAGGTTATTTGGTATCGGCAGTATTAATAGTGCTGGTTATGACACCATTGGGTATTGAATCCCATGGTGCAAGACGTTGGATTCGAATTCCGGGTATCGGATTTAACCTACAGCCGGCGGAAGTGGCAAAGCTGTGTATGATTTTGTTTTTGGCAACTCTGGTGTGTAAGATGGGAAAAAGTGTGCGGAGTTTAAAGGGCTTTTTCTTTATGCTTTTAGCACCACTGCCCATTGTAGGAATGGTTTATCTGATTACCGATAACTTAAGTTCTGCAATTATTATATTGGGAATTGCAGTATTAATGGTATTTGTGGCAAGTCCCGATTATAAGAAATTTATTATTATTGGTCTGTTGGGAGTGGCGGTTATTACGATAGCGTTATTTACGATTATCAGCAGTGCTGACAGTGTGGAGGGGTTCCGTAGTGAGCGAATTCTTGCATGGCTGGATCCGGAAAGTCAGGCACAGGATAAGGGCTTCCAGACGGTACAGGCGCTTTACGCCATCGGAAGAGGCGGTATCTGGGGACAGGGGCTTGGAAAAAGTATGCAGAAGCTCAGCTTCTTGCCCGAAGCACAGAATGATATGATTTTCTCCATTATATGTGAGGAGTTGGGGTTGTTTGGCGCGGTTGCCATTATCCTGATGTTTATTATGCTGCTTTGGAGAATGATGATTATTGCAAATAATGCTTCTGATTTGTTTGGAGCCATGCTGGTGGTAGGTGTAATGGGACATATTGCCATTCAGGCAATTTTAAATATTGCGGTTGTTACTAACACCATTCCTAATACAGGTATTTCCTTACCCTTTATCAGTTACGGTGGTTCTTCCGTAATGTTTTTGATGATAGAGATAGGTCTGGTGCTCAGCGTGGCAAAACGCATTCAGTTAAAAGAATTATAGGAAAACAAAAAGAGACGTACAAGATACCGAAGGGAAAACTCATCATAGAATAGAATAGGTCTTAAAATATAAAGCAGAGGGTGTGCTATGGATTCTATTCATATTCAGGGTGGTGTTGCCCTTCAGGGAAAGATTCGCATTCAGGGCTCCAAGAATGCAGCGCTGCCTGTTTTGGCAGCAACCTTACTTACCAAAGAAACTTCCTATATCTGTAATTGTCCCAGGATAGCAGATGTGCATAGAATGGTCAGTCTGTTAAAGAGTCTGGGTTGTAGGGTCAGATGGATGGAGAGTGGAGTCTGTGTGAATGCCCAAAATGTATGCAGAGGCGACATGCCGGTGGAGGCAATTACCGGGATGCGCTCTTCTCTGTGTCTTCTGGGGGCATTGCTTGGCAGATGTGGAGAAGTGGTTATGGAATACCCAGGTGGCTGTGTCATAGGAGAGCGCCCCATAGATTTGCATATCAGTGCTCTTAAGCAGATGGGCGTGGACTTCTGTGAAGAAGAGGGCAAGCTAAGAGCGGTAACAAAGGGGCTCCATGGTGCTGATATTTCTTTGGACTTTCCCAGCGTAGGAGCAACGGAAAATATTATTCTGGCGGCAGTAGCGGCGGAAGGAGATACCAGAATTTGCGGTGCGGCAATGGAGCCGGAGGTAACAACGCTCTGTGAATATCTGGAATGCTGTGGTGCACAGATAGATGGAATTGGAACAAAAACCATAAGGATAAGAGGGGGAAGAAAGCTTTATGGTGCCAATTACAGAGTCCCTTCTGACAGAATTGTAGCGGGTACTTATTTATTTGGTTGTATTGGAGCCGGTGGCAGTGTACTTTTGGAGTCCGCACCTTGGGAGCAGATGGAAGCGGTATTGGATATTGCAAAGAAGATGGGAGGAAAATGTACCAGATTACGGGAAGGTATTTATGTGCAGGCGCCGGTGCGTCCCAGCCCGGTGGCGCATTTGCAAACCACACCATATCCGGGATTTCCCACGGATTTGCAATCCGTTGCATTGGCAGTACTTACAGGGGCTTGTGGGGAAAGCTGTGTGGAAGAAACTATATTTGAAAATCGTTTTCGGATAGTGGAGCCCTTAAGGAAAATGGGGGCAGATATTCGGCTGGCTGATTCTAAGAGAGCTTATGTGAAAGGACGGCAGCGATTGCAGGGAGCAAGTGTGGAAGCGAAGGAACTGCGAGGGGGAGCAGCACTGGTTATGGCTGGTCTTATGGCAGAGGGGAGGACTGTGGTTACAGGCTGTTCCTATATAAACCGGGGCTATGAAAATATCTGTAGGGATTTGAGAGAGTTAGGAGCGCGTATTACAAGTGTATAGAAGCGGAAGGAAAACAGGTTTAAAAATACTGATAGGAATATTACTGATGGTTGGGCTTCTGACCGCAGGATATTTTGTTCTGGACACATATACCATTCAGACGGTATATGTGGAAGGAAATGTACATTATACGGAAGAAGAAATCAAGAATTTTGTAATGGATGGAGCATTGGGGAATAATTCTCTGTATCTTTCCTTGAAGTATAGGAATACAGGTGTGGAGAATATTCCCTTTGTGGATGTGATGGATGTTTCCATATTATCGCCGGATACGATTAAGATAACGGTTTATGAAAAAGCATTGGTAGGATATGTAACCTATTTGGATACCTATATGTATTTTGATAAGGATGGTTATGTGGTGGAAAGCTCCGGTGTAAAAACAATGGGAATTCCACAGATTACCGGTCTTACGTTTAATCATGTGGTGTTGGGAGAACCGCTTCCGGTGGAGGATACCACAGTTTTTAACAGTATTTTGGATATTACAAAGCTGTTGAATAAGTATGAACTTACCGCGGACAAGATTTATTTTCATACCGCTGACAATATAACTATTTATTTTGGAGAGGTTAAGGTGGCATTGGGAAATGAGGCTGCAAGAATGGAGGACAAGCTTATGCTGTTACCCGGATTTCTGGCAGAGCTTGCCGGAAAAAGCGGAACCTTGCAGATGGAATATTATGATGAGGGCGGTGGAAAATATACATTTAAGCCGGATTAGGAATTTAAGGGAAAATTTCTAAAAAAAGATGTTGATTAATTTGAAAAATAATTATATGATAGACTATATGGAGTTTAAAACGGAAATCTATGTGGTTTTCATAGAAGAAGGAGGATTAACCCTTGCTGGAAATTAAGACGAATGACGCAGAAGCTGCTGCAAAAATCATCGTAGTGGGTGTTGGCGGAGCAGGTAATAATGCTGTAAATAGAATGATTGATGAAAAAATTGATGGTGTTGATTTTATTGGAGTGAATACGGACAAGCAGGCATTACAGCTTTGCAAGGCTCCTAAGCTTTTACAGATTGGTGAAAAATTGACCAAGGGACTTGGTGCAGGAGCTAAGCCTGAGATTGGTGAGAAGGCTGCTGAAGAGAGTATGGAAGAAATTTCTGCATCCTTAAAGGGAGCAGACATGGTATTTGTTACCTGTGGTATGGGTGGCGGTACCGGTACAGGAGCAGCCCCCGTAGTTGCTAAGTTGGCAAAGGATATGGGTATTCTTACTGTTGGTGTTGTAACCAAGCCCTTCCGTTTTGAAGCAAAAGCAAGAATGATTAATGCTCTTAGTGGTATAGACCGCATTAAGGAACATGTGGATACCCTGATTGTAATTCCTAATGATAAATTGCTTGAAATTGTAGACAGACGTACTACTATGCCGGAAGCACTTAAAAAGGCAGACGAGGTTCTGCAGCAGGCTGTTCAGGGAATTACCGATTTGATTAATGTACCTGCTGTAATTAATCTGGATTTTGCAGATGTACAGACTGTTATGAAGGATAAGGGTATTGCACATATCGGTATCGGTGAAGGTAAGGGTGATGACAAGGCACTTGAGGCAGTTAAGATGGCTGTGGAGAGTCCCTTGCTGGAGACCACTATTTCCGGTGCTACTCATGTTATTGTTAATGTATCCGGTGATATTACTTTGGCAGATGCATCCGATGCAGCAAGCTATGTACAGGAATTGGCAGGAGATGAGGTAAATATTATCTTTGGTGCTATGTATGATGAATCCAAATCTGATACCTGTACCATTACCGTTATTGCAACCGGATTAGAGGATACTGCGAATACTACCGTTCAGAACAGATTGGGTGCCGGTAGTGCATACAGACAGCCTACCGCGCATATTACGCCCAATTCTTTAAAGGGTATGAATATGCAGCCCACAATGAATACTGTTCAGCAGGGACAGGTGGTTAGACCAATGTTGCAGCCTTTGCAGGGAATTCAGAAGCCTGCGGATATCAGAAGCTCCGTAGAGGAGAAATCCTTAAAGATTCCTGATTTCCTTACCAGAAAGTAATCATTTGGAACATATAAGTAATAGTATAAGAACATATTCAAAACGCAGCGATTTTCGCTGCGTTTTTGCACATTTAGGGAGGGAAATATTTCCTATAAAAGCCATTTTTTCTTGTGTGCCGGGAGAAGAAAAAGTATAATGAAAAAATAGCATGAGGGAGAGAAAAATGACACAGATAATGAATTTTTCACAAGCATTTGAAATATTAGAGATAGAGCCCACTTCTGACAAGAGAGTCATTAAACGGGCATATGCCCAGATGGTAAAGAAATACCATCCAGAGGAGTACCCTCAGGAGTGGCAGCGTGTTCATGATGCCTATGAATATGCCATGGAATATGCAGGGCGAAATAGGGAGCAAATTATATTTATAACTGAGGAACAGCTTAAGCTTCATGAGGAGCAAATGAAGCTTCGCGAAGAGCAGCCAAAGCCTCGCGAAGAACAGCCAAAGCCTGAGAGAGAGTTGCTAAAGATAAAGATACCGCCCAAGATTAAGTATCCTCTGGGTAGTGTTCCGGAGCCGGAAGCTATTATTATTCCTCAATTTTCAGAAGAGGAAGAGGCGGAAATTGATTTTGGTAATGTGGAAAATATTGCCAGACAAAATCAAGAGCAGCAGAAAAAGGAAAAAGAAAAAATTCTTTCCTATGTGATGGATTTGTTGACATTACAGGCAAATCGAAGGATTCAAAGAACCAAGGATTGGGAAGAAGTGCTTTACATGCCGGAGGTTCATGTAGTACGGTTGAATGCTACCTTTTTGTATGGTTTGGGAGACTGCCTTGACAAAATTCGCATTAACAAAAAGACTTATCAGGTGATTCGGGCATTTTTGGAGGATGTACATAGAGAACTGGTCAGCTCCGTATTTGATGAAGCCGTGGGCAGCTCAAGTATGGAGGCCTGGGAGATGGCTGTGCAGGGAGCTATTAAGGCATTTAAGGGAAAGGCTTATCAGGAAAGGCAAACTCAGGAAATAAGACAGAGGACTCAGGAAAAACGTCCCAGAGGAAGGGTATTCTTAAGCAGAAGCGGAATTATCTGTTTGGTATTGCTGGTACTTCGAGTGGCTGCCAGATATGAACGAATACAGAATTTTAATGAGCGCATAGATAATTATAAACAGCAGCAGATTGTAGCCTTGCAGGAAGAGGTGGAGATACGGGATTTTGATGTGGAAAGGATGAATGAAATCCTGGAGGAAAATGAAACAATGTTAAAGCAATTTGAGGCATTGCAAGCTACAGAGTCCTTGAAAACGGAAGAGCAGGCAGAAGAAGAGAATCAGGAGGAAACGGAGCAAACTCAGGAATTACCGGATGAAAATCTGGTAGAATTGTTGAAAGAACCGGAAGTGGCTGAGGAAACCATGCTTCAGTTGGTAAAGGATAAATACGGCGATGCGGTTCTGGGAGAAGACTCCGTATTTGACGCCAACACCAAGGAATATAATTGGCGTATCCTGGACAACCCCATTCCTTATAAATTTTCCAACGATACAGGATATAAAGAGCAGGATGTGGCTGTTTGCTATATGGTAGAGATATTATTTATGGAGCATCCGGATGTGATTACCTATTTAAACATGGAAGAGTTTGGAATAGAATCCGGTGGGTACGAGATATGGATGAATGATGGAGACGGATATCGGACCAGAGAGGTTACAATAGTGGAAGAATCCGATGAAGAAGGCAATGCAGAGGGCAATGTAGAGGAGATGCCGTATCCTTACGAAAAGGACGGAACACTTTACCTGCGAGTAAAGGCCTGTGATTCCATAGGGTATGCGTCAAACGCACATTCTGTGGTGGTAATAAAAAAACAGGCAGAACAATAAGAGGGAGAAAACATGGGAAAAGTAATTGGAATTGATTTGGGAACTACCAATAGTCTGGTAACAGTATGGGAGAATGGGGAATGCAAGCTGATTCCCAATGCCTTTGGAGAATATCTGACTCCCAGTGTTGTCAGTGTGGATGATGATGGAACAGTATATGTGGGAAAGGTGGCAAATGAAAGACTGCAGTCCCACCCGGAAAGAACAGTAGCTTTTTTTAAACGATATATGGGAACCGGCAAGAAATACCAGCTAGGGGACAAAACTTTTTTACCGGAGGAATTGTCTGCATTGGTATTAAAAAAACTGCGGGAGGATGCGGAAAAATATCTGGGAGAGCCGGTGGAGGAGGCAGTCATCAGCGTGCCCGCCTATTTTAATGATATGAGCCGTAATGCCACTAAGCGTGCAGGAATGCTGGCAGGGCTAAAGGTGGATAGAATTATTAACGAGCCTTCGGCAGCGTCTTTGGCATGTCAGCATATGCAGAATGAGACCGATGCAACCATGTTGGTATTTGATTTTGGCGGAGGTACCTTAGATGTTTCTTTGGTGGAATGTTTTGATAATGTGATTGAGATTCTGGCAGTAAGTGGTGATAACCGCTTAGGTGGACAGGATTTTGACGAGAAGCTTGCAAATCACTTTATTAAGAAGATGGGGAAGGAGAAGGAATACCTTTCAGAGGCTGCCTATATGGCAGTACGGGCATCGGCAGAAAAATGTAAGCGTGAACTGACGGAATTAAAAAGTGCCGTAATGGAGGTGACCTGTCCTGAGATTACCGGAAAGCTAACCGTGACTCGAAAGGAAATGGTTGATATCTGTGCAGAGATTTTTACACGTATGGAGAAGCCGGTACGCCGTGTGCTGGCAGATGGACAGATAAGAGCGGAGGATTTGGACTATGTAATCTTAGTGGGCGGTTCCTGCAAAATGAAAATTGTACAGCAGTATTTAAGCTATTTGTTCCAACGAAAAGACCTGGTGGTATTGAATCCGGATTATATGATTGCCATGGGTACCGGAACCTACGCAGGCATTAAGGAACGTCAGGAAGATATTAAGGATATGATTTTAACGGATATCTGTCCTTTTTCTTTGGGCGTGGATATTGCAAATCATAACAATCCCGGCAAAAATCTCATGAGCTTCATAATTCAGAGAAACAGCCCCTTGCCCATAAGCCGTGTGGAGCGGTATACCACATCCTATGATAATCAGAAGAGAGTGGAATTTAATGTATATCAGGGAGAAGGCATGTATGCCGTGGATAATTTAAAGCTGGGCAGCATGGAAATGGACGTTCCTGCCAGAAAAAAAGGAGAAGTAGTTATTCAGATGCGTTTTACCTATGATTTAAACGGTGTGTTGGAGGTAAATGCAGAGGTTCCCATGACGGGAGAAAAGAAACGACTTGTAATTGTAAATAAGGATTTGCATCTGTCGGAGGAGGAAATAGAGAAAAAGCTGAAAGGTCTGGAGGCATTAAAAATTAATCCACAGGAAACGGAAGAAAATCAGTTTGTGTTGGCATTGGCAGAAAGACTGTATTGCCAAAGCAGTGGTTCCCTGCGGGAGGATATCGGTAATCGAATGAATTATTTTGAGTATGTTTTAAGTAAGCAGGAGCCCTATCGAATTCAGAAGGCAAGAAAGCATATGCTGGTATTCCTTACCTACATAGAGGGAATGTTGGGGGACAATGTTTCCTGGAATCCTGAAAATCTGCAAAATACGGATTGGTATCAGGATGAAGATGATGAGGATATGGAGAATGATTTCAGACAGTGGTACGACGAGGAAGACTAGCGATTACTGTAATTAAGAAATGAGTGCATCGTAAAAATAGCTAATTTTAGTTATTTCGCGATGCTCTTTTTTGTGCCCAAAAGTCTTGGTGTCGAAACAGGCAAAAGAAAATCAGCAATAAGCACTGTGTTTTTGACAAAATTCATGGCGTGAAATCTATATAATGGTGGAGAAAAGGGTGATGCAATGTATATAGAAATCTATATTGACAGTTTGTTTCTTGTGAATTTTGTAATGAACCTTTACCTGTTGCTGCTGGTAAACAGAAGTGTATTTTGCACTGCCACGCGAATGCGCTTAGTGTGTGGAGCAGCAGTGGGGGCAATTATTTATTTGATTCCTTTTCTATGGGGAGGACCTGTAGGAATCAAGCTTGTAGTTGGATTGCTTCTGGGTAGTTGCCTTATGATTGTTACAGCATTCCCCATCCATAATTATAAAGCCTTTTTGCAAATAGCAGAACGATTGCTGCTGTTTTCCTTTTTGATGGGAGGCGGTATTTTGTTTCTGTTGCAAAGAATTCCTTTTTTAAGACTGCATATGCAGGGAATTTTTGCAGTGATGGGAGCCGGAGCTGTAATTTATCTGTCGGTTGCACATCTACAGGAGCGTCAAAAGGGAAAAAGCCATGTCTGTAAGGTAACCCTGATTGGCAGGGATGGCATTATGAAGATTGCGGCATTATTGGATTCCGGAAATAGTCTGGTGGAGCCTATCAGTGGGAAACCGGTATCCGTCATTGACGAAAATGTTTTTCGTGGATTGTGGAAGGAGCCACCGGAATTGTATCGTGTGATTCCCTACCATAGCATTGGGAAGAAACGAGGCTTGTTAAAGGGCTATTTATTGTCGGAAATACAGATTGAAGTGGATGGTGTAATTAAAAATTGTAAGGATGTGTATGTAGCTGTCAGTGAGGAAGATATTTCAGGAGAAGAATCAAAGGTCAAAATGATTGTAAACCCAGTTCTCTTAAAATGTTAAGAAGAAAGGCATGGTTATCAAAATGATTTTAAAAGTGGCAATACCGGGAAAAATGAAGTTAAAAGTGATTCAGAGAGAGAATCTTCTTTTCCAAAAGAAAGGAGAGATTCATTATATAGGAGGAGCAGAGGTGCTTCCCCCACCCCTTGAACTGGAGCAGGAAAATAAGGTAATTAATGATTTGGGTACGGAATATGAGGATGAAGCAAAATCTATTTTGATAGAACATAATTTGCGTCTGGTAGTGTACATAGCCAAAAAATTTGACAATACCGGTGTGGGAGTGGAGGATTTGATTTCCATTGGAACGATTGGTCTGATTAAATCGATAAACACCTTTAAGCCGGACAAAAATATTAAGCTTGCTACCTATGCATCACGCTGTATCGAAAATGAAATTTTAATGTATCTGCGCAGAAATAATAAAACAAGGCTTGAAGTATCCATAGATGAGCCATTAAATGTGGATTGGGATG
The DNA here is from genome assembly GCA_017624835.1 of Lachnospiraceae bacterium. GTDB lineage: Bacteria > Bacillota > Clostridia > Lachnospirales > Lachnospiraceae > Acetatifactor. Next base: position 144,242 of record JAGAMG010000046.1, read on the forward strand.
GGAATGAATTATTGCTGTCGGACATTTTAGGGACGGATGAGGATGTTATTTATAAGGGAATTGAGGATGAAGTGGAGAGAAAGCTTTTGATGGGAGCTGTCAGCAAGCTTTCAGAACGTGAGAAAACCATTGTAAAGCTGCGCTTTGGTCTGGGCAGCAGGGATGGACAGGAAATGACTCAAAAAGAGGTTGCGGAGCTTTTGGGGATTTCTCAATCCTATATTTCCAGATTGGAAAAAAAGATTATGCGCCAGTTAAAGAAGGAAATGAGTAATCATATTTAGACTTGGCAAAAGGTGGAACTATAGTATATACTAATTAAGAGTAAGGAATAGTGACAAAAGACAGATTCGGAATTTAAAGGGAATTTTATGATACAGCGTGAAGATATCCTATCCATGGAATATTTAAAAAAGACAGAATATACAGGTTGTCATCAAGGCATGCGTTATCGTCTGGAAGGGATAACGGAGGATGAAGTCAAGAAATTAAAGGTAACCGTTTGGCCGGAGCCCTTTAATTTTTGGAAAACGCCGGAGGAGCAGAAGACAAGTCAGGTGTTTACCTTTGACGAGGATGGTATAGTGGATGCCATTGCATGGATGAATGACAGACTGTTTGAAGATAAGGACAAGTGGGAGAATGCCGGCAGTAACTGGAGCTCTTACCGGATGAACTGATAGAAAGAAACAGGTAATATTATGATTAAATATATAGTAAAGGATTTGACTGCGGCAATCGCTTACCTGCCTTACGGAATCGTGGCAGGTATTGTAGTGGTGCTGTTGTTGAGCCTGATAAACGACAGAAGGGTTCGAAAAGGAAAGCCGCCCTTCTGCGTTTGTGCAATCACTGCCTTATTAATGTACATGTTTATTATATTGTGCATTACCTTTCTCTCCAGAGAAAGTGGCAGCGGAAACGGAACCGGAATTGACATGGAGTTTTTCTCCACTTGGGGAATAAACGACAGAAATAATGCATATGTAGTAGAAAATATACTTTTGTTTGTGCCCTATGGAGTTTTGTTTCCATGGGCTTTTAAGGATGCCAGAAATTTCTTGAGCAGCCTTATGTCAGGAGTGGCAATCAGTCTGGGAATAGAATGCATGCAGCTTTTTACCGCCCGGGGCTTTTTTCAGATAGACGATATATTGACCAATACCTTTGGTACGGTTTTGGGGTATTTGGTGTTTAAGGTGTGGGATTGGATATGTAGGAAGGTGAAGGCTGGGAGAGAGACGTGATGGTTGTGTGTGAAGTTATAATGATTCTGGGATAAAATCTTGTGTGATTTTGTTTGTTGTTAAAGATATAGCATAATAGAGAGAGTTAAAGGGAGTGTCGAAAAATAGCTAAATTTTAGTTGTTTTTCGACACTCCCTTTAATTGTTTTTAGGGGCTTCAAATTTTGCGTTTTGTAGAAGGTCATCCGGTGTTGTCCCTAATATTTCCGCGAAAATTGATACTTCATAGTCAGGAATAAACCGCGTTCCTAATTCCAATTTGATGATGGCAGTTTCTGTGATGAAGTCATAGCCAGCAAGCTGAGCTTTAATAGCGAGTTGCTTTTGAGTTAGACGCTGCTGTTTGCGTAATTCACGAATGCGTATACCACATATATTTTTTCTGTTTTCATTGTACCAAAATGCTTTCATGCATGCATCTCCCTTCTACTATATGCAACTGCTTAACAAGCAGATTTGTATTGATTATAAGTGCTGTAAATGATAAAATACTGCTTAACAAGCAGGTTTTAGAAATAATGGAAAGATTGGAACGGGAGGAACAAATGAAGAAACAGCATTTAACCACACCACAACAGAATATTTGGAATTTGCAAAAATATTATGAAGATACAGCAATTTCGAATCTTTGCGGGGCGATTTTCTATAAAGAGAAACGGGATAGTGCGCTGCTACAGCAGGCGATTCGCCAATTTATAAAAAGTCAAAGCGGTCTGAGACTACGTTTTTGTGAGGAGGATGAGCCAAAGCAATATGTGTCAGAGGAAATGGAAGATGCAATTCCGATTATGAAATTTTCTTCGAAGGAAGAGTTTGATTGCTATGCAAATGAATTTGCAAAGAAACCATTAGGTCTTATAGAGCAACCAATGTATCGATTTGTGGTATTTCAAATTGAGAACCAAAGCGGTATTTTAGTAGTGCTCAGCCATTTGATTGCGGATGCATGGACCTTTGGGCTGATGGCAAAGAAAGTGGATATGGCATATCATATTTTGGCGGAAGGTACAAGCTGCTCTCTTGTTCAAGGGAATTATCTGGATTTTATCAATTCGGAGGAGGAGTACATTGTTTCTGAACGTTATGCAAAGGACAAAAAATATTGGGAAGAGAAATATGTCATTCGTCCAGAGGAAAGCCCAATTAAATTATGCCCTACTTCTTCAAAATCTATTAAGGCAAAAAGATATACTAAAAAATTACCTTTAGCATTAGAAGGTAAAATACATACATTCTGTAAAGAGAATCCGATAACAGCGGCTGTTTTATTTGAAACAGCCCTTATGATATATTTAGCCCAGATTAATAGGGAAAATAGAACCATAACAATTGGTGTTCCAGTATTAAATCGTAGCAATGCAAAGGAAAAGAATATTGCCGGGATGTTTGTTTCCACAATGCCTCTAACGGTAACTATAGAAGATTCTTTGACTGTGTCTGAATTAGCCAAAAGAATTACCAAGGGACATATGGAATTATTTCGACATCAAAAATATTCTTACGCCAATATTTTGAAATCTCTTCGAGAAAAACAGAATTTTTCCGGCAATCTGTATGATGTTATGATTAGCTATCAAAATGCAAAGACAAATACCGGAGCAGATACCAAATGGTATTCCAATGGTTATAGCGAGGTACCTTTTGTGATGCATATAGATAATCGTGATGAGCAGGAATGTCACACCATTAACATAGATTATCAAACAGTAGTATTCAAGGAAGAAGAGATAGAATATCTTATTAAGCGGTTGGAATATATTTTGGAACAGATTGTGGAAGAGAAAGACAAAGCGGTTCGGAAGATTAGTATTGTTCCAAAGCAGGAAACTGAAAAAATGCTGTATGATTTTAATGACACCTATGTGGATTATCCAAGGGATAAGTGCGTCCATGAGCTGTTTACAGAACAGGCAAAGAGGACGCCGGACAGCATAGCACTTATATTTGAGGATAAGAAGTTTACTTATAGGCAGTTGGATGAGATGTCCAATTCCTTGGCGCATTTTCTGCGCAATAAAGGTATAAATCCCAATGATGTAGTACCGATTATTGCGAAGAGAAGTTGGCATGTGATAGTAGCAATGCTTGGAGTATTGAAGGCTGGTGGGGCATATATGCCGGTAGACCCGAGTTATCCTGTGGATAGAATTACATACATGATGGAGATTGCAGAGAGTAAATTTGCATTGATATATGGATATGAAAAAAAGCTGAATATAGAATCTATGGACTTGGGAGAATTTGATTATACGTTAGATAAATCGGAAGTGAAAAATGTAAATAATCCAAAGGATTCTGTATATGTAATTTTTACATCTGGTTCTACGGGAGAGCCGAAAGGGATAACAATTTCACATCAAAATTTAGGGAATTTTGTTTGTAACAATGAAAAGAATAGATATCAGAATTTTGCGATTGAAAATGGAAAAGTTATATTAGCAGATACGATATTTACATTTGATATATCAGTTTTTGAGATTTATATGTCTTTGTTAAATGGAATAAGAATTGTTTTAACAAATGAGAATGAAAATAATGTTTCTAAATATATTGCTAATTTAATAATTCAAAATTCTATTGATATTTTACAATGCACACCAACAAAACTGCAAATGCTTATCAATAATGATGATTTTAGAAGGGCATTGAATCGTATTAAGGTAATTATGCTTGGTGCGGAGGAGTTAAAGAATGAGATATATCATAAGGTATCTCATTATACCAATGCTATCATTTTTAATGGATATGGACCTACTGAAATTACAATTGGAGCTTCCTTCAAAAAAGTTACAGATACAGACATCACCATCGGCAAACCCATCGCCAACACTCAAATCTACATCCTCGGCCAAGACAACATTCCCCTTCCAATTGGTGTGGCAGGAGAACTTTGCATTGCCGGAGATGGTGTGGGCAAAGGCTACCTAAAACGCCCGGAGTTGACCGCGGAAAGATTTGTACCCAATCCCTTTGCCACGGACACTAATCACCATGGAAAGATAATGTATCGCACCGGAGATTTGGCACGTTGGCGGGCAGATGGAGAAATAGAATATCTTGGACGCATTGACACTCAGGTTAAAATACGTGGACTTCGTATTGAGCTTGGAGAGATTGAAAGCGTTATGAGCAGTATGGAGGGAATCGGACTGACGGCAGTTGCAGATAAGCGTGATGAGAATAATCGTCAATATTTGGTAGGCTATTATACAGCGGATGCTCTCATTGACGAAAAGAAGCTGCGGAAGCATTTGTCAGCAAAACTGCCTAAATATATGGTGCCCAATTATTTTATGCATTTGGATGTTATGCCCATGACACCTAGCGGAAAGACTGATAGAAAAAATCTTCCCGTGCCGGACTTTACAGTGCAGACAACAGAATATGTAGCTCCGGTTACGGAACGGGAAAGGAAGCTGTGCCATTTGCTGGAGGAATTATTGCATGTGGAGCAAATTGGAACAGCGGACGACTTCTTTGAGCTTGGTGGGGACAGCTTGACAGCTATTGAGTATGTGGCAAAAGCACATGGTCAAGGGATTGATTTCACCCTGCAGAATGTATTTGATTATCCTACTGTACAGTCATTATGTAATTTTATAGAGAAAGGGGATGGGGAAGGTATTCATTTCCAGGCAGAGGATTTTGCAAAATATAAAAAACTGTTTGCAAAAAATGAAATAGATAAATCCTTTGAACCACACAAGCAAAAACTGGGAAATGTTTTACTGACCGGAGCTACCGGATTTTTGGGTGCCCATATATTGGATGCGTTAATGAAGGAGGAAGAAGGGAAAATATACTGTCTGGTACGAAGTGGAAAGCAGGAAGACCGTCGTGGAAGATTACAGGAAACATTACAGTATTATTTTGGAAATCGGTACGATAATGAAATAAATAAGAGAATTATCCCCATAGTAGGAGATATTGAGCAGGAAGATTTGGGGGAGTGCATGCCTGAAGATGTACAGACAGTGATTCATGCGGCTGCAAGTGTGAAGCACTATGGAGCATATGATTATTTTCAACGCGTAAATGTGGAAGGAACCCGACATGTTATCAAGCATGCGAAATCAGTTGGAGCAAAGCTGATTCATATTTCTACCTTAAGTGTCAGTGGTAATAGTTTGGCAGAGGATTTTAGTGTTTATCGTTCTGAGGAAGAAAAACATTTTTATGAAACCTCATTTTATATAGGTCAGCCATTGGATAACGTATATGTCCGCAGCAAATTTGAAGCGGAAAGAGCAGTTTATGATGCAATGCTTGAGGGATTAGAGGTAAAAGTTATTCGTGTGGGCAACTTGACCAATCGAGCTTTTGATTATAAGTTCCAGCCTAATTTTACAGAAAATGCATTTCTTACAAGGGTAAAAGCGGTATTGGAATTTGGTTTGTTCCCGGATTACCTGATGCCTCTGTATGCTGAATTTTCGCCAATAGATTTGACTGCAGATGGGATTATAAAAATTGCCCAATATGCAGACAGGCAATGTATATTCCACTTGAACAGTAACCGCCCTATTTATTTTGAACGCTTTCTAAAGATAGTACACGAATTGGGAATTGCTATGAAGGTGGTAGAGGGGAAGGAGTTTAATGAAGCATTACAGCAGACCATCAAGCATAGTGGTACAGAATACATTTTTGAAGCATTCCAAAATGATATGGATGAGAATGGCAGACTTGTATATGACAGTAATATTCGTATCGAAAATGATTTCACAGTATGGTTCTTGGCGAAGGTAGGTTTTGCGTGGAATGAAACGGATGAAAAATATATAAAGGGGTATATAGAGTATTTCCGAAGTTTGGGCTATCTGGAGGTGTAATAAGGAAAAACACATGTATAAAGTGTATTTGTTTCGACAGCTGGAGCGAGTGCCTGAGCAATATATTTCTTTGGCGTTACCTATACTACCAAAAGAGCGTTATCAAAAGGCAATACATTACCGACAGTCAAGAGACAGAAAAAATTGTATTATTGCCTATCTATTATTAAAACAAGGGCTAAAGGAATGTTTTCAGATAACAGACTTTACGCTGCAATATGAAACCTATGGAAAACCTTATTTACCGGAATACCTCAATGTTTACTTCAATATCAGCCACTGCAATCTGGGCTGCGCTGTGGCAGTGGCTGATATCCCCATAGGGATAGATTATCAGGACATCCGTCCTTTTTCCTGGGAGATAGCTAGTCGAGTCTGTTGCCCGCAAGAACTAAAAATATTGGAACAAAGCTCAAACAAAGCAACTGCCTTTACCCGCATATGGACAAGGAAAGAAAGCTACCTTAAAATGTATGGTCAAGGCATATGCTGCGACCTGACTCAAATAAATACTATCCACAACAAATTTATACAAACTGTAGATTATGGAGGAGGGATATTATCAATATGTATGGATGATCCTTTTTACCTTTTGAACTATAGCTTCAATGACAGAACATAGTGTTTCCGATATAATGGAAATTGACTTAAAAATTCATAAAATGTTCAGAAACGGTGGAACTGCTGTTGTTGTGCAATTGAAAGAAAAAGGTTATAATATAGGAAAGTGAGGACGATGTTCATGGGTAATCAAACATTAGATTTGAGGATGCAGGAGAACTTACAGGCAGTCGCAAAACTGCGTCTTTTGGATGATGACCTAATGACTTTAGTATTTGATAAGAATATTGAAGCAACAGAGTTATTACTGAATATTCTCTTACAGCGTAAGGATTTAAAGGTGTTAGAGGTTGTTGCTCAGAGAGAATATAAAAATCCTATGGCTGGTGGGCGTTCTATTACAATTGATATTTATGCCAAGGATGCGGATGATAAAATTTATGATGTTGAAGTTCAAAGATCCGATCGGGGAGCAGATTTCCACCGGGCAAGATTTCACAGCAGCATGGTTGATGCCAAGATGCTGAAGGAGAAGCAGGATTTCAAGGACATTCATGATTCCTATGTAATCTTCATTACGGAGAATGATGTGGTAGGCGCCGGATTATCTTTGTATCATGTGGAAAGAGTGATTAAAGAAACAGGTGCTGATTTTGGAGATGGTTCGCATATTATATATGTGAATGGTAGTTATAAGAATAACGAAGACCCGATTGGTAAGCTGATGCATGATTTTAGATGCACAAGTTCTGTGGATATGTTTTATCCATTGTTGGCAAAGCAGGTCAAGTATTTTAAAGAGACAGAAGGAGGTAGGGAAATCGTGTGCAAGACTTTTGAAGATTTAGCTGAGAAGAGAGCAAATGAAAGGCTTTTTGAAGAGAAAAAGATGTTGGCGAAGAGTATGCTTATGAGAGGTAGAGGAACTGTAGAGCAGATTGCAGAGGATTTGGAACTGCCTGTTGAAGTGGTAGAAGAGCTGGTAAATTTGCAACCGGTATAAGTATTTTTATTTATAATGTAAAGATAAGGAAGCAGATGTCTCACAAGGGCATCTGTTTTCAAATAGAATATAGGTAAGGAATTATGTAACGATTTATTAGCCATACTATTGAAGGAGGTGTTAGATATGGCAACTTCAAGTATCAAAAAAAATTTTGTTGTTTCAGATCCCAGACAGGTTGAAATGTTTGCTAATGCTATTGAAGAATCATATCAGGAGTCTCTTACAAGACCACAGAGCACTACTTCAGTCAGATATAGAGAACTGCGTGATCCTGATGAAATCAAAAGATTAATGGAGAAGTGGAAGAGACAAAATATTTCTTCCGAGCAGCCAATTAATTTTAATAAGTATTAATTCTGCTGCAAAAACACCCCAAAGTTGAGATTACCAATTTATATATCTATCCAAACTATGCGGAAGCATTTAAGTGCGTAGCGGCTGTGAAAGAAGCAGGGGCTGGCTATCCCATGTTCTACAAAGCGTGCCCTTAATAAACGTCAGTACTTAGCGAGGTCAAGGCGAAGCCTTCAAGCTTAGTACTGCTACGTTTACAGGTCAATTTATTGACCTTGGGAGCTGAGAGCGTGCCGCGTGTGGGATAGGGCAGGCCGCCACCCGGAACATTCACCAGCCCTACGCACTCAAATAATTCCGCATAGTCCTAAGCGCATTCTTCTCCAACCTGGACACCTGTGCCTGAGAAATCCCGATAGCCTCAGCCACCTCCATCTGGGTTTTCCCTTCAAAGAATCGCAGGGACACAATTTCATGCTCTCTGGGGTTCAATTTTTTCATGGCTTCGCTTAAGGACAGATGCTCCAGCCAGGTTTCCTCTTTATTTTTTTTGTCACTAATCTGATCCATAACATAAAGTGTATCTCCGCCATCGGTGTAAACCGGTTCGTAGAGACTGCAGGGAGACTGTATGGCATCCATGGCGTAGACAATTTCCTCCTTGGAGATGCCCACTTCCTTGGCAATTTCTTCAATGGTAGGATCCTTTAGATTTTTTCTGGTTAAGGTATCCCTTGCATAAATCGCTTTGTAGGCGGTATCCTTCAAGGAACGGGAAACACGGATACTGCTGCTGTTGTCCCGAAGGAAACGGCGAATTTCTCCGATAATCATGGGTACCGCATAGGTGGAAAATTTTACATTCAGGGAAGAATCAAAATTGTCAATTGCCTTAATCAGACCGATACATCCGATTTGAAACAAATCATCCACATTCTCGTTGCTGGAAGCAAAACGTTTGATGACACTGAGAACCAGTCGGAGATTTCCTTCGATATAGGTTTCCCTTGCCTGCTTATCACCTGCTTCTATCTGTGCAAAGAGTGCTTCCTTTTCTTCTGCCTTTAAAAGCGGCAGCTTTGCTGTATTTACACCACAGATTTCAACTTTACCCTGTGCCATTTTGCGTCCTCCTAAGATAAAAATGTTTTCGTAATGGGTAGTATGCACTTTTGGGTGGCAGGATATACCTGTTTTTGCATACACTAAAGTAAAAGAAATTTTGGAGTGCAAGATGCTGCTTTCAGAGTTGAAATGTAAGGATGTTATCAATATAAGGGACTGTAAAAAGCTGGGGAAAATTTGTGATATTGAGTTTGATAAGTGCAGTGGCTGTATTTGTAAAATCATGATTCCGGGAGATAGTAAGGTGTTGGGTTTCCTGCGGTGTGAGCCGGATATTATCATTCCCTACAAGGATATAAAACAAATCGGACCGGATATCATTTTGGTGGACATTTGCCGATAAATCATATATAATTAAGTGGTAACCGATTAACCAATGAGCCCGCTGTTTGGGGAAAGACAGGAGAAAGTATGAAGTGTCCATTTTGCAGTCATGAAAATACGAGAGTAATAGATTCCAGACCCGCTGAGGATAATAATTCCATCCGTCGTCGCCGCGTTTGTGATGAATGTGGGAAGCGTTTTACCACCTATGAAAAGATTGAGACCATTCCTTTGATTATTATCAAGAAGGATGATAACCGTGAAACCTATGACCGTGCCAAGATTGAAGCAGGTGTACTTCGTGCCTGTCACAAGCGTCCCGTAAGTGCCCAGCAGATTACCAACTTGGTGGACGAAGTAGAATATGAGATTTTTAACATGGAAGAGAAAGAGATTCCCAGCCAGACCATTGGTGAGCTTGTAATGAACAAGCTCAAGGATATGGATGCAGTTGCCTATGTTCGTTTTGCATCTGTCTATAGGGAATTTAAGGATGTAAATACCTTTATGGATGAATTAAAGAAGGTATTGGTGTAAGAATATGAGAACGTATGCAGGGAAGTCCGATGGGCTTCCCTGTTTGTTATTTAGGTTGCTTTTTTATAAAACGATATAGACATAATAAATACAGACTGCTTAAGATTAACTGACTGGCTAGCATGCCCCATAGATATCCGGTGATGCCCACCTTGGGAACGGCAAGAAAGACAAAGCCAAGACGAATCAGTAAACAGACCACATTCATGGCAAAAATCCGTCCTGCCATGCCTAAGCCCTGAAGAATGCTGGAGAGAGTGGTGTCCAGATAGATAAAGGGACAAATAAATCCTAATGTGGTAATAAAGTGACCTGCAAGTGCACTGTCAAACATGGCAGTTCCCATCCGATTTCCCAATAGTACAAAGCCTGCCATACAGATAAACCCCAATGTAAAGCAGTATTTAACAGTTCGTAAGGTTGCCTGTTTTACGGCATGGGTATTTCCTAAGGCGTGATTTTCGGAAATAATGGGAAGCAGCAGTACCGCCACGGAGCTGGTGAGCGCATTGGGAAAAAAAATCAAAGGTATAGCCATACCCGTAAGAACACCGTAGACACTTAAGGCGGTGGCGGTATCATAGCCGTAGAGCTTCAGACTTGAGGGGATGGAAACGGATTCAATGCTTTGCAGGATATTCAGTACAATACGATTGGCCGTAAGGGGAAGTGCCATGGAAAAAATTCCTTGGTATAAGGGCAGCAGTTTGTCCGGGGAGCTATGTAGGGTTTGGGAAAGCTTGGTGGAAACGGAAGGCTTATGGTCTTTTGCATAATGAAAATAAATTGCAATAATAGCCAGTAGCATGGAAGCAAATTCCCCTACCGTCAGACCTGTCACTGCCACATTGATGGTAGGCGTTTTGCCGGCGGCATGGGTACTGTTGGTAAGGAAAAATACGCATCCTACTCTGACAAGCTGTTCAAAGAGCTGGGTGGCAGCAGGAACTCCGGCTTTTTTGCTACCATAAAAATACCCGTTTATGCAGGAATGGATTGCTGCAAAGGGAATGGAAAAGGCTAAAATCCGTAGCATGGATATGGTACGAGGTTCCTTAAGAAGCTGGTCGCCGATAAAATCAGCCAGCGTATAAACAATTCCTGTGCATAACAGGGAAAGGGGCAGCGTAATGGTTAGACCTACCAGCATGGGTCTGTAGGAGGCGTGTTTCCTTCGGGCAGTCTGTTCAGCCACCAGCTTGGAAATGGCAGTCTGATAAGCCGCAGCGGTAAGAGAAAAGGAAAGGGCGAGGACGGGATTTAACAGCTGATAGATGCCCATACCCTCTTCGCCAAAGAGTCTGGAGAGGTAAATACGATAAAAAAATCCTATGATGCGGCTGATAAGTCCCGTAAGGGTCAATATCAAGGTACCGGTAATCAAAGGATGCTGTTTGGTATAGTTCATGGCTGTCTCACTTTTGAAAGTTCTTTCTCCAATATATTCCACGGGGATTGTTGACAGAACAATACCATAGTGATATAGTAAAAATGCAATTCCTAGTAAAATGGTATAAATTAAAAAGAAAGACAAATTATAAATGTGTTAATCAAAAATACTAAATGAAAGCTAGTAAATGAATGCTACTAAATGAAAGGTGGCAAGGGTTGACAATGAGAGGAGAGTAAGGACAATGATTTATTTGGATAATGCAGCAACTACAAGGACTGCGCCGGAAGTGGTGGAGGCAATGCTTCCATATTTTTCAGATTGCTTTGGGAATCCCAGCAGTATTTATGGTCCGGGCTCCAAAGCCAAAAAGGCAGTGAATGAAGCCCGTCATACCATTGCAGAAAGTCTGGGCGTAAAGCCAGAGGAGATTTATTTTACAGCAGGGGGAAGTGAGGCTGATAATTGGGCGCTGAAGGCAACAGCAGAAGGCTATGAGCATAAGGGAAAGCATATTATTACCAGCAAAATAGAGCATCATGCTGTATTGCATACCTGCAAATATCTGGAAAAGCGTGGCTTTGAAATAACTTATCTGGATGTGGATACCGAAGGAAAGGTATCACCTAAGGCTGTGGAAGATGCAATCCGGCCTGATACCATTCTGATTAGTATTATGTTTGCTAATAATGAGATTGGTACCATAGAGCCCATTGGGGAAATCGGAGCTATTGCCAAAAAGCACGGTGTTCTTTTTCATACAGATGCGGTACAAGCCTATGGACAATTGCCAATTAGTGCAGAAGCATTAGGAATTGATATGCTCAGTGCCAGTGCCCATAAGCTGAACGGTCCCAAGGGAATTGGCTTTTTGTATATCAGAAATGGGTTAAAGCTTCGTTCTCTGATTCATGGAGGTGCTCAGGAAAGGAGCCGGAGAGCAGGGACGGAAAATGTGCCTGCAATTGTGGGTTTTGGAGCAGCGGTAGAGCGTGCCCAAAGACTTATGGAAGAAAAGCAGACCAAGGAAAGCATGCTACGGGATTATTTGATAGAGCGGATAGAGACAGAAGTACCCTATTGCAGATTAAATGGGCATCGTAAGGACAGATTGCCCAACAATGTAAATTTCTCCTTTTCCTTTATTGAAGGGGAATCCCTTTTGATTATGTTGGATATGAAGGGAATTTGTGCATCCAGCGGTTCGGCATGTACCTCCGGCTCTCTGGATCCCTCCCATGTGCTTTTGGCAATCGGGTTAAAGCATGAGGAGGCGCATGGCTCTCTGCGTCTGACGCTTTCGGAGGAAAATACCAAAGAAGAATTGGATGTTGTGGTGGAGGCAGTAAAAAGCATAGTAGAAAGACTGAGGGAAATGTCGCCGTTGTATGAAGATTTTTTACAGCAGGGACAGTAAATGGAAAAGACGATAGATGGAAAGACGAGGAAATAAGATATGTATAGTGAAAAAGTAATGGATCATTTTGAGCATCCCAGAAATATGGGAGTGATAGAAAACCCCAGTGGAGTGGGTACCGTGGGAAATGCCAAATGCGGGGATATTATGAGGATTTTTCTGGATATTGATGAGGAAGGGATTATTCAGGATGTGAAGTTTAAAACCTTTGGCTGCGGTGCAGCGGTTGCTACCAGCTCCATGGCAACGGAACTGGTAAAGGGAAAAACAGTGCAGGAGGCTATGCAGGTAACCAATAAGGTGGTAATGGAGGCTTTGGATGGGCTGCCACCTGTGAAGGTGCATTGTTCCCTTCTTGCGGAGGAAGCCATCCATGCAGCACTTTGGGATTATGCCGAGAAAAAACGGATTACAATTGAAGGTTTGCAAAAACCAAAGGCAGATATTCATGAGGAGGAAGAAAAAGAAGAATTTTAAGTTTGTGCAATGTGGTAAACTATGGTATATTGTTTTATATATTTTAGGGCATGGGGGTACTACATTGATAAAGAGAAAATTTATAAGTACAAGATTGCTGGAGCCCGGCATGGTAATTGACCAGTCTTTGGTAGATCAGTCAAGGCGTGTATTGATTGCACGAAAGACCACATTGGATGAGTTTATGATTAGTGAACTTCGAAAGATGCGGGTAAACGGTGTATATATTCGTGAGGGAGAGGAAGAACCGGAGGTTGATATTGAGATATCACCGGAGGTAGTTGCCGTCATTCAAAAGCTGGAGAAGGATGACAAGAAGAAGGTTCAGCTGTCGGAAAGCGTAAAGAAGCGGGTAGCTACGGGAGTGCAATTCCTCTTTACGGATACTGGGAATGCTGATTTTGCCAATGTGGCAAACGATATTACCAATGATTTGATGAAGGCAATTGAAGAAAATGATGCCATTGCCATGAATGTGGATGCCTTAAAAATTTCTGATGAATATACCTTTAAGCATAGTGTGGATGTGGCTACCATGGCCATGATTGTGGCGAAACAGATGCAATGGGATTCCAAAGAGGTGTATGATATCGGAGTGGCAGGACTTTTACATGATGTGGGTAAGTCAAAGATTCCCGAGGAATTAATCAATAAGCCCGGAAGATTGACGGATGAAGAATTTGAAATTATGAAGCAGCATTCCGTATTTGGCTATCGCCTTTTAAAGGAGAAGGGAGACTTATCCGAGGATATTTTACTGGGGGTTTTGCAGCATCATGAAAAAATCAACGGACGAGGCTACCCCATGCAGGTGGAAAATAAATATATCGGACGTTATGCAAGGATTTTGGCAGTGGTGGATGTTTATGATGCGCTGGTAACAGAGCGAGCTTATAAAAAGGCCTTTTCTCAAAGAGATGCCATAGAAATTATTATGTCCATGACGGAAGAATTGGATATTAATGCGGTGAAGAGCTTCTTAAACAGTGTTATTCTTTATCCCGTGGGCAGTGTGGTACAGTTAAGTAACGGAGAGCGGGCAAGAGTGGTAGAGAACAGCCCGGGATACCCCATGCGTCCCAAGGTGGTAGAGTTAAAAACCGGAAAGGTCTATGACCTTTCGGAGGATATTCGTTGTGCCAGCATTATTATTGAATAATGGGAAATAGACAAAGACTGGAATGAAATATATGAATAAAAAGGTAGTTGTGGGCATGTCGGGAGGTGTGGATTCCTCGGTGGCGGCATGGCTTTTAAAGGAACAGGGCTATGATGTGATTGGGGTAACCATGCAGATATGGCAGGATGAGGAACAGCAGCAATTAGAGGAAAATGGTGGCTGTTGTGGCTTGTCCGCGGTGGATGATGCCAGAAGAGTGGCAGAGAAGCTGGATATTCCCTATTATGTGATGAATTTCAAGCAGGAATTCAAATGCCATGTAATGGATTATTTTGTGGAGGAATACCTGCAAGGACATACCCCCAATCCTTGTATAGCCTGTAACAGATATGTAAAATGGGAGGCTTTATTAAAGAGAAGTCTGGAAATCGGAGCAGATTATATTGCTACAGGACATTATGCCAGAATAGACAAATTGCCTAATGGCAGATTTGCTATCCGCAATTCAGTAACTGCAGCAAAGGATCAGACCTATGCTTTATACAATTTAACTCAGGAGCAGTTAGCACATACCTTGATGCCGGTAGGGGAATTCCCTAAGGATGAAATCAGAAGAATGGCAGAAGCAGCAGGGCTTCCTGTGGCGCATAAGCCTGACAGTCAGGAAATCTGCTTTGTACCGGATAATGATTATGCTTCCTTTATTGAAAGGCAGGCAGGGGAGCGGGTTCCACGCCCCGGAAACTTTGTGACAAAAGAGGGAAAGGTGCTGGGACAGCATAAGGGAATTACTCATTATACCATAGGACAAAGAAGGGGGTTGAATCTGCCCATGGGTAACCGGGTATTTGTTACTCAGATAAGACCGGATACCAATGAGGTGGTAATTGGTGAAAATGAAGATATTTTTACTTCTGAAGTCTTATGTGACAGAGTGAATTACATGGCTGTAGAAGATTTGACAGAGCCCAGGAGGGTACTTGCCAAGATTCGTTACAATCACAGGGGGGATTATTGTACCCTTCATAAGCAGCCCGATGGTAGGGTGCTGTGTGTGTTTGAAGAAAAGGTGCGTGCCGCAACGCCGGGACAGGCTGTGGTTTTTTATGAGGGAGAATATGTGTTAGGTGGCGGAACTATTGTAAAGTAGCTTCACCTATATAATTAACAAAGAGGGAAAGTGAGTGTCCGGGTAGGAAGTGCTGTATGGCATTTCCTGCTTTGGGCACTTTAGTTTTAAATAGTAGAGGGAAAGAACGAATTGGGAGGATATGCATATAGTATATTTAAGACTTCGCAGAATTTGCGGAAATGTAAGGAGATACTATGGACTTTAATTTTAATGGAAGAAGACCCTTCCAAAGAAACAGCTTTGTTTCCGTACAGGGAACCATTGTGGAACTGGTGCCCATGAGAATGGGGAACCGGAGAGCGGATGGTTGTATGATTTTTGCAACAGTAGAAGATGGGGATGGCAATACGGTTAATTTTATTATTTCCCCATCAACCTTTGTGGTGGATTATACCACCTTATCAGTGGGAATGCTTTGCACCTTTTGGTATCGCACCGATGCGGCAGTCCCTCTCATCTATCCACCCCAATATAATGCAGTAGTAGTTGCCCAGGAAATGAGTGGTCGTATGGTGGATGTGAGCTATTACAACACCTCTTTGGTAAATGAGGAACAGACATTGCAGTTGAATCTGGATGGCAGAGTGGATTTGCGAACTACCAATAATCAGTATTTTCAGGGCAATCCTGTAAATCACAATTTGGTAGTAATCTATGAAACCTCTACCCGAAGTATGCCGGCTCAGACCACTCCAAGAAAAGTAGTGGTTCTCTGCGATATGGGGCAGAATATGTGAGGATGGCAGTTTGCCACAGGATTAGGGGGAGCCGGAAACTATCGGAATATACAAAAGAAGGAATGAGAAATTTATGTTTGAGCAAATGGGTTCTGAAAAAAAAGAGCATGTAAAAAACAGCATAGGTCGCATTGCATTTACGGCATTGTGTGTATTGATTCAAATAGGCTGGCTTGTTTTGTGGGTAATACGATTAAATGAGTATTCGGCAACTATATCCATTATTACAAGTATTTTGGCTTTTTCATTAGCGCTTAGAATTTACGGAAAGCATGAAAATGCAGCCTTTAAAATGCCTTGGATAATTTTGCTTTTGATTTTTCCTATTATGGGCTTGTGTCTTTATGGATTGTTTGGACATACGGATTTAATTGGGAAAAACATGCAAAGACGTTTTGAGAGACTGGATGATGAGCTTTTTCCTTTGATTACCCAGAAGGAAGCCGTGCTGAAGGAGATAGAAGAACTTGATTTTGGAGTGGCAAATCAATGCAGGTATCTATCCAATTATGGAAGGTATCCGGTTTATGGAAATACGGATGTGGTGTTTTTTAAGGATGCATCGGAGGGCTTTGAGGCTCAACTTGAGGAACTTGAAAAGGCGGAGCACTTTATTTTTATGGAATACCATGCCATTGAGGAGGCAGCTGCGTTTGCCGGATTGAAACGGGTACTTGCAAGAAAAGCAGCAGAAGGTGTAGAGGTTCGCCTGTTTTATGATGATATGGGAAGTGTGGGCTTTATTGACCAAAGCTTTATTAAGCGGATGAAAAAGGTAGGAGTGCAGTGTCGGGTATTTAATCCGGTATTTCCTCTTTTTAATCTATTTATGAATAATCGAGACCATCGGAAAATTACCGTGATTGATGGGAAGGTTGGGTTTACCGGAGGGTATAATCTTGCGGATGAATATTTTAATCTTACACATCCCTACGGGCATTGGAAGGATACCGGTATCAAAATAACAGGTGATGCAGTAAGAAGTCTTACCATCAGTTTTTTGGAAATGTGGAATGCTGCCCAATATACGGATAAAGATTTTTTGAAGTATTTGCGGTCAGTTTCTTATACAGCTTCTGAGAAAGCGTTTGTGCAGCCCTATGCAGATAGTCCGCTGGATGAGGAGCATGTGGGAGAGAATGTATACTTGAATCTGATAAAGCATGCGAAGCACAGGCTTTATGTGGCAACTCCTTATTTGATTATCAGTGATGAAATGAATCGGGAATTGGGATTGGCGGCCAAAAGAGGAGTGGATGTGCGGGTAATTACTCCGGGAATTCCGGATAAAAAGACAGTGTATAAGGTGACGCGCTCTTATTATGCAGGTTTGGTACGTCAAGGCGTTCGAATTTATGAGTATACCCCCGGATTTATCCATGAAAAGCAGATGCTTTGCGATGAAGATTGCGCAACAGTGGGCACCATTAATCTGGATTATCGGAGTCTGTATCATCATTTTGAAAACGGGGTTTTCTTATATCGTTGTCAGGCGGTGCAGGCGATTGCAGAGGACTTTGCAGAAACCTTAGAAAAGTGTACTGAGGTCACGGAGCACTACCGGAAGGGGCGCTCGGCAGTGCTTCGCGGGACTCAATGTTTGCTTAGAATGATCGCGCCTTTACTATAAGCGCTTGAATTCAGGGGTTCGCTTTTCGAAAATGGTGTAGTATTTGAAGCCGCATTCCCGTAGCACCTCTTCAGCACGGTCAAAGTGGGCGGCAATGTGGTCGGGGGTGTGAGCATCGGAGCCTATGGTGATGATTTCACCGCCCAGGTCGTGGTAGCGTTTCACAATGGCGGTGCAGGGGTGGAGCTCCTTTAAGCCGCTTTTTACGCCTCCGGTATTGATTTCGATGCCTTTTCCTTTTTCGATGAGAAGCTTTAAGATATCATCAAGCACATCCTGATAGGCTTCATAGGTGTATTCCGCATCCTTGCTTGGACCGTAGCGTACTACATAGTCAAGATGTCCGTAAACATCAAAGTTAGAGAATTTCTTGATGTTTTCCAAAATGGAAGTGAAGTATTCATAGTAGGCTTCTTTTTCACTGCGACCTTCGTAAAAGGCAGGATAATAGGGATCCTTTCCATGACAGATATGGGAGGAGCCGATAATAAAATCAAAATCATAGGACTTGGCTAACACTGCATTCTGGCGCATAACCTCAGGCTGTAATCCCAGCTCGATGCCGAAAAGTATGCGGATTTTATCTGCATATTTTTCACGGTAACGAATGATATCATACAGGTAAGGGTCGGGCTGTAGAATAAAACGGTCGGCAGGCTCTCCCGGTTCCTCCGGAAATCCAAAATCATTATGTTCTGTAAAGCACATGGTAGTAAGACCTTTTTCGATTCCGCAAAGAATCATTTCTTCCATGGGAGTATCGGAGTCTCCTGAATAGGAGGAGTGTAAATGGCAATCTGCAATAATAGACATAAATATTCCTTTCCGGGAAAGAGATGGTAAATATTACTCTTATCCCTTATATAAGTTCATGGTTATAGTATACCAAAAAACTTTAAAAAACCATAGAAAATCTAAACAATCTGTAAAAAATGCCCGAAATGGGAAATATTTTTCATTTACATCTTGAATTATCAAAGGGAATTAGGTAAAATATGATTGCTGACAAAATTTTGACAATCTAACAAGTCTTACAATGGCTGTTGGACGAGTTCAAAAGATATAAAATTAATTAATTTTAGGAGGAAACTAAAATGGCAGTAAGAGTAGCAATTAATGGTTTCGGCCGTATTGGTCGTCTGGCATTCAGACAGATGTTTGATGCAGAAGGATATGAGGTAGTAGCAATCAACGATTTAACAAGTCCTGAGATGCTTGCTCATTTATTAAAATATGATACAGCACAGGGTAAGTACAAATATGCTGATACCGTAGAAGCTGGTGAGGATTCCATCACTGTTAACGGTAAGAAGATTACTATCTACGCTAAGGCTAATGCAGCTGAGCTTCCTTGGGGAGAATTAGATGTAGATGTAGTATTAGAGTGTACCGGTTTCTATACCTCTAAGGATAAGGCTTCTGCACACATCACCGCAGGTGCTAAGAAAGTTGTTATCTCTGCTCCCGCAGGTAACGATCTTCCTACCATCGTATACAATGTTAACCACACAACCTTGAAGCCTGAAGATACCGTTATCTCCGCAGCTTCTTGTACCACAAACTGCTTAGCTCCTATGGCTAAGGCATTAAATGATTGCAGACCTATCATGAGCGGTATCATGACCACTGTACATGCTTATACCGGTGACCAGATGATTCTTGACGGTCCTCAGAGAAAGGGTGACAAGAGACGTGCTCGTGCAGGTGCACAGAACATCGTTCCCAACTCCACAGGTGCTGC
>JAGAMG010000047.1 GCA_017624835.1 Lachnospiraceae bacterium
CAATGTTAGATTACTACACCGAAAGGTGTGTCATTTGTTAAGTTGATTGAACCGCCGTGTACGGAACCGTACGCACGGTGGTGTGAGAGGTCGGGGAATCATTAAATTCCCCTCCTACTCGATTATATACTACCGGTATAAAATCGGCATACCATCGCCATTATTTATATCCTGCAATTCCTCACGCATTTTCTGGTCGGTAAGGCAGGAAGCCTCACTTTGCAAGTCCATATACAGGATAAAGAAGTCTGTCAGGCTCATATTCATTTCCCCGGCGATTTCTTCCATGATAGGACGAAGATTCTGAAGCTGTGTGGACACAGGAACCTTCTGAGGGTCAATATCACCCATTACCTCCTCCGCATATGCGTTAATCCTTGCTAATATCTGTCTCTGTTCGTCTGTCATATGTTAATTACCTTACCTTTCTGTAACAATTGGTTGTACAATTTATAATTTTAAAAATATCTTATCACTATCTGCTTGTTATGTATAGCAAGATTTGCTAAAATATTTATAAACAGAACTTGCTTTATGTTTTATCATAGAGCATTCTGTATTACAATTATGCTGTTTAATGAATACATTTGGCGAGGACAGTGGGGATTGAAAGTGGTGTTGGGGTAACCATATGTGTGAGGCGAGTATTTTCTTATTGGTGGTTATTCTATACAACAGGGGAAAACGCACAGGACGTGCGTTTTAGGAATTACGGTGCAAGGATGCACCTTAATTCCGACCCGGAAGCTATCATAGACTATAAACCACCAATTAGAAAATACCGCCGACCACGTCCGGTTACCCCAACATCACTTTCAATCCCCACTGTCCCCACCAATACACCAGAATCAGCAAAATTCAAACACAAAAGGAGAAAACAAATGGCAGACATCAGACCATTTCGGGCATTTCGTCCCGCATCAGGACTTGAAGAAAAAATAGCAGCACTTCCCTATGATGTATATAACAGAGAGGAGGCTTGTGCAGTTGTTAAGGAAAATCCCTATTCCTTCCTTGCAATTGACAGAGCTGAAACTCAATTTGGCATGGAGGTAGACACCTATGCCCCTGAAGTTTATCAGAAAGCCCATGACATGCTTCAGGAGCAGATTAAAGAAGGCAGATTCATTCAGGAGAAAACTCCCTGTTATTATCTATATGAGCAGACCATGGATGGACGTGCCCAGACCGGAATTGTAGCCTGTGCATCCATTGATGATTATTCTGAAAATATTATCAAGAAACATGAAAATACCAGAGCGGATAAGGAACAGGACAGAATTAATCATGTGGATATCTGTAATATGCAGACCGGTCCTATCTTCCTGGCATATCGCGTCAATGATGTACTTCGTAAGCTGATTACAGAAGTAAAGGAAACTGCACCGGTATATGATTTTATTTCCGAGGATGGCATTGGTCATAAGGTGTGGGTGATTTCCGAAGCAGAAAAGCTTCAAGTAATTCAGGAGAGTTTTGCGGCAATTCCCGCTGTGTATATAGCGGATGGTCACCATCGCTGTGCATCCGCTGTAAAGGTAGGACAGAAGAGACGTGCTGAGCATCCTGATTATACAGGAGAGGAAGAATTTAACTATTTCCTGTCTGTTTTATTTCCCGATGAGGAACTGAAAATTTTAGATTACAATCGTGTGGTAAAGGACTTAAATGGGAAATCAACGGAGGAATTTTTAGAAAGAGTTGCCTGTGATTTTGAGGTGGAGGAAAAGGGAACAGAGCCTTATCGTCCCACGAAAAAGGGAACCTTTGGTATGTATTTGGAAGGAAAATGGTACTGTTTAACTGCAAAGCCATATCTTCACAGTGAGGATGCGGTAGAAGGATTGGATGTATCCATTTTACAGGATTATCTGTTATCCCCCGTTCTTGGTATTCAGGATCCCAAGACGGATAAGAGAATTGATTTTGTAGGAGGTATCAGAGGACTTAAGGAGCTGGAACGCAGAGCAAACAGTGATATGAAGCTGGCATTCTCCATGTATCCAACCTCTATCGGAGAGCTGTTTGCAGTAGCAGATGCTTCTTTATTAATGCCACCGAAGTCCACCTGGTTTGAGCCCAAACTCAGAAGCGGACTGTTTTTACACGATTTAGGTTAAGGGGGTAAGGTATGACAAATAAATTATATAAATTAATGAATTGGCCTCAGATTGAAGCGATTATTTATTCGGAAACAGACAATCCGCATGAGTTGTTAGGACCTCATAAAAGTGGTAGTCAGACTCTGGTACAGGCTTATTTTCCGGAGGCTAAAAAGGTTACCATAAAGTGGGAAAAGAATCCTTTGTTAAAAGAGGATGTGGAAATGGAGCTGGCAGACGAGGATGGTTATTTTGCTGCATTGATTCCACAAAAAGAGCTTCCCGGCTATAAATATGTGGTTACTTATCCTGATGGAAATCAGTATGAAACTGCGGATGCATACCGTTTTGCACCTCAGATTACCAAGCAGGATACGGAAAAGTTTAAGAATGGTATCCACTATACTATTTATGAAAAGCTGGGCGCCCATCCCATGACCTTGGATGGCGTGGATGGTACTTATTTTGCAGTATGGGCACCTGCTGCCATGCGTATCAGTGTAGTAGGCGACTTTAATCAATGGGACGGCAGACTCCATCAGATGCGCAGACTTTGGGATTCCGGTATTTTTGAGATTTTTGTACCGGGAGCAAAGGTAGGGGACAATTACAAATTTGAATTGAAATTAAAGGGAGGCATTACTTATTTGAAGTCCGACCCCTATGGCAATTATGCCCAGAAGCGTCCTGATAATGCGTCTGTTATTGCGGATATCAGTTCCTTTCAATGGGATGATGCTGCTTTTATTGCAAAACGTGAGACCTTCCAAAGCAAAGATGCGCCTATGAGTGTATATGAAATGTATCTTGGCTCCTTTGTTGACCCCGAGGAGGGAGAGGATTATGCTAATTACCGTGCCATTGCACCAAAGGTAATTGAGTATGTAAAGGAAATGGGATATACCCACGTGGAGCTGATGCCTGTTATGGAGCATCCCTTTGATGCCTCCTGGGGCTATCAGGTAATTGGTTATTATGCGCCTACCGCACGTTATGGTACGCCTGAGGACTTTATGTATTTTGTAAATGAGCTTCATAAGGCGGGAATTGGTGTGATTATGGATTGGGTTCCGGCACACTTCCCCAGAGATACCTATGGCTTGTCCAATTTTGACGGAACCTGTCTCTATGAGCACAGGGATCCCAGACAGGGCTTCCATCCTCATTGGGGCACCTTAATTTATAATTATGGCAGACCGGAGGTTTCCAATTATCTGATTGCCAATGCATTATTTTGGGTGGAGAAGTTCCATGCAGATGCAATCCGTATGGATGCGGTAGCCAGTATGCTGTATCTGGATTATGGTAAAAATGATGGAGAATGGGTTGCCAATATGTATGGCGGCAATGAAAATCTGGAAGCCATCGAATTGATAAAGCATCTGAATTCCATTATGAAAAAGCGTAATCCCGGTGTACTTTCCATTGCAGAAGAAAGTACCGCATTCCCTATGATTACCGGTAGCTTAGAGAATGGTGGTCTGGGCTTTGACTTGAAGTGGAATATGGGATTTATGAATGATTATCTGGATTACATTAAATATGATCCATACTTTAGAAGTCATCATCATGGTGAGCTGACCTTTAGCATGATTTATGCCTATAGTGAGAATTTCATGCTGGTATTTTCACATGATGAGGTGGTACATGGGAAGGCAACCCTGCTTGGCAAAATGCCCGGAGAAAGAGAGCAGAAGTTTGCCAATTTGCGCTTAAGCTATGGTTATATGATGACACATCCCGGCAAAAAGCTATTGTTTATGGGACAGGATTTGGGCGAATTTGATGAGTGGAATGAAGGACGCAGAGTGCAGTGGGAGCTTAAAGAATATCCTGAGCATGCAGGAGTTGCAGCTTTGATGAAAGATTTGAATCACTTATATCGTAACCATAAGGCAATGTATGAGCTTGATAATAAACCGGAAGGCTTTGAGTGGATTAATAATATTTCCGCGGATGATTGCTATCTGACTTATTTGCGTAAGGGCAGTGAGGCTGAAAATACCTTGCTTGTAGTGGCAAATTTTTCAGGTGTAGAAAAAGAGATTACCACAGGGGTTCCTTATGAAGGAAAATATAAGGAAATTCTGAATACGGATGATAAAAAATACGGCGGTACCGGAGTGGTCAACAGCCGCATTAAGAGTGCCCAGGATGTAGAATGGGATGACAGAAACCAGTCCGTTACTGTGAAGTTAGCTCCTTTATCCATGAGTATTTTGCAGTTTGTGCCTTATACAGAAGAAGAGTTGAAAAAGGTAATTGAGCAGCGTGTGCGTAAAAATACGCCTGTAAAGAAGGAAATTTCTGCAAAAAAGGTTGCACCAAAGCAAGCAACAGAAAAGAAAACAGCCGGGAAAAAGACTACAGTTAAAAAGACTACACAAAAGTCAACAGCTGTAAAGGCAAAGAAATAAAAAGGATTACAGGAAATGATAACATCAGTAGAGAATGTAGTAAATGTTACCCCCGATGTAATTGAGAATTTTTTCAGTACCCTGCCGGAAAAGGCATTAAGTTTGGGAAGTAGGATTTTGTTGGCAGTATTGTTTTTCTTTATTGGAGTACAAATGATTAAAATCCTCAGGAAAATTATTCGTAAATCCATGGAGCGGGCAGAGGCGGAAATTGGAGTAATACAGTTTGTGGACTCCTTCTTGAAGGCAGCTCTGTATGTGGTATTGGTTTTTACCCTTGCTACCTCCTTTGGCGTGGATGCGGCAAGTATTGTAGCATTACTTGGATCTGCCGGAGTGGCAATCGGTTTGGCTGTGCAGGGAAGCTTGTCCAATCTTGCCGGTGGTGTACTGATATTGCTCTTAAAGCCCTTTAAGGTAGGAGATTATATTATGGAAAGTACTACCGGTAAAGAGGGAACGGTAAAGGAAATCCAGATTTTCTATACCAAGCTGGCAACCGCAGATAATAAGATTATTGTGCTTCCCAATGGAAATTTAGCCAATAATACCATAACCAATGTAACTGCTTCTGCGTACAGGCGAGTGGATGTGAGTGTTGGAATTTCCTATCATTCCGATATTAAGAAAGCAAAGGAAGTATTGCAAAAGGTGTTGATTGAGGATGAAAAGACACTAAAGGATAAGGATTTGCTGGTATTTGTGGACAGCCTTGGAGAATCCTGTGTAAATTTGGGAGTACGCTGTTGGTTTAACAATGAAGATTATTGGGATGGAAAATGGCGAATTACTGAAAATTGCAAATACGCGCTGGATGAGGCAGAAATTGAAATTCCTTTCCCCCAGGTGGATGTGCATATGAAGTAACATGTGAAGAATTTAACGAAAAGATTACAAATTTTCAGAACAAAAAATGATTTTGTAGTTGAAAATTGTAGAAAGTGATGTTAACATATGCGTTGTAAAAATGACAGATTTAGTCAAATAGGAGGAAAAAATTATGAAAAAAGTATTAGCTTTAGTACTTGCTTCTGTAATGACATTGTCATTAGCTGCTTGTGGCGGTAGTGATAATGCAGCAGAAGGTGGCGATGGTTTAAAGATTGCTATCGTATCCAGCCCTTCCGGTGTTGATGACGGTTCTTTCAATCAGGACAACTACAATGGTGTGTTGAAATTTATTGAAGAGAATCCCGGTGCAACCGTAACTCCCATCAGAGAGGAATCCGGTGACAGTGCAGCAGCTGTTCAGGCGGTTGCTGATGTAGTAGCTGATTATGATGTAATCGTATGCTGTGGTTTCCAGTTTGCAGGAATTGGTAATCTTGCTCAGGAAAATCCTGATACCAAGTTTATCTTAATTGATTCCTGGCCTACCATTGATGGTGTGGAAGTAACTGCTGACCAGGTAATTGAAAATGTTTATGCTGCATACTATGCAGAGCAGGAAAGTGGCTTCTATGCAGGTATGGCTGCTGCCCTTTCTACCAAGAGTGGTAAGGTTGCAGTTGTGAACGGTATTGCATATCCTTCCAATGTAAACTATCAGTATGGTTTTGAATGTGGTGTTAAGTATGCAAATGAAACCCAGGGATTAAATGTAGAAGTAATTGAACTTCCTTCTTATGCAGGTACCGATGTAACCGGTGCAAATGTAGGCGGTAACTATGTTGGTAACTTCTCTGATGAAGCAACCGGAAAGGTACTTGGTAATGCATTAATTGCTGAAGGCGTTGATATTATGTTTGTAGCTGCAGGTGCTTCCGGAAATGGTGTATTCACTGCTGCAAAGGAAGCAAGCGGTGTTATGGTTATCGGATGTGACGTTGATCAGTATGATGACGGTGCAAACGGTGACAGCAATGTAGTATTAACCTCCGGTCTTAAGGTAATGCATGACACTGTTTACAATGTATTAAACACTGTAAAGGATGGTTCCTTCAAGGGACAGAATGTAACTTTGACTGCTACTACCGATTCTACCGGTTATGTAAGTGCAGAGGGCAGATGTCAGCTTACTGCTGAAGCAATCGAAAAGATTAATGCTGCACAGGCTGATTTAAAGGCAGGTAAAATTGTTCCTGCCGCAAACTTCAATGGTGTAACACCTGAGAGCTTTGCTTGGTAAAATTTATATGATATCCATAATGATCAGAGGATGTTGTATTAGGCAACATCCTCTTTCTAATTTATGATAAATCTGTTATACTAAAAATAAGTTTATCCATCCCTTTTTCGGATAAAATAAAGAGTGCTGCAAGGTAGCGGAATGGAGAAAACATGGCGGATTATATTGTGGAAATGAAGCATATAACAAAACGCTTTCCCGGGATCGTGGCAAATGATGATGTAACGATTCAGATAAAAAAAGGTGAGATATATGCTCTTTTGGGTGAAAACGGTGCCGGAAAGTCTACCCTTATGAGCATGCTTTTTGGTATGTATGAGCCGGATGAAGGTGAAATTTATATTCGTGGAGAAAAGGTAAAGCTGGAATCTCCCAATCATGCCACCAGATTGAATATCGGGATGGTTCATCAGCATTTTAAGCTGGTTTCCAATTATACCATTGCAGAAAATATTGTAATGGGCATGGAGCCGGTAAAGAAGCTGTTTGGCTTGATTCCCACTGTTGATATGAAGAAAGCAAATCAGGAGATTCAGGAACTTTCTGAAAAATACGGACTGGCAGTAAATCCCACGGATGTGATTGAACATATCAATGTGTCCACACAGCAACGTGTGGAAATCCTGAAAATGCTTTACAGAGAGGCTGAGATTTTGATTTTCGATGAGCCCACTGCTGTGTTGACGCCTCAGGAAATTGAATTTTTGCTGGATATTATTAAGGGGCTTCGGGATGCAGGTAAAACCATTATTTTAATTACCCATAAGTTGGAGGAAATTAAAAAGATTGCTGACCGCTGTGCCATTTTGAATCGTGGTAAGCTCATTGATGTGTTGGATGTAGCAACAACCTCTACCAAGACCATGGCAAACATGATGGTGGGGCGTGAAGTAAGCTTTGAAACCACAAAGGAAGCTGCAAAGCCGGGAGAGGTAGTACTTAAGGTATCCGGATTAAATGTATTTAATAAGCAGAATTTTCAGGTAGTAACCGATGCATCATTAGAGGTTCATGCCGGTGAGATTGTTGCCATTGCAGGTGTAGCAGGCAATGGACAGGTGGAGCTTGCAGATGCCATTGCAGGACTTATGTCGGTACGCTCCGGTAATATTGTTTTAAATGGCAGGGATATTACTAATTTGTCCATTCGTGAGAGGACTCAGGCAGGTATTTCTTATATTCCCGAGGATAGGCAGAATTTTGGTCTGGTGATGGATTTTACCCTGTCTGAAAATCTGGGACTACGGGATTATTACAGGGAGCCTTTTTGTAAGAAAGGCGTTTTAAACGAAAAAGCTTTTTTAGATAATAGCGAGAAGCTGATTGAACAATATGATATCAGAAGCGGTCAGGGAAGTAGTACCGTTGTGCGTTCCATGAGTGGCGGTAATCAGCAGAAGGCAATTATTGCCAGAGAGGTGGAACAGGATTCTAAGCTGATAATCTTTGTACAGCCTACCCGTGGTTTGGACATTGGTGCCATTGAAAATATTCATAAACAGATTATTGCAGAGCGAGATAAGGGTAAGGCGATTTTACTGATTTCCTTGGAATTGGATGAGATTATGAACTGTGCGGATACCATTGCAGTTATTTATAATGGTAAGATTCAAAAGATTGCCAAGGCAAGTGAGCTTACTACCAATGAAGTAGGCGAATTTATGATGGGCGTAAAGCATGGAGAAAAGGAGGATGGCAAGAATGAAACAGTTTAAGAAGATATTTCAGGCTGTAAAGGTGCCCCTTCTGGCAATTCTTTGTAGTTTAATCGTTGGTGGAATTATTATTGCCATAACCGGAAGCAATCCCTTCCGAGCTTACTATGCTCTATTACAGGGAAGTGGTCTGGCACCTAAGGGCTCCTATGCAGGACATAAGAGTATGCTGACGGATTTTATGAGCTATGTAAATTATTTTACGCCCATGATATTTGCTGCTTTGGCGGTAGCAGTAGCACTGCGGGCAGGGCTGTTTAATATCGGTGTGTCGGGGCAGATGCTGGCGGCAGGCTTTACCGCAAGTGTGATTGTAGGCTATAGTGAGTTGAATGCAGTAATTGCCAAGCCATTGGTAATTGTGATTGGTATTGTGGTTGGTGGACTTGCAGGTGCTTTAATAGGCTTCTTAAAATATAAGTTTAACATTAATGAGGTGGTTTCCTCCATTATGCTGAATTATATTTTCCAATATGTGGTCAGCTTCTTTATTAATACTTACTTTGTGGATCCGGTATCCAGACAGTCCAAGGAAATTTCCAAGGCTTCCAGATTAACCCTTATGGATACCATGGTGGGGGATTTAAAGATGGACATCCCCTTAGGAATTATTTTGGCGTTACTTACGGTATATTTGGTATGGTTTTTGTTAGAAAAGACTAAGCTGGGATATGAATTAAAGGCAGTTGGATTTTCTAGAAGTGCAGCCAAGTATGCAGGTATCAGGGTGGGAAAGAGTATGGTTCTTTCCATGACTGTTTCCGGTGCATTGGCAGGATTGGCCGGTGTAACCTATTATCTGGGTTATGTGGGTTCCATCCAGCCCAAGGTTTTAATCAGTACGGGCTTTGATGCCATTGCGGTGTCCTTACTTGGCAATAATAATCCCTTTGGTATTGTATTTTCTACCATGCTGATTACCATGATTGGCAAGGGCGGTACTTATATGAAGTCTGCAGCCGGTGTGGATGCGGAAATTGCTTCTGTAATAACCGGAATTATTTTATTGTTCAGTGCCTGCAATGTTTATATTAAGTGGAAGATGGAAGCAAAGAAGAGAGAAAATACAAGTGCAAAGGAGGAAAAATAAATGGATATTATAATTATTGACGGTTTATCCTTTGCATTGCCCTTATTTATTATGGCTATCGGCGGTATTTACTGTGAAAAATCAGGTGTCACCATGCTGGCGGTAGAAGGGTTACAGGGCTTTGGTGCTTTTGTGGGGGCTTTCCTTGCAGTGCTTGTTGCCGGAAATTTTGCCGGAGATTCCCCCATACCATTCTATATTGCAATGATATTTGCGGTAATCGGCGGTGGTTTTTTTGCATTGTTGCATGCTTTGCTTTGTCTGAAATTTAAGGCAAATCAGGTAATTAGTGGTGTGGTAGTGAATATTATGGCAATGGCACTTACGGCTTATCTGACAAAGGCTTTAAACAGGGTATTGTTCGGAGCTACCTCTGATAAATTTGTATTAACAGTATCTGCCAGAATTACGATACCGGTATTATCAAAGATTCCTGTATTGGGAGCAGTGTTTACCAATGTTTATCCTTTTGAGATTGTAATTGTGTTAGTAGCTTTCCTGGCATGGTTTGTGATGTATAAGACCAGGTTTGGTATGCATCTTCGTGCCTGTGGTGACAATCCCCATGCAGTGGATGCGGCGGGACGTAATGTGACCAAAATCCGTCTGGCAGCCATTGTAATTTGTGGTGCATTATCCGGTCTTGGAGGAATCTGTTTTGCTTATTCGATTTCTGCTAATTTTTCATCCAGTATCTATGTTGGCTATGGTTATCTTGCCATTGCAGCATTGATATTTGGAAATTGGCGCATTATGCCCACCCTTTTTGCCTGTCTGCTTTTTGGATTTGCCCGTTCCGGTGGCTACCGATTGGTACAGGTATTGCAGATGCCTAGCAGTTATCAGGATTTGGTAATGATTTTACCCTATGTGCTGACATTATTACTTTTGGTATTTTTCTCCAAGCAAAACGGTGCACCGAAGGCATTGGGAGTTATCTATGATAAGGGTGCCAGATAAGTGTATAGATGCGATAAGTGCATTTTGAGTGCATGATTTGTCTATATTGAGGATGCTATTTGCAAAAAACATGAAATTGATAGTTGCAAAAAAGTAATAGAACAGATATAATAACTTTTAGCTGTTGAAAATGATAGCTAAAAGTTATTATATCCTTATGCTGAAATAGCTCAGTCGGTAGAGCACTTCACTCGTAATGAAGGGGTCGTGGGTTCAAGTCCCATTTTCAGCTTTTAAAAGTGCGATAGATATGGTAAAAATACCGTGTCTATCGTATTTTTTTATAATGCTAATTTTTTTATGCCTTAAGTTGTTTGTGAATTTGTTGTTCGGCAATTTGGATTCCTTTGTAAAATCCCATTGAGATAATACATAGGAGTAAAATGCTGGTAATAACCATATCCAACTGAAATACCTGCGAACCATAAATAATCAGATAGCCCAGACCCCGTCGTGCCGCTAAAAATTCTCCGATAATTACACCTACCAGAGAAAGACCGATATTTACCTTGGTGGTACTAATCATGATGGGAATAGAACTTGGAAAAATCACTTTTCGGAAAGCATCCTTTTTGGTACCGCCCAAAGTATAGATAAGGGTTATTTTTTCAGGGTCGCATTGTTGGAAACCGGTATAAAAGCTTATGATGGAGCCAAATAATGCCACAGAAATTCCTGCCACCACAATGGTAGTAAAGCCGGTTCCCAGCCATACAATAAACAAAGGTGCAAGTGCTGACTTGGGTAAGCTGTTTAATAAAACAAGATAGGGCTCTAAAATTTCCGATAGTTTATCGGAATACCATAGCAGGGTTGAAAACAGTAAACTTATCAGAAATACCAAAAGGAAACTGACTAAGGTTTCTACTAAGGTTACACCGATATGAAGGGACAGCATATTTTCCGTCCACAATTTGACAATACACATGATAACACGACTGGGACTGGAAAAGAAAAAGCTGTCTATTAAGCCAAGTCCAGAGCTGATTTCCCAAAGAGCCAGAAAAGCCAATAAAAGTATAATACGAGCTGAGAAAATCTGTCTGTGATGACGGTGATGTTTTTGAATAAATTTTTCCTGATTGGATAATGTTTGGCTATCAGCTTTCATTGGTCATTTCCTCCCATAATAATTTAAAATAGTCTGCAAACTCAGGTGCATTTCTTGCTGCAAGGGGTGAATCGTCCTGTAAGGTCAATTGAATGGGGATTTCTTTTTTTACCGTTGCAGGTCTTTTGGAAAGTACAATAATGCGGTCTGCCAGGCTGATTGCCTCTGATAAATCGTGTGTAATGATAATCATGGTTTTTCCGGCGTTGCGTATCAGGTGGCAGATATCAGCGGAAACCATAAGCCGGGTTTGATAGTCAAGTGCACTAAAGGGTTCATCCAATAAAAGTAATTGCGGATCCATTGCAAGAGTCCGAATCAGCGCAGCACGCTGTTTCATACCACCGGAGAGCTCGCTGGGGCGTTTGTTTTTAAATTTTTCCAGATTATAATCAATAAAAAGCTGATCCACATGGGCAAGTCTTTCTTCGGTCAGCATATGATTAATTTCCAGACCTAAAATTGCATTTTTATATACGGTACGCCATTCAAATAAATGGTCTCTTTGCAGCATGTAGCCGATATGGGGGTAATGCAGGGAGCCATCCGGATTATTTACTAAAATCGTACCTGCTTCCGGTTTGAGAAGGCCTGCTATAATTGATAAAAGTGTACTTTTTCCACAGCCACTGGGCCCCACAATGGCCACAAACTCACCTTCCTTGATTCCAAAGGAAATATCCTGTAGCGCCAATGTTTCACCCTGTAGACTATGATAGGAGTAACCGATTTTTTTGAGTTCTAAGATGTTTGACATGAAAAAGGAACCTTTCGGCATCATATCGTAATTTATAATATATTATGGGAGAATTGAAAAAATGTGTTGATTTTACGCGATATTTTGCGATGTAAAATGAAGTTAGTACTATTGTGATATTGCATAAAATTGACATTTATGGTAATATCAAAGCTGGTTTTAATTTAATAGATTGGAGAACGGAAGATGGCACAGTTGTGGGGCGGACGTTTTACAAAAGAGACAGACCAGTTGGTATATGATTTTAATGCGTCCATAACATTTGATAAAACATTATTCCATCAGGACATTGAGGGCAGTATTGCCCATGTAATTATGCTGGCAAAGCAAGGCATTTTGACAGTAGAAGAAAGAGATTCCATTATCAGAGGTCTTACCGGTATTCGTGAGGATGTGGATGCGGGAAAGCTTTTGATTGATGAAAAATACGAGGACATACATAGCTTTGTAGAGGCAAATCTGATTGATAGAATAGGGGATGCCGGTAAGAAGCTTCATACAGGCAGAAGCCGCAACGATCAGGTTGCATTAGATATGAGATTATACACCAGACAGCAGGTCTTGGAAACGGATGAACTTATAAAGGAGCTTTTGACAGTTCTTTTAGATACCATGGAAGCAAATTTGGAGACCTATATGCCTGGCTTTACACATTTACAGAAGGCACAGCCTACAACGCTGGCGCATCATTACGGTGCTTATTTTGAAATGTTTAAGCGTGACAGACTGCGCTTAAGAGATATTTTTTATCGTATGAATTATTGTCCCCTGGGGGCAGGTGCTTTGGCAGGTACAACTTATCCTTTGGATAGAAGCTATACCGCATCCCTGATGGGCTTTGAGGGACCTACCTTAAACAGTATGGATTCTGTAGCGGACAGGGATTATCTGATTGAGTTCCTTTCTGCTTTATCCACCATAATGATGCATTTAAGTCGTTTTTCTGAGGAAGTGATTATTTGGAATTCCAATGAGTATCAGTTTGTGGAAATTGATGATG
>JAGAMG010000048.1 GCA_017624835.1 Lachnospiraceae bacterium
AGTACGCTGTCCTTTCTGTGTCTGTTGCATATTCGCCTTGGATGCATTGCCTGGTTTCTTTGCCTGCTCTGCCTCCTGTTCCTCTTTCTCTGCTAATTTTTTCAAGGAATAATCGGTATAACCACCTTCATATTGTTTCAGTTTTCCATCTTCCTCAAAAGCAAAAATGCGTTTCATGGTTCTATCAAGAAAATATCTGTCATGAGACACGGTAACAACAATTCCCTCATAACGGTCCAGGTAGTCTTCCAAGATGGTTAATGTGGCTATGTCAAGGTTGTTACTAGGCTCGTCCAACAGAATGTAATTTGGGGAAGTGGCCAGCACACGAAGTAAGTTTAATCTTTTCTTCTCACCGCCGGACAGTTTTCCAATCGGACTATATTGTTTTTCCGGTGGAAATAAAAATCTTTCCAACATGGCAGATGCAGAGATACTACCCTCTGTTGTCTGGATATATTCTGCGGTATCCTTCACATAATCAATAACTCTTTGCTTTGGGTCCATATAAGATAGGTCAACTTCATTTTCATCGCCTCCCTTTTCTGAAGCGATTTCCTGTGCATAATAACCCATCTTAACAGTCTGACCAATGATAACCTGTCCGGAGTCCGGCGGTATCATTCCTGCAATAATTTTCATCAGCGTGGATTTTCCACAACCGTTCGGTCCAACAAATCCAACTCTGTCACCTTTCAAAAAGATATAGGAAAAATCATCTATCAGTTTTTTCTCCCCATATGCCTTGCAGATATGTTCCAGTTCTACTGTTGTTTTTCCAAGTCTTGTAGAGATAGAACTTAATTCCACCTGCGAATCCTGCACCGGCGCCTGACGATCTCTTAGCTCCTCGTAACGCTGTATATGTGCTTTCTGCTTTGTAGAACGCGCTCTGGCTCCTCTGCGTATCCATTCCAGTTCTACACGAAGTATGGACTGACGTTTTCTTTCACTTGCCAACTCCATCTCCTGACGCTGGGTCTTTAATTCCAAGTATCCCGAATAATTTGTCTGGTAACTATAAATCAAACCTTTATCAATTTCTATAATTCGGTTCGTCACGCTATCTAAAAAGTAGCGGTCATGGGTTACCATGATGAGTGCCCCTCTCCACTTTTTCAGATAGTCTTCCAACCAATCTGCCATTTCATTATCCAAATGGTTTGTAGGCTCATCAAGCAAAAGTATGTCTGCCGGTGAAAGCAGTACCGAAATGAGCGCAAGTCGTTTTCTTTGGCCTCCGGATAACTGTCCCGCAGGTTGCATAAAATCTTTAATCCCAAGACGTGTCATCATCGCCTTGGCTTCACTCTCTATAGACCAACGGTTTTCCTCTGTTACATTTCCTTCCAGTACGCAATCTAAACTACTTTTATCCGGTGCAAACTCCGGATGCTGTGGCAGGTAACGAAGCACCACATG
The DNA here is from genome assembly GCA_017624835.1 of Lachnospiraceae bacterium. Lineage (GTDB taxonomy): Bacteria > Bacillota > Clostridia > Lachnospirales > Lachnospiraceae > Acetatifactor. The sequence goes on from JAGAMG010000048.1 coordinate 1,423, forward strand.
ATTAGCAAGTGTAACGGTTCCTTCATCCGTTTCTTCCTCACCCATAATCATTTTAAGCAAGGTTGTCTTTCCGGTTCCGTTGATACCAATGACACCTACCTTCTCTCCTTCCTGTAAGGAAAAGGATGCACCATCAAATAACTTCCTCTCAGTATAGGACTTTGTCAGATTCTCTATGTTAATCAAATTCATGTTGTTTCCTCTTTCATCTTGTTCTAGCTACCATTATACACCAAATAAAAAAGTAGTCACCTCTTTTGACTACATCCTCTCCTACACTATACACAGTACAATGATATTTTTGTGTATCCTGTACTTTTTACACCTATTTTATTACACGATACACTCTATGCACACCTCAAAAGGGTACTACAGTTTACGTCCAAAAGCAAAACGTTAGGTGCACTCATAAGCACCCTGCACAAATGCAGTCTTCTCCGTTCTCCACCGGATAATTTCCCTATCAATCCGTATTGGTCTTCTCCTGCAAACAGGAATCGCTCTAGCATCCTTGTGGCACTGATTTTCCCTTCCTCGGTGGTTACAAACTCAGCTTCATCACGGATGTAATCAATAACACGCTGATTGGGGGTCATTAAATCGTCTCCGATTTCCTGCGCATAATAGCCAAGTCGCACGGTCTGACCAATCTCCACCGTTCCCGCATCCGGCTGGATTTCTCCCATAATAATCTTCATCAAGGTGGATTTGCCACTACCGTTGGGACCAATAAAGCCAATTCGATCATTTTTCAGGAAAAAATAAGTGAAATCTTCAATCAGCTTCCGCTCCCCATATGTCTTGGAAATATGCTCCAATTCCACGGTAGTTCTGCCCAATCTGGAAACTGCGGAAGACAATTCCACCTGACCGTCGGTTACCGGAGTCTGCCTGTTTTTTAATTCTTCAAATCGTTCCAAACGGGCTTTTTGTTTAGTGGAACGGGCTCTTGCTCCACGCTGCACCCAGGCAAGCTCATTTCGGAATATGCTGGCTCGCTTTCTTTCACTGGCAAGTGCCATTTCCTCCCGTTGCATTTTCAGCTCCAGATAGCCGGAGTAATTGGTATCATAAGAATAAATACTTCCCTTGTCTATCTCAATAATCCTGTCCGAAACACTATCCAAAAAATAACGGTCATGAGTTACCATTACAATAGCACCCCGACGTTTTTTCAGCATTTCCTCCAACCATCCTGCCATTTCGTTGTCTAAGTGGTTGGTGGGCTCATCCAGCACCAGAATCTCTGCTGTGGACAAAAGCACTGACACCAAGGCAAGGCGCTTCCGCTGTCCACCGGACAACTGCCCACAGGGCTGCTCAAAGTCCGTTACCCCCAATCTGGTCAGCATACTCTTGGCATCCGCTTCAATGGTACTTTCATTTTCTGCACTACGATTGTCGCGAAGCACCGCCTCCAGCACAGTCTCCTTTTCTCCAAACTGAGGATTCTGAGGCAGAAAGCGCACCATACAGTGATTGGCTTTGATGACCCTGCCCTCATCCGGCTCCTCCAAGCCTGCTATAATTTTCAACAGAGTGGACTTCCCGGTTCCGTTGATACCGATAATTCCTGCTTTTTCCCCCTCAGCCAGATAAAAGCTGGCATCTGCAAACAGTTTTCTTTCTCCGTAAGCCTTTGTAATATTGTCAATTGTCAGAATATTCACGCTTCCACCTCACAAGCTGCAAAGGTTGCCATACGCAGCTTCCGTACCGCCGGTGTCATACCTGCACCACAGCGCTGAATAAAGTATAAGAATATCAAATCCTCATCCGGCACCATGGTAACATAATTGCCCGTCCAGCCATCCCAGCCAAATTCGCCCAAGGGAGCGTTAGTACCTGCTGCCCCCTGGTCAACCAAAATTCTCATCAGACAGTTATAGCCATACCCCCTGACACTATCCCAATCACAGGTTCGGCGCTGATACTCCGTAAGATAATTGGTAGTCATAAACTGAACAGTGCGTTTGCCCAGAATCCGCTTTCCCTTATACATACCCCGATGCAGCATCATGGACGCAAAATGACTGTAATCCGCCAAGGTAGAAACCAATCCCGCCCCGCCGGATTCAAACGCCACATCTTCATTATAATATTCTCCTAAATGGCTTTTCAAAAAGGGCTTTAACACAGCCTCTTCCTCACACCATTCATAAATTTGAGCAAAACGTTCTCGTTTTTCTTCCGGCACAAAGAATCCGGTATCCTTCATTTCCAAAGGCTCAAACAATTCCTTTTTCAAGAATTCACTGTACCGCATCCCGGATACCACTTCCACAACAGCTCCCAAAATATCTGCTGAAAAGCCGTACATCCATCTGTCCCCGGGCTGGAAGCAAAGAGGTACAGTAGCGATTTGATTGGCATATTCCAAGGTATCCACCCATTCCCCCTTTTCCCGGCGTGTAATTAACTCCTTTAAAACAGCTCCCATCTGTCTGCCCGGCTCATCCTCCTCATTGGGATAGGGAATACCCGAAGTCATATTTAACAAATCCCAAATAGTAACATCACGTTCCACCGGTACCGGTCCTTTTTCCGTCCATACCTTCTGATTTTGAAATGCCGGCAGATAGGTTGCTACCGCATCCCTCACATCCAGCTCGCCCCGCTCTACCAAAATCATTACCGCTGCAGCAGTAATAGGCTTTGTCATGGAAAACAGACGGATAATAGTGTCATGCTTCATTGGCTTGCCATTTTCCTTATCCGCATAACCATAATTATAATAATAAATCTCTTTGTCCCCCTGTAGTACCAGCGCGCTGGCACCATTTACTCTGCCCTCATCCACTTCCTTTTGAATCAGTGCATTCATAGTCGTTTTATAATCAAACATTTTTCTATCCTCTATCGCTTTCCTTTTTTATTTCCATATCTGCTCTATATCAGCTTCTATATTATCCCTTTCCACTACTTAGAAGCATACTGTGCAATCTTTTCCTGCAACAATGCATGAAATTCCTCATCATTAATGGGCAGTTCCACCGTTCTTCCCTGCCATGATGATAAGTACATGGCATTGGACAGCATCAGACTGTTGATACCCTCTGCCCCATCCGCAATCAGCGGTTCCTGTTTTAAAATAGCATTGGCAAAATTGCGCAAAATTCCCAAATGCTGAATATTTTCCCCTGTAAGCTCCGGCGTTTCCCAAGAGCCTGTCATTTTTTCATAGGGCTTCTGGGAGGTTTTGCGATAGGTAAGTTCATCCTCATCCAATACAAAAAGTCGTAACTCTCCATCCTCATAAAGCATTCTTGCATTATCCATCACAATTTCCAATCGGTTGGTACCTGCACCTTCTCCGGTAGAAGTAACAAACACACCGGTTGCACCATTGGCAAAATCCATATAAGCAGTCACATCGTCCTCTACCTGAATGTGATGGTACTTGCCCTCATGGCAAAAGGCTGTAACCTTAACAGGCATCCCACATATCCACTGTAACAAATCCAGATTGTGGGGACATTGATTCAAAAGCACACCGCCGCCATCCTTTTCCCAGGTAGCTCTCCATGCAGAGGAGGTATAATAGCAATCCGGTCGATACCAGTCTGTCACAATCCAGTTTACTCTCTTTAACGCACCGTATCTGCCACTCTCTACAATTTCCTTCATTTTCACAAACACAGGATTGGTACGCTGATTAAACATCATGGAAAAAATCAAATTATGTTTTCTTGCTTCTTCTATCATATTTCTTGCCTGCAAGGTATAAACACCGGCAGGTTTTTCGCAGAGCACATGAAGTCCTTTCTGCATTGCCGTAATGGTCTGTTTCTCATGGGCATAATGAGGCGTAGCAATAATGACTGCATCCATTTTGCCATATTCAAACAAACCAAATTCATCCTGAAATACCGGTATATCCGCCGGCAATATTTTCGAAAACCATTCCGCATCCCTCTTATTAATTCGGGTCACTGCCGCCAGCTCCAGTCCCGGAACCTCTCCTTCCAAAATCATTCTGGCATATTGACAACCCATATTTCCCATTCCGATAATACCGACTCTAACACTCTTATCCATATGTAATCACCCCTATTTTTATAAAACTTGTTATCAGAACATTTCATAATATATCATACCACAGAAAGCGTATGTTTTGATATACCCGTACGACAAATATTTCAAGCAATATCTCACATTTAAACAGTAATTATCACTAAAAAAACACGGAACAAATTAGTAAAAATATGGATTGATTCTTTTAAAACAAAGTAATAAAATAGAAATTCCCCGCGTCGGGGAGGACAACTAAATATTTTACCTTCGGTATTTGCTGGCAAAATCCAGCAGACCCAGACCGACTTGGCAAGATATTATGATGCTTTGCATCGAAAAATATAACTACCAGGAGGAAGTAACAATGATTACGATGGAAAATGTATGTAAATCGTACAAGGTTGCAAAACGAAACGCAGGACTGAAGGAAGCCTGCAAATCTCTTTTTCACAGGGAGACCGAAAAAATTCAAGCATTATCAAATATCAGCTTTACCATTCAGGATGGTGAAATGGTTGGATATATCGGTCCCAACGGAGCAGGTAAGAGCTCCACAATCAAAATTCTCAGTGGAATATTAACACCGGACAGTGGCACTTGCATGATTAACGGACGGATTCCTTGGAAGAACCGCATCCAGCATGTAAAGGAAATAGGCGTTGTATTTGGACAGCGCTCCCAGTTGTGGTGGGATATTCCTGTAATCGATTCCTTTGAACTGTTGAAGGATATTTATTCTATTCCAACCCCAAATTACAATAGAAAACTGGAAGAATTAACTGAGCTTCTGCAATTGCAGGAGATTTTAAAGACCCCTACCAGACAATTATCCTTAGGGCAGAGAATGCGCTGTGAAATTGCCGCCTCTCTCTTGCATGAGCCAAAGCTTCTCTTTTTGGACGAGCCAACAATCGGACTGGATGCCGTTTCCAAGCTTGCGGTACGGGATTTCATCAAGAAAATGAACGCGGAACATGGCACCACTGTGATTCTGACAACCCACGACATGCAGGATATTGAGGCTCTCGCCAACAGAGTTATCTTGATTGGCAGGGGAAAGGTACTGTTGGACGGCACATTGGATGATATGCGAAGAACTGCACAATCAGGTGAAAATACCAATGCAAGCCTTGACCAATTGGTGGCAGATTTGTATCAAAATATGAATATTCTATAGGAGGTGCACCATGAAAAAATATTATTCCTTTTTTCGATTACGGTTTCAATCCGGCTTGCAGTACCGCATGGCATCTCTTACAGCACTTACCACACAATTTATGTGGGGCTTGATGGAATGCCTGGCCTTTAAGGCTCTTTGGGAATCCGATATCACAGCCTTTCCCATGGAATATTCCGCATTGGTTTCTTACATATGGCTTAGACAAGCTTTTTTTACATTATTTAACACCTTATCAACGGACAATGACATTTTTAACATGATAGTAGATGGCGGAATCTCTTACGAATTATGTCGTCCCATTTCCCTCTACAGTATGTGGTTTTCCAGAAATATTGGCGGAAGATTGGCGCAGGCAACCTTGCGAAGTATTCCCGTTTTGTGTGTTTCCTTCTTAATGCCTTCACCTTTTCAACTGAGACTGCCGATTAATCTAAATGCCTTTTTACTGTTTATTATTACAATGGTTTTAGGCTTAGGCGTTACAGTAGCCTTTTGCATGCTGGTCTATATTCTATGCTTTTTTACCATTTCTCCTCAGGGACTTCGCATGGTAATGACCGGAGCCGTTGAATTATTATCCGGCGACCTTATTCCGCTTCCCTTTATACCGGAACCTTTCAGAAGCGTTATAGAGCTGCTTCCCTTTGCCTCCATGATAAATGTTCCTTTTCGTATATATAGCGGAGACTTGGCTGGTTCAGAAATGATTCACGCAATCATTCTGCAGGCGTTTTGGCTGGTTGTGCTAATTCTGATTGGAAGCCTCATTTGCAAAAATGCAGAGAAAAAAGTTGTGGTACAGGGAGGGTAAATTAATGAAGCTTTATTGTAAATATATTTCTGCAATTCTAAAGAGCACCATGGAATACAAATTATCCTTTTTCCTGATGGTAATAGGACGATTTCTGATTTCCTTCAGTGAATTTATTGCGCTCTCATTCCTTTTTTCAGGTTTTACACAGATAAAAGGATATACTTATAGTGATATTCTGCTGTGTTTTTCTGTCATGCAGATGTCCTTTGCCATAGCAGAATGCATAGGCAGAGGCTTTAAGGTTTTCTCTTCTATGGTAAAGCGGGGAGAGTTTGACAGAATACTCCTTCGCCCCAGAAGTACTATCCTGCAATTGTTGGGAATGCGTTTCGATTTGGGGAGAATTGGTCCTTTGGCAACCGCTATCATTACTCTTATCATTGGCGTTCGCAAAAGCCAGATTCTCTGGAATACGGGACGAATTATCACCTTGTTTTTTATGATTTCAGGCGGAACACTTTTATTCTTAAGCCTGTTTATGTTCGGAGCAACCTTTTGCTTTTTCTCTATAGAAGAAACCGAATTAACCAATGTGTTGACCTATGGTGCAAAGGAGCATGGGAAATACCCCATTGATGTCTACGGAAAAGGGATTATGAGGTTTTGTACCTACATCATTCCCTATACCTTAATACAGTATTATCCCCTTCTGTACCTGTTGGGAAAAACTGATAATTGGCTGTATGCGCTCTATCCCTTTAGTGTGGTTTTCTTTTTACTGCTATGCTATGGTTTTTGGCGTTTGGGGCTTCGGAATTATAAGTCATGCGGGGCATAAGGTAAATAACCTTTGCCCCGCTCTTTTCATAATATAATAAGTTATATTTCCACAGCATGATAATTTTCTCTATATTCTTTGGGTGTCATGCCTGTCACCTTCTTAAATGTGCGGAAAAAATGCTCATAGCTTCCATAGCCTGTCATAACCTGTATCTGCGCTACGCTTTTTCCCTCCAGCAAGAGCTGCTGCGCTTTCGTAATGCGCTGGATAGTGATAAAATTTCGTATCGTTGTATTAACATGCTTTTTAAATATTCTGGCTGCATAGTCATGATTCAGATAAAATTTAGTAGCTATATCCTCTATCGTGATATTTTCATAAAGATGGCTATTGATATAGTCCACCATTTCCGACACGGTCTTTGCAGTTCCTGTCAATTGTTCCCTAATATGTTCCGCAACTTCTTCATTTACCGTACCAACTAACTGATGCAACCATGACATTACTTCAAAAAAACAATTCAACCTGAGAAATGAGGTTGTGCTGCCACATTGTATCAACCTTTCCATTTTCTCAATGATTTCCTTCTTTTGTTTTTCTGTCAAGGGTATCATAAGTGGTTTGTCAGAATCCTTAAAATAATCATATTCCTTACTTCCCTGCTCCCCAAGCGCACTTTCCAACCATGATGTGTTTATAGTAAGAATGTATCGTTCATAAATGCTGTTCTCTACAGGTGTCATTTGATGAATGCAATAGGAGGGAATCAACAACAACACATTTGGTTGCAGGGAAAGCACATTCCCTCCCATCAATACACTGGGCAGTTCCGACAAATTCAAAAAAATCTCAATTGCATTGTGCGTATGAGGTGGCATAGGAAACCTTGCCTTTTCCTTTTTATAGGCAGCCTCAAACATTTCATGAAATCCTGAATACACTACATTTTCGCGCATATTATTCACTCCTGTAAATCAGAAAATAACACTGTGTACTAATTGTATCATCCTCTTTTCACGCTTACAATCGCATTTAGGCATTTTTATTCACACTTCTTATCTTCTTTACAATAACAAATCCAATTGCAGCCACAGCAAGAAGTATTACCAGACTCCAGATAAGCGCTCCATCATTTTCTTCCGTTTCCGGTTCTATTATGCCACCATCCACTGTAGTATTTGCGGATTTATCTTCTGCTGCCTGTTCCTCGGATAATACCTCTTTTTCTACCAAAATGATATAGTCAGAAGCATGTTGGAACATAAACTTTGCCATACCCGCTTCATCAATAACACTTGTCTGCTGCAATTCAAGCTTACCGGTTGTCTCATTGTAGTAGAACAATTTTGCATTCAAATCAGTATAATCTTCTGTTAAATAGACGGAGAGCTCTGCTGTCAGACCAAATTCACCATCATATGCTAAATGAATCTGGCTATGGGGCATCTCACCCACAATCGTACTCATTACATTTTCAGGAATGTTATCCATTCCCACAATTACCTTCAGATTAAGGTCAACCGGCTCCCCTGCTGTTATATTCCGTCCGTTAATTGTCCAACGAATACCCTTCGCCATATCCAGAACAATATTGATATCCTTTCCTTTCATGCCTGCCAGCACATCAGCGGGTACTACCGTTTCGTCCTGCATGGTAATCGTTATCGAATCCCCTGCCCCCGCACTGGAAATACTTTCCTTTATTTTCAACCAGTCATCCTTTGTTTTCACAACAAAATCTCTCACAACATCCAGTTTCTCAGGAGTTTCCAGATCAGTACTTGGTTTGAGCGTTGAACCAGATTTGGGCGTTGAATCTGCCACAAGGCTTGTTGTAATTGCAGGTTGAATACTAACCCCAGAACTTGTACCGGACACAGACTCTTCACCTGACTCAACATCTTCATCG
>JAGAMG010000049.1 GCA_017624835.1 Lachnospiraceae bacterium
AACTCACGGCGATGACTACGGTATCGCTTGCTGCGTATCTTCCATGGTTATCGGTAAGGAAATGCAGTTCTTCGGCGCACGTGCTAACCTGGCTAAGTGCTTACTGTACGCATTAAACGGTGGTATCGACGAAGTTACCAAGAAGCAGGTAGGTCCTAAGTATCGTCCTGTTGAAGGTGACGTTCTTGATTACGATGATGTATACGCTAAGTTCATGGATATGATGGAGTGGCAGTGTGATGTTTATGTAAATACTCTGAACATCATCCACTACATGCATGACAAGTACTGCTATGAGAGAGCAGAGATGGCTCTTCATGACAGAGATGTTAAGAGATACTTCGCAACCGGTGTTGCAGGTCTTTCCATCGTAGCTGACTCCCTGTCCGCTATCAAGTATGCTAAGGTTGAAGTTATCCGTGATGAAGACGGCGTTATCGTTGACTTCAAGACCACCGGTGACTTCCCTAAATACGGTAACGATGATGACCGCGTAGACGAAATCGCTCAGGATATCGTTCACAAGTTCATGACCGCTATCAGAAGACATCACACCTACAGAAATGGTGTTCCTACCACTTCCATCCTGACCATTACCTCTAACGTTACCTATGGTAAGGCTACCGGTAATACCCCTGATGGACGTAAGAAGGGACAGCCTTTCGCTCCCGGTGCTAACCCTATGCACGGACGTGATACCCACGGTGCAGTAGCATCCCTTGCTTCTGTATCCAAGCTTCCTTTCAAGGATGCTCAGGATGGTATTTCCAATACCTTCACCATTATTCCTGGTGCACTTGGAAAAGAAGATCAGGTATTCGCAGGCGATATTGAATTAGACCTGAACAAATAATTGATTTTTCATTAGAAAGGACACTCTATGGACGATAAAGCAATGATTGATGACCTTGTAAAAATGTTGGATTCCGGCATTGCAAATGGCGTAGGTCACATAAATGTAGACTTCGACGAAGCAAGTAAACAGTCAAAGAACGTTCAGACAATGGGCTGCACGGATTGTTCCAGAACACCGTTGGCCTGCAGTGTACCCACTCTTGAGCAGGGATTGGATGATTACCAATAATTGGTTGTAGCATTCCCGTTCCAACTCTTATAAAATAATATCGGGAAGATAATTTATATCTTCCCGAGTTAATCAAAAATAATAGGAGGATTAAACAATGGCAGCAAATACAGCACAGGTTAATAACCTTGTATCTTTATTAGATGGTTATGTAACAAAAGGCGGACATCATTTGAATGTTAACGTATTAAACAGAGACACCTTATTAGATGCTCAGGCTCATCCTGAGAACTATCCTCAGCTTACTATCCGTGTATCCGGATACGCTGTTAACTTCATCAAGTTAACTCCTGAACAGCAGGCTGATGTTATCTCTCGTACTTTCCATGAAAGTGTTTAATTAGAGAAGCTATTGAAAGCCCGGGAAACATGTTTTCCCGGGCTTTCATAATATTTAATACATCCAGAGGAAATACTCTCTAGAGTATATAATTCGTTTATAGAAAGAGGACTCATATGCAGGGAAGAATTCATTCATTAGAAAGCTTTGGCACCGTAGACGGACCCGGTACGAGATTTGTGGTTTTTGTTCAGGGTTGTCCCATGCGCTGCGCATATTGTCATAACCCGGACACCTGGGAAATGAACGGTGGCACATTAATGGAACCGGAATATATTATTGAACAGTACGAAAGAAATAAACCGTTTTATCAAGGCGGCGGCATTACCGTAACAGGCGGAGAACCTCTTATGCAGGTGGATTTCTTAATAGAGCTGTTTACCTTAGCTAAACGTAAGGATATTCATACCTGTATTGATACCTCCGGTATTGCCTATAACCCCGACAATATCGAATTAGTTGAAAAACTTAATAAACTTATGACTTTGACTGACCTTGTCATGCTAGACATTAAGCATATAGACCCGGAACATCACAAGGACCTAACCGCTCAGCCTAACACAAATATTTTGAAATTTGCCGCATATCTTGACGAAAAAAAAGTGGACATGTGGATTCGTCATGTGGTAGTTCCCGGAATTACCGATGATGAGAAATATCTGTTTGACCTGGGATATTTCATTGGGCAGTTCAGCAATCTGAAGGCTTTGGATGTTCTACCCTATCACACCATGGGAGAATCCAAGTACGAGAAGTTGGGAATGACCTACAAGCTTGCCGGTACTCCCAATATGGATAAAACCAAGCTTGTAGACAAAAAACAGGCAATCCTGAATGGCATCAAAAAAAGACGCGCCGAAATGGCATAAATGCCGTGGTGCAAATTTCTTTATTGATAATTTTTATGAAATAAGACTTGTATTAAGCTCGTATTTATATTACAATAAATATAGTTATTGATAATTTTGTATCAATGTGAAAGCGTTGATACCATGAATAAGGAGGATTATATTATGGCATATGTTATTGGTGATGCATGTGTAGCTTGTGGTGCTTGTGAATCTCAGTGTCCTGTTGGTGCTATCAGCATGGGTGATGGCAAGTTTGAAATCGACGCTGATAAGTGCATTAGCTGCGGTTCTTGCGCAGGTGGCTGCCCCGTTGGTGCTATTGCAGAAGAATAATTTCATTATTACAAAGCAATTTCGAAAAGGCATTTCAAAAAATGGAATGCCTTTTCTTTTCTTTCAACTCATTAACTTCCTTGGGCGACTTATTCTTCTTTCCCAAAGTAATTGCCGAATTTCTGCTTTTTTTCCGCAGAAGCTCGTCCATTTTCTGATAATACGCCTCGCTACGCTGTTCTCTTAACCGCTCCCGCTCTTCTTCCCGCTCCTCCTGGGTACGAAACTGATAATCCAATTCCTTTACTACGCTTTCTTTTATCTCTCTGCATAAATCCTGATTATTTTCCTGTAGGGTTTCCCGAATCAACTGGCGCAATAGCCATTGAAGTCTCTGGGCTTTTTCTTCCTTGGATTCCTCTACTACCATATCTAAACTTTTCTCCCTTTCTTCCGGGCGAAGTTCACGACTACTCACAATATTAATAGGCATGGAAAGCTGAGCCGCTTCTTGTCCGGCATCATCCAAACCATCATTTCCAGTTGCTTCGCTCTCCGGTATTACATTTAATTTTCCATCCTTTAAAATCAACTTAATCGCCTTCAATTGCAGCCCCTTTTCTTTCATATTTTTAATCTGTCTGAAACGCTCCACATCCTCGCTGGTGTAATATCTATGTCCCAGCTCGTTCCTTTTGATAGGAAGATGCAATTCCTCCTCCCAATAGCGTAAAACATGACTTTCCACCTTAACCTCCTTGGCAGCATCTGAAATTAGTAAATAATTTTCCATAGTTTTCCCCTTTCTATATGACTACAATTTTAAATTTATTAAAAGTATATGTCGGCTGACACATACATAAAAAGAGAACAATCCCCCCTTTAGGAATAATTGTTCTCTTTCGTAGTTAAAATGATTCTCTTTTAGAATGTTCCAAATTAGCAAATTTGGTGTATTCAGGCAGCCACGCAAGTTCTACAGTACCTATAGGACCATTTCTCTGCTTGGCAATAATAATTTCCGAAACACCCTTCTTTTCCGAATCATGATTGTAATAATCATCACGATATATAAACATAACCACGTCCGCATCCTGCTCAATTGCTCCGGACTCACGGAGGTCAGAAAGCATGGGACGGTGATCCGGTCTCTGCTCTACTGCACGGCTAAGCTGGGACAACGCCAGCACAGGTACGCCCAATTCACGGGCTACGGACTTTAAGGAACGGGAAATATCCGAGATTTCCTGCTGTCTGGAATCCGACCTGCCGCTACCGGACATCAACTGTAGGTAGTCAATAATAATCATGGATAAGCCATGTTCCAGCTTAAACTTTCTACATTTGGAACGGAGCTCCGAAATACTGATACCCGGGGTATCATCAATTATCAGATTGGAACGGCCGATTACTCCTGCACTTTCAATCAATCGCTCCCATTCCTGGTCATTCAACTGACCGGTACGGAGCTTCTGTGCATCCACACTGGACTCCAAGGAAAACATACGGTTTACCAGCTGTTCCTTACTCATTTCCAAACTGAATATTGCTACGCATTTATTTTGCTTGAAAGCAACATGCTGGGCAATATTCAAAACAAATGCGGTCTTACCCATGGAAGGACGGGCTGCAATCAGCACCAAATCAGAAGGCTGCATGCCTGCTGTACGATAATCCAAATCCGTAAATCCTGTAGGAATACCGGTAACACTTCCCCTGTTTTTGGCAGAGGTCTCTATCTTATCCATGGCATTCATAACTACCTGACGAATGGGTACAAAATCACCTGTATTTCTCTTTTGCACCAACTGGAAGATTCTCTTTTCCGTATCCTCCAATATAAACTCCATGCTTTCCTTCCCTGCATAACAGGTATTAGCAATCTCTTCATTTAGGCGAATGAGCCTGCGAAGAGTAGATTTCTCCGCCACAATATTGGCATAGTATTTTATATTGGCTGAAGTGGGCACTGCATTCAACAAATCCCTTACAAATTCCAAGCTACTGACTTCCGGGGGTACATCCTTTTCCTTCAATCGGTTTTGCAGGGTTACCAAATCCACAGGACTTCCTTCTTCATTTAATTCCACCATGGTTTCAAATAAAATACCATACTGCTTATTATAAAAATCATCCCCCATAATCAACTCAGAAGCAACCACAATCGCTTCTCTGTCCATAATCATGGAACCAATTACGGACTGTTCCGCTTCTATGCTGTGAGGCAAAATTCTTTTGATAACGTTTTCTTCCATAGTAGGTATGTCCACTCGTACTTTCTAAAACTTTTATGCTTCCACTACTTTAACGGTAAGCTTACCGGTAACCTGAGGATGAAGCTTAACAGGTACTTCAACAGTTCCAAAGGTTTTAATGCTTTCCGGTAAAACCATCTTTTTCTTGTCAATATCAAGATTGTGCTGTTCCTTATAAGCAGCAGCTATTTCCTTGGTGGAAACAGAGCCAAACACCTTGCCCCCTTCTCCTGCCTTAATCTTAACAACTACCTGCTTGGTCTCTAAGTCTTGAGCAAGAGCCTTAGCAGCGTCCAAAATCTCCTTTGCCTTCTTATCCTCATTTGCCTTCTGAAGCTTCAAATCATTCATATTCTTGGCAGTTGCTTCTACACCAATCTTTTTAGGTAAGATATAATTTCTTGCGTAGCCTTCACTTGCCTCTATAATATCACCTTTCTTGCCAAGCTTTTTCTCGTCCTGTAATAAAATAATTTTCATCGTCTATCTTCCTTTCTTTATATCTCGTTATTTTCCAGCATAGAATCAATGGTTCCCTTTAAAACACCAATTGCCTCCGCAATTCCCATGCCCTCCATCTGACAGGCAGCGGTATTCATATGTCCACCACCACCCATACGTTCCATAATAATCTGTACATTCACTTCGTCTATGGAACGGGCACTGACATAAATCTTTCCCTGATAATCTGTTAACACAAAACTTGCTTTAATTCCCTTAATATTCAACAGTTCATTTGCTGCCTGAGCACCTATAATAGTAGGACTTGGCAAATCCTCTGCGGTACAAACAGAAATGGCAAAATACTGCTTATAAATTTCTGCCTGACTAACTGCGTCCGCTCTTGCTTTATAAGCCTCTGCATCCTCACGGAAAAGCTTCCGGACACGAGCCACATCTGCACCGTTCCTACGCAGGAAAGCCGCTGCCTCAAAGGTACGCACACCTGTCTTGGTATTAAAGTTATTGGTATCAATCATAATACCGGAGTACATACAGTCAGCTTCTTCCACACGGATTTTTATATTGTCATAGGTATACTGCAAAATTTCCGATACCATTTCACAAGCAGAAGATGCATAGGGCTCCACATAGGACAGGGTAGCATTTTCGATGGTTTCTGTTCCCTGTCTGTGATGATCCAATACCACAACCGACTTACAATAGCGAAGCAAATCAGGGCATTCCGTAATGGAAGGCTTATTCACATCCACTACCACCAAAACCGTATTACTGCCTGCCGACTCTATTGCCTGCTGGCTGCTGATAATCATGTCCTCATCATATTCAGGATTGTTTTTAAATAAGTCCACCAATGGCTGAACCGATGTGGTAACATCATTCAACACGATATGAGCTTTTCTCCCCAAGGTCTGAGCAATGCGGTAAATACCAACCGCCGCACCGAAGCTGTCCACATCCGCCATACGATGTCCCATTACCAGCACCTTGTCCTTACCGGTAATAATTTCGCGCAAGGCATGAGCTTTCACACGAGCCTTAACACGGGTATTTTTTTCTACCTGCTGACTCTTTCCACCATAATAGGTAATGCTCTCCGGTGTCTTGATTACCGCCTGATCGCCACCACGTCCTAATGCTAAATCAATGGCATTTCTTGCAAATTCATAATTCTGCGCATAGCTCAGTCCATCCAATCCGATACCCATACTGATGGTTACTGCCATCTCATTACCTATATTAACAGTTTTTACCTCTTCTAATAAGTCGAATCTTGTCTCCTGTAATTGAGAAATTGCTTTTTTTCGTAAAATAACCAGGTACTTATCCTTTTCCAGCTTTTTGCTGATACCATCCAGGGCAGAAATATACTTATTAACCTTTCTGTCAATCAAGGCAATTAATAAAGAACGACGTACCTCTTCCACGCTCTGTAAGGCTTCCTCGTAGTTGTCCAGATAAATCATTCCCACAGAAAGACTTTGGTCATCCACCTCCTGCAATGCTATGTGCAAGGCTGTTTCATCAAAAAGGTATACGGCAATCAGATAACCATTATAGCCCTCTGCATCCATAATATCACTGTTTTCCGCCATTTCCTTTAAGGAAATCTTGCGAAACTTAGCTACATATTCACAATTTTCATAGGTAAGTTCATACTGAGCCTCATCCAATCCGCTATCATCCGGCAGCCTGTCCCTTGTAATAGTAGGAAACAGGGAGGTAATGGATTTATTGTAGCCCTTCGGCTGATGAATCACATGCTCAAAGGCTACATTGGTCCAAATCACCTTGCCGCCATCATCCAATAACGCATATGGTATCTCCAGCTCTCTTAGGAGCTTTTTTTGAATCTGACCATACTCCGTAGCAAAGCTGATAAGCTCATTCATGATAATGGGCTTATTATAAAAATATAAGCTCAATGTAATCATAAAGTAAATTAAGGTAAAGCCAAATGTCAGCACCCCGGCTCTGAAATCAATCAAAAATAATGCTACGTCTAATGCCAGAAGTAACACTCCGAGATAAATGGTGAACTGAATATAGGTTTTAATTCTTCCTTTAAGACGAATTCTTTTCTTCATATTATGAATACCTCTATGTATTGACGGGTAACAAGGGTTGTCTAATACCCTTAGAGTATAGTATACCAAATATCAGTGCAAGATGCTACAGTTTAATTTGTCAAAAAAATAGAGATTACAATGGAAAAGGATGAAAAATCTCTTTTCCATCCTTTTTCTATGAATTCATTATTTTTTAATTCCAAACGTTTTTTATCAGCTTTCTTTTAATTGGAATCTTGATACCAATTCATGCATGGTGGTCGCCTGTGCCGATAATTCTTCACTAGTCGCAGAAGCCTCTTGGGCAGCTGCAGAATTAGACTGCACCACCTCTGAAATACGTGCTACTCCCATATCTGCCTGTTCTACCGCATCTGCCTGCGTCTGGGAGTTCTCCGACAGCTTCTTGTTTGTCTCTGCAATCTTCTGAATCGCTTCCACAACGCCATCCAATACATCCGCTGTTCTATACGCAATTTTACTACCGGATTCAATCTCATACAGAGTATTACTTACCAATTCTCTGGTATCAATAGCAGACTTTGCACTCTGGTCTGCAAGATTACGTATCTCATCCGCCACTACTGCAAATCCTCGGCCTGCTTCACCAGCTCTTGCAGCTTCGATGGATGCATTTAAGGAAAGCAAATTGGTCTGACTTGCAATATTTTCGATTTCCGAAATAATATTTTCAATCTTTTTGGAAGTATCACTAATTCGGTTCATGGATTCTACCATGTTACCCATTTCCTTATGGCTCAGCTGGGCATCCTGAGCACACTGTAATGCCTGCTTGTATGCTTCATCCACACTGGTAACAGTCTCTTTCAAACCTTCAGAAACAGTATCCATTGTAGCAAGCATTTCCTGTACGGATGCAGCCTGGTCTGTTGCGCCCTCTGCCAGACTTTGCGCTGCCTCTGCCAGATTTGTAGCACCGCCGTTTACCTGACCTGCAATCATCTCCACATCTCTCAGAGCATTACTTACATTCACGTTCATATCTTTTATTGCTACCAATAAGCTATGTAAGTCACCACAATATGCCTGCTCACAATCAGAATTAACATTAAAGTTTCCTTTGCTCATTTCTTCACATAGTCTTTCAATATCAAAAATAATCATTTGTAATGTCTCTGCCATCGCATGTGAAGCATTCATAAGTCCTGCAATTTCATCCTCTGCCCTAGATGTGGGGAATGGGGTTTTAATATCCCCTTGCGCAAAAGAACCAAATCTATTTTCCAGCTCTGCCAGTGGCTTGGATATACCCTTGGAAATAATGCTTGCAATTCGCTTAGAAACAACTGCTGCGCTGATAACCAATATTACCATGAGAATGATAGCACCTATTTGCAGAACCTCACAAAGCACTTCCATTTCATGTTCTTTTTCAATATTAATATTCATAAGCTCCAGGGTTGCAGCATCCAATGCTTCATACAAAGGAGTCAATTCCTTGATTGCCATTTCCTGAGCCTGACGGCAAAGCTCCTGATCAACAGTTGCACCAATGGAAATAATTTCTGCTTCCTTTGCAAGATAAGCTTCCAATGCTGTCTGTATCTTTGCATAAGCCTCATGGCCTTCCTTAGTAACCATGGTTGACTCAATTTCTTTCAATCTGGCATAGGTATTTTCCACACGGGTAGTATGCTTCGCTACCAACAAATCAATTTGTTCCTGATCCTCATAACCGATAATACCACGCGTATTGGAACGACACTCTGCATACTCGTTCATAAATAGTGCAATATCACCCTGTGGTAATGCATAATTTTCCATTGCCTTTTCAAAGTTTGCCACTACAATCATCAACGAAAGAATTCCTACAACTGAACCAATGGATGCAATCATGATAATGATATTAAAGGCTTTTCTCAGTCGTTCTTCAATACGCATCCCCTTAAAATTCAAAAATTTATTCTTTTTCTTTTTTTCATTCTGATTCCTTCCCATAATTCATACTCCTTCCTCTTTTAGTACTACGTATCCAATCCAACAGCCCCAATTGAATCGGATACAAAAATCATTTACCATGTTTTAAATTATATCACTTTTTGAATTATTTTTCAATGTTGCATATACAATTAAATCTTTCAGATATCATTTTCTGGTATTCGCAAAAAACTCCGACGATACTTGATAGTAACGCCAGAGTTCTCAAACAGTATGATTTTGATAGTATGCGCCATTTTTATTATGCGCTACTATTTTAACCTTGAAACGGAGGCTGTTTATATAGAAGATTTGCGTACAGAGCTTGATACTTCAATATATTATAATTTAAATTTTGAAATAGTAGTCTTTAAATCCATCGCAATCACATTTAATTGCTGTGCATAAGAAGCTACATCCTCCATAGTTACATTAACCATTTCAGCGGATGCTGTAACCTCTTCCGAAGCTGCAGCAGATTGCTCAGATATATTTGCTATATTTTCCATACTATTTAACACAGTATTTTTGTTGGCTGCCATATTTTCATTTAAAGCACCAATTTTTTCCATTCCGTTCATAAGATTATTTACGGAAGTAGAAATCCTGTTAAATAATTCTCTTGTATCATCGATTGCTTTTCCCTGCTCATTCTGAAGCTTATCACTTTCTGCCAAATTCTTTACAACAAGCTCAGATTTACCGGAAATTTCCTCAATTATTGCTTTAATTTCATCCGTAGATTGTCTGGATTGTTCCGCAAGCTTTCTTATTTCATCTGCAACCACCGCAAATCCTTTTCCAAGTTCCCCTGCTCTGGCTGCCTCTATAGATGCATTTAAAGAAAGAAGATTTGTCTGATTCGTAATGTCCGCAATAGCATCTGACATATAATTAATCTTTGTAATGCTTTCCAGCATCTCATTAATCATTTCTCCTGATGCTTTTGCATTTTCACGATTCTTATCCGTTTTCTCAATCAACTCACCTACTACATCCATACCTTGTAAGCTAAGTTCATTGGCCGCCTTAGACATCTGATTTACATTGTTTACATACTCTTTTGTTTCTTCCAGACTATCTGCAAGCTTCTCCACTATCTCATTGGCGTCCTGTGTACTCTGTGACTGCTCAGTCGCTCCAACTGCAACGCTCTGAATAGCCATAGAAACCTGATTAGCAGTTTCTTTAGTGGTTTTTGATACATCTCCTATATCCGATGCCATCGTATATACATCTTCAAATTTAGTGTCTACTTCCTTAATCAATCCTGCTACTGAATCCACCATGCTGTTAAAGTTTTCCTGCAACTCACCAATCTCATCTTTACGCTTAACAAGAATATGTTCTGAGAAGTTTCCTTCTGCCAGCTTCGATGTAGCCTCTTGAACTCTTCGGATTTCTTTTGACAATGACACCGCCACAACAAATGCAACAATAATTCCAATTATTAATCCTACTACTGCTCCAATCAAAATTGCTACAAATAACTCATTCAGATTTGATGCATTTTCCAAATCCCCACGAATCATACCCACAAGCTTCCAGCCGGTAATTTCATCTTCCAAAACAGTTATATAATAAGATTGTCCATTAATCTGTTCCGTATAGGTTTTAATATATGTGGACACATCCAACTCTTCACCTACTTCTTCTGCTTTGGCAACCGCCTCTGCCATAAGCAGATTGTCCTGCTGATATGTACTCCAACAATTCAATTCAGCAAAAGAAGTTATGCCTGTGGTATTCTTTTCATTATCAACAATAATATTTCCATCTGCATCTACCAGCAAAACATAACCTGTATTTAACAGTGGAATATTTTGCACATAATTTTCCAATGTGGAAGATTCAATGTCCAGCGCAACAACACCTACTGTGGCATCATCCATTCTGATTTCCTGGGATACCGTTATAATGTTTACATCAAATTCTTCGTCATAATAAGGTTTGGTAAATACGGAAAAAATTGCATGCTCACTTTTACTGGGACTTTTAATTGCACTTACAAACCAATCTTCCTGTGTATAATCCACATTTTCAAACAATTCTTTTTTAGATTTGATTTTGCCTTCTTCTTCATCAAAATATAAATATGTATTAATCACATTTTTTTCTGACAATGCATAAAATGCTCTTACAGGTTTCTGCACCACCTTCATAGAGGCAACCAGGGAATCCTGAATGGACTTAACATAGTCTTTATAATCACCTTCTTTTCCGATATATTTAACCTCACGTTTTCTAGTCATAAGGTCTACCGGAATACTAAGTGTTTTTAAATAAGTCTGAAATTCACCTAAGGACTCGGAAACTGTCTGCTGACTTGACAGCTTCATATTTTCATCCAACATATTGGTTACTCTCATACTGACAAGCACACTGCACAAAGACATTGAACCTATAATTGCAATCAAAAAATACGTTATTAACTTGCTACGAATTGAAATTTTCATATCTTCTCCTTTCACTAGTACCATAGTACTATTTCCAAAGCACAAATTGTTACTATGATACTACATAATTATATCTGTGTCAATACGAGAAATCATAACCGTATTCTGAGATAAGTAAACAGGCATTGCAAGGCGCACAAACGCGAAAAGGCAAAGCTCGTTTGTGCGCTTTGCCCTTTCGCGTTTGTACTATTTCTTACTGTTTTCTCTTATGTGAATTTTTAACCGACAAGTAATTATGCTCTAATTTTTTTCATACAGAAAATCAGCGCCGCCAAAGATAATACGAGCATTACCATATATCCTGCCATATCCGGTTCTCCCGTCTTTGGAGAAATTAATCTTTTCTCTGTTGCGGATACTTCACCTTCATCCGCATCCTCTTCTTCATTAGTATCTGCCTCTTCCGTATTTACATCTGTATCATTACTTGCACCATCTTTTTCATTTGCCAATACAAAGGTACTGAAATGTGTTACTGCGAAAGAAAAGGTCTTATCTTCTCCATTGATGGTAGGATAAATTACCTCTGCTACGCTTCCGTCTGATGCATAATGAAGAATTACCAAATCTTCTTCCATTAATTCAGCAGGAATGGGCATTGTAATGGTAACCGGTATCTTCAACAGACTCATGGTTACATCATTCACCTTTAACTTAATATCCAATGCTACTGTGTTATGATACTTGTCGGCAGGAATCTCTACCTTTTGGGTTGCATCCGTTACAGAAAGAGTAACCTTTCCCTTGTCAGCATTTAAGCCGGCACCCACTGTTTTGATTTTATGCTTATCCATTTTCTTTGTGGTAACCTCAGGCTCTGTTACTTCAATCTTTTTATCAGCAACGTACTGTTTTTCTAAATCGGATATCTGTACCAATATGGAAATCTTTTGCTGCATTGCCTTGCACAGCTCATCCAGCTTTAAGGTTTCAATGATTTTGCTGACCTTTTCCTCTGCTGTAGCCGCCAAATCCATGATGTTGTCAAGCTGTGTTTCTACATCATCGGAAGTAGTGGGGGCATCTGTTACATTACCTTTTATGGTGAAGGTGCAGGAATCGGGATATGCACGATTCCAAACTCTTACAAAGTATTTTCCTGCTTCCAACTCTTTCTTGTTAGTGGTTGAGAGGGTCTTATAATTTGTTTCCAAATCGCTGCTATAAATTCTTATTTGATGATTAACTGCTGTTCCTTCTCCATATTCTACATATAAAGAATCTGCCTCTGTAAGCTCCAAATAATAGTTTTCATATTCCCCGGTCAGTTTTACTGCTTCTCCTACTTTTAATGCATTGGATACATCCTTAGGGCTTATTACCGAAAAGTCTACTTCACAGTAAACCTTACCACTAGTATCCGAAATTTGAATGATATAATCTCCAATGGGTAAATCTGTTGTTTCTGTAATTGGATTTTCTTTATCTTTACTGTTGTAAAGAGTATAACTCAATTCGTAACAAAACCAATCAGCATCATCATAGACCATTGTAATTTCTTTACCATCTGTATCCAATGCTTTAAACTTTAATTCACGAAGTACTCTGATAATTGCATTATCTGACAAGTCACTAATATAGTTTTTTCGATATCCATTTGATACCTCAAGACTCTTTAAAGGCTGCAGCTCAGTGCATGAAACATTAAATTTTTCTTCTGCCCCGGTATATACATAATAGACCTTAGGCTCACTTACTTCTACTAATCTTGTTCCACTCCCAATCTCTTTTCCGATAATATTCTCATAGGACCTATTTCCATCATATACATACAACATAGCGTTACAGGATGCCGATACCTTATATTTTCCAGCTTCCTCTAGCACCAGCTTTATCAAATGATGCTTTTGTGAATTACCCAGACTATCCCCAGACAAATCCGAAACAGTTTCACCTGCTTTCAATACCAAGTCACAATCTTCTTTATTTTTCACTTCAAAATAGACCGGTTCAGTGACAATATCTCCAAGCACAAATTCAAAATAGTATTTTCCAGCATCAAGTCCTAAATGTGAACTAACCTCTTGTCCATCCGCAGTGTAATATTTACATACTATACCATATTTATTAGAAGATTCAAACGTATCTATAAAATATATATCCTCTTCACTTCCATCATCCAAAGTTACATGGCAGCCACAGTCCCATCCATAACTAGTACTATAAAAATCTGTATAAAGAACATTTTTCTCAGCCGGTATTACTTCCATTGCCGTTACTTCAGGAAGCTTTTCTATATGCACTGTAAATGTTGCCTGCTCATCACTCTTTAAACAATAATAATACGTTGTACCTGCTTGCAAACTAACACATCTTGTTCTCTCTCCAGCACCACCGGAAGAACTATATCCCCCTTGACTAATTTCATAGCTTGCTGTTGCATTAAAGGTTAAGCAATAACGTCCTGTCTGTTCCGGTACAAATTTATAAAATGTTAATTGCTCTGTAATCAATCCTGTAGATACAGTGTTATCTAAAACCATGGAAGTTATATCTGCTTTCTGCAAAGAAAAACTACCTGTATCTTCTGTAAAGAATTGAATGGGACTTATCGAAATGTAGTACGTTCCAGCAGTTTCAAACACTATAACATCTCCGGCATATTCAACACATGGAGATGTATTGAGATAAAACGAATTTCCTTTAATCTGCGAATAGATAACAGGCGCACCTTCTGCTTTATGTACAGTATAATTAAACTGCTTTATGTTTGCCTCCAATATGTATTCGCCAGGCTCCGTAATTTCAAACCTATAACAGGTTGTATTAACATTACTTTCCGCATTTGATACACTTACCTCTTCACCCAATTCAAAGGGAATGGCACTATCAAAGCTCTCTCCTGTTGCAGCATCGCCCTCTGAAACTGTTGCAGTTCCCTCTGCATATACAATATTGGTAGTCGGTTGTAACCACACGAAAGCCGATAACATGATTGCGCTAATCGCATAAACCCATTTCTTCATTGCATTACCTCATCTTCTTTTGTATTTTAGTTTTTCTAAAATCTTTAGTCACATTTTACCCCCCCCTAAACGAATTGTCAACTTGAAATGCCTTTTTTTACAATCCAGTTGAGGTAATCTAAATAACGCTTATTCTCCTATGAGTCTTATTCTACCGGTTTCAAATAATAGACTAAATCGTCAATTCTCTTACCATCAAGATACACCCAAGCAGTTATGGCCTCTTCTACAATAGGGCTATTTTCTGCAAAGGTAATTTCTGCAAAATTAAAAGATATCAAAAATTCTTCAACATTATTTTTTTCTATTGTATATCCCATAATTGCATATCCTTTTGGCATATAAAACGCCATTCTATCCCCTTCTCCAAACTCAAACTCCTGTTGATGTTCCACAATTACTTTCTTATTCGTTTCATCATTAAAGACTACCAATTTAGGCTCATCAATAATTCCCACAAATGTATGTACCCATTCCTTTCCCGGTAAAGTTGATTTCATATCAATCCCCTCATATACTACCACCTCAGGAGTAGGTTCGGGAGTTTGACCCGGAGTTGCGGTAGTAGAAGGAGGCTGCAAAGTCGAATCCGATGCATCTGTCCTTGCAGATCCCCCCTCATTATCTGTAGTCGTTTGACTAATTATTGCATTTGTATTACCTGCTTCCTTTCCATTTTTAAGTATGTGAATGAATTATAGCATATTGTGGATATAATCACAATGTTCTTTTTCACAATACTTACCTATAATCAAGTAAACAATTAAAGAAGGGAATGAGTTAACATTATAAGCTATGAACCCATGTGGAATACCATGAAAACCAAAAACATATCGCAGTACCACCTTCTCAAAATGGGAATTGACAATAAGACATTGGATGGTCTAAAGCATGGTAAAAATATAACCCTGCTTACTTTGGAAAAGTTATGTACTATCTTGGAATGCACTCCTAATGATATTATAGAATTTAAAAACGAAAGCCTATAAGCATTGGTTTATCATACAATACTTATAGGCTTTTTCTATAATTCTTACTACTTTATTACTTTAATTTTTGCATATTGAGATATATTTATCGCATCATTTTTGCTGCTAATATAGTATTCGACCATATCATTGTATACTTGCACTAACTTTCTATGTACATCCCATAATTCATTAATACATATTTTTTTTCCATTATTAAAAACACCTTCCGCCGGAGTATAATCAAATTGAGCAAAAAAACTGCGAAGTTTATTCAATAATATTTCCTGCACGCAACCGTTATCCCGATAATTACATAGGCAATCAGCAAAGTAATACACACCATAACACTCTACAGTAGTTTTCCCACTATGGCTTGCACAGTCCTTTAAATTTTTTATCAATATTAATTTACAATACTTTTCAAAATTCTTTACAAATACACGGTCTTCCAATGTTGAAATTAAAGGGGAATCGAAATATAATTCTTTATTTATGCAGATATCCACTCCTGTATGGCTTAACATTACCTGCGAATCCCTTAAAGACTTTATTAAATAGTATTCCATACATACAAGGGGCAATATTATCACTCTATAGTTCGATTTTATAGATATATCTCTTAATGCTTTATATATCTTAGCAGTCTCCTTATTCCCTGGAATAGTGTCTAGATACACTACAATCTCATCGTCTGTAGATTCCAACAGTTTCTGAACAATTCTTTTTATATTTCCATTACCCTTTGCATATATGAATGTATCTGCAATATTCTCAGGATATGCTTTTCTAAAAAATCGACTGATAATATCTTCCTTATTATCCTCAAACACAAATATCATATTAATTAACCTCAATTTTATGCGGTTTCAATTCTATGGAACACCAATCCTCTTCGTTAGTTACCGTAAACTTATCCTTGCAATCTACTAAAATTATAGAGTGCCTCGCACATTTATTGATAAGTTCTTTTCCATATCCTTCATATAAATCATATCTGTCTAGCAATATTACCTCGTACTTCTCAGGCACTAAAATTTCCTCAATCGGAACCCCTAACAATTTATCATTATATGTGTAGGAAGCAACTTTTTCTCCATATGCCTGATATTCTCTTAGCACTTTGCATAATCTCGTCTTTCCCGTTGCAGACTCATTATCAAAGACATAGATTCCATTTTCAAGATTCACTATTATTTCAACAGAATACTTCCCTAACCTATACATTCTATATCCTCCGAACTAACAACCGGCTCAAAAGGTCTTTCTGAAAAAATATACTTATTTAACCTGTCAACACTGGTTATTCTATATTTATCAATTTTAACATCTATTGGTTGCTCAAAATAATCCACTATCGTTACACCATTTTCCTGTATCAACACATTTCCATCTTTACATAACCCAATAATAATATCTCGAGCATTCAAACCACACTCAATCAAATCAATAATTAACTCTGGGCATCTGACCACGCATAATGCAGCCTTACATCCTGTGCTTAATTCGGTATTGTATAATTTATAACCAAATCTGTCAATGAATGAGTATTCATCATTATATGTTCCCTGTTCAATCTGAGAAATTAGCTTCCTTTCAATTTCACTGCCCGTAAGCTTGATTTTTGCAAATTGCTCTTCTACATTTCTCACTATGTTATTCCCATTCACTGTATCCACATAGACTGTTAACATATTTACCCATCCTTTCTACTATTGTCTTATTATACCGCTAAACTCTGCAAAATACAATTTACATAATAATTTCACTGTTGCGGACAAAATATGAACCTTTCTAGTTTTCTTTTCATTAA
Organism: Lachnospiraceae bacterium; assembly: GCA_017624835.1. Taxonomy (GTDB): domain Bacteria; phylum Bacillota; class Clostridia; order Lachnospirales; family Lachnospiraceae; genus Acetatifactor. The sequence goes on from JAGAMG010000049.1 coordinate 17,479, forward strand.
TATTAATTATTTTTTACAAAGCAACAATATCATCCCAAAGACATTGATACTCCCCTTCCATCCAATCCATATGCCAATGTCCAAAGTACCATCCTACAAAATCAACTTTTTGCGAAATATCATCAAAGTAATTTTGCAATTCCTCTTCCCCGGAATACACATCCGAAACAAGCATATGGGCGATATGCCCGGGGCATGTATGAGTTAAAACGTAATCAACTGTATAATCAAGCTTTTCCAGATTCTGTAGTCCCTCCTCATATTCCTGTTCTGACGGCATCTCATTTTCCCACCAGGAGACTCCCGGGGTTCTCCATTGTTTATCTATGGAATTTCCACCACCAAATACAAAGAAGCTCTTCCCATCCAATTCATACACTTGTCCACGCATCAAGTGAATTACGTCTTGAGCAATAAATTGAACCTTTCCGCCATTCCAGTTACTTACAACAGGATATTCCTCAATGATATCAAAATTTTCATGATTTCCGTCCAACCACAGCACTGTACAAGGCAAATTTTGCAAACAGGATATTACATAAGCATCATTTATGCCACCATCCCAGCAGACGCCCACATCTCCAAGTATTATTAAATAATCATTTTTTGAAACCTCTTGATAGCAGGATAGATTTTCATAATAATCTTCTACTTTTTGTAGGTCAAGTGTTCCGTGTGTATCTCCACATAGCCATATCATAGTTTATTCCTCTTCCCCAAACCAACCTATCACTATTTTTAGTTCTTTTTACTCCATTCCATCATCCATCTGTTTGCACCATTTTCTACTACTACACCATTTTTTACACCATTTTTCTAAGAAACAGTAAGAATTTATAACACCATATAAGAACTCTCCAACAACAAAGAAAGCCCTTAAATACTGAATTTACAGTATCTAAAGGCTTTTTACTCATTTACCTAATCAGGTCAAACAAATTAATCCTGAACGTAAGGCATCAATGCAACGTGACGTGCTCTCTTGATAGCAACGGTCAGAGCTCTCTGATGCTTTGCACAGTTTCCGGTAATACGACGAGGAAGGATCTTACCTCTCTCAGAAACGTATCTCTTTAACTTGTTTGTATCTTTGTAATCGATAACATTATCTTTACCACAGAATACGCAAACTTTCTTTCTTCTGCGAATTCCACCTTTTCTTCTCATTGGAGAATCGGTTTTCTCTGCCTTATTAAAAGCCATTGTCAGTACCTCCTAACTGAATCGAATTTTAGTTAAACGGTAATTCTTCGTCAATGCCGTCAGGGATGTTCATAAATCCATCGCCTGCTCCTGAAGGAGCGGGTGCAGCGTTTCCGCCGCCAAAGCCTCCGAAACCACCATTGCCACCGTTAAAGCCACCATCATTACCGGATGCATTCCTGCTCTCGCAGAATTCGTGGTCTTCTATTACTACCTCAGTAGTATACACTCTCACACCATCCTTGTTGGTGTAGCTACCGGTCTGAATACGACCTGTAACTGCAATCTTAGTTCCCTTGCGCAGATATCTCTCTGCAAACTCTGCGGTACGACCAAAAGCAACACAGTTAATGAAATCAGCAGTCTGCTCGTCTCCATTATTGCTTCTTGCCTGTCTGCGGTCTACAGCAAGTGAATATCTTGCTATTGCTAACGGATTATCTCCCTGGGTATATCTTACCTCAGGATCCCTTGTTAAACGTCCCATAAGAATTACTTTGTTCATGTTTTACTTCTCGCTTTCTATTTATGCCTCGTCCTGTCTAACGCATAAGTATCTGATTACATTGTCCATAATACGAACACGGCTCTCGATTTCTGCAGGTGCAGTGCTCTCAGCCTCGAATCTGATGAAATAGTAGAAAGCTTCTTTCATCTTCTGAACTTCGTAAGCAAGTCTCTTCTTACCCCATTCATCTACCTCTGTGATGGTACCGCCGAATCTCTCAACCAGAGCCTTGCACTTGTCTACAACTGCTGCTCTTTCATCATCTTCGATTTTAGCGCTAACAACAACGGCTAATTCATACTTGTTCATGCTTTGTTACCTCCTTTTGGTCTCTGGCCCACATCTTATGTGTGAGCAAGGAAATTAATGTATCACAAAATGGAATGATACCATAAACTCTGCTTGTTTTCAAGCTTTTTCCACAATTTCTTTAATATTTTTTTCCAGTAATCTCCGTGCAATCATTATCTGATGTCCACATCCCAGACATTTCAATCTAAAGTCCGCTCCCACACGAAGCACCTCCCATTCCCTGCTGCCACAGGGATGCTGTTTTTTTAATTTTAATACATCTCCTACGTTAATTTCCATAATACTACGCTTCCATATCTATATTTCTTCTAACTTTTATCTGTTTTGTCCCTAATCCATTGCCAAAATCTATTCTAACAAAACAAAAAGTAAATTTTCTATATCAGTATATCATATCCCTCCTGCATCCCTCAATATTACAAACCATGAACTTTTCTTAATATTTTCTTACGTTTTCTTATAAATTTCAAAATAATTACCGTTTACGCCCCTTACCAAAACCGCTATAATAATATAAAACCATTTAACCACAGAAGGGAGTCACGCTATGAAAACTACAGAGGAAGCTATTATAGAATTAAAAGAAATCATGGAACGTTACGACAATATTGTATTCTTTGGCGGAGCCGGTGTTTCCACAGAAAGCGGTATTCCCGATTTTAGAAGTGTGGATGGTTTATACCATCAGCAGTACGATTATCCCCCGGAAACCATTTTGAGCCACAGCTTTTACAGAAGTAAGCCGGAGGAATTTTATCGTTTTTACCGGAATAAAATGCTGTTCTTAGATGCCAAGCCCAATACTGCCCACAAAAAACTTGCCGAACTGGAACAATCCGGCAAGCTGAAGGCTGTGATTACACAAAATATTGACGGACTCCATCAGGCTGCCGGCAGCAAAAATGTGCTGGAGCTTCATGGTTCCGTACACCGCAACTATTGCGAGCAGTGCGGTGCTTTCTATGACGTACAGATTGTAGTAGAAAGTGAAGGTATCCCCAAGTGCCCTAAGTGCGGTGGTTTTACCAAGCCTGATGTGGTGCTGTATGAGGAAGGTCTGGATGATAAAACCGTAGCCGCTTCCATTCGCCATATCCAAAACGCAGATGTCCTGATTATCGGCGGTACCTCCCTTGCGGTGTATCCTGCTGCCGGACTCATCGACTATTTCCGTGGGGACAAACTGGTAGTTATCAATATGGCTCCCACGCCCCGGGACAAATATGCCGATTTATTAATACAGGCTCCCATCGGTCAGGTCTTCGCCCAACTCTAGGAGCCTTTTATTACAATAATCCTACTTTATCTAACGCAAACAAAATACCATAAACCACAGGCTGGTGGAGCATGTAAATAATCAGGGATTTCTTTCCTACCAGATTGAAGAATCTTCCCCAGGATTTCTGCTCTGCCAGCTTTTCAAGTTTTCCCTTCTGCAGCATCAAGCCATAAAGGAAATATCCCGTCAGGTACAAAAAAATCCAAGGAAACAGGGCAAAATAATCCGCTGAATAAAAGCTTTTTTCTGTAAAGCCAAGGAAATTTCCAATTTGTCCCATTTGGTACCATTCTTCCGGCAGACTTACCAGCTTCACCAAATTGCGAATCCCAAGATAGCCATCGTTGATACCATGAAGCAGCAAAAAGACTATACCACACCCAACAGCCCCCAAATGGGGATTTAATTTTTTCAAATATTTTTCCAACACTATCAGCAAAAGAGCTGCCGCTCCCAAAAAGGTCAACACCCCAAAGAGAATTTGCTGTGCCGGCATGAAAACCATGGTTACAAAGGAGATAATCATACCTGCTCCAAAGACTATCAATCCTCTGCGAAGCTTCCTCCTACCCAAAGACCAGCAAAACCCGGACAACAGGATAAAGCTCCAACAGATACTCTGCTGCCATAGGTAAGCCGCGTCCGTATAAAACCAACGCCAATCCACACCAAATATGTATACCAGATCCCATACCGCGTGAAACAATATCATACTGCACAGAGTAATTCCTCTGATATCATCCAATCTTTCGTATCTTTTCATGTTTTATCTCCAAGTCCTCCATGCTTTCCTATCTTACGGCATGAGCAACTCTTAATCTTCTCTACTCCTCAATGGAGCTCTTTCTATGGACTACCACCGTCTCATCCAGACAGCTAAAGATTTCATCCACCTTTTTTGTCTCCATCTTAGGTGTAAGTAAGCTGACAATCGGAACGATAATCAATCCCACCACCATAGTAATGGCACCTGCGTTAATGGGAGAAGCAATAAATTTCAAAAACAGATTGGAAACGGTAATCAGCACACCACAGGCAAAGCTGGCCCAAACTGCTGCCTTTGTAGTTTTCTTCCAATATAAACCATACATAAAAGGAGCCAGAAAAGCACCTGCCAATGCACCCCAGGAAATACCCATAAGCTGCGCAATAAATGCAGGGGGATCCAAGGCAATCACTACACTGATTACAATAAAGAACACCAGCATAATTCTCATGACCAAAAGCTGCTTCTTCTCATCCATATCCTTAATTACATTATCCTTTAACAAATCCAAGGTTAAGGTGGAGCTGGATGTTAAAACCAAAGAGGATAGGGTGGACATGGACGCGGACAATACCAATACCACTACAATACCAACCAATATATCGGGCAGAGTAGAAAGCATGGTAGGTACGATAGCATCATAAATAATACTGCCACTTTCAGAATAAATTGCAGGGCTGTCAAATAATCTTCCAAAGCCTCCTAAGAAATAACATCCGCCGGACACCACAATCGCAAAGAAAGTAGAAATAATGGTACCGGATTTAATGGACTTTTCATCCTTGATTGCATAAAATTTCTGAACCATCTGAGGAAGTCCCCAGGTACCCAAGGAGGTTAAAATTACTACACCAATCAGATTGGGCAAATCCGGTCCGAAAAAGGATGCAAACACACCTTTCTGTCCCATGGTCAAAGGCACATCACTTTCAATTTCAGAAAGCTTCATCACAGCCTCATAGAAACCACCCTGTCCGTTTAATACCGCTGCTATTACCGCCACGATACCAAAAAGCATAATAATTCCCTGAATAAAATCATTAATTGCGGTAGCCATATAGCCGCCTAAGATTACATACACCCCGGTCAGTGCTGCCATGGCAATGACACAAGCCGTATAGGGAATATCAAAGGCCATTCCAAACAATCTGGACAGACCATTATAAACGGATGCAGTATAAGGAATCAGAAATACAAAGGATATGGCAGAGGCTGCAATTTTTAAAGCCTTGGAATCATATCTCTTTCCAAAATAATCCGGCATGGTTGCTGCATTTAAGTGCTTACTCATAACTCTGGTTCTTCTGCCCAAAATTACCCATGCAAGCAAGGAGCCAATCAAAGCATTTCCGATACCAATCCAAGTAGCAGAAATACCATATTTAAAACCAAACTGTCCCGCATATCCAACAAATACTACTGCGGAAAAATAGGAGGTTCCGTATGCAAAAGCAGTGAGCCAGGGACCTACCGCACGTCCACCCAACACAAAATCATTTACATTCGTGGCATGTTTCCGGGAATAAACTCCAACTCCCACCATAATTGCAAAAAATACTACCAGAAAAATCACTTTTGTAACCATCTTAGATACCTCTTTTGTTCTTACTTTAGAACTTAGACGCTTTAAAGCATCAAAGCATTATAATTATACAAAACCCCTGCACAAAATGCAAGGGTTTTGACTTTATATTTCTAATAATCTCATGGCATTATCGGATAAAATCATATTTTTCTCATCCCACCCAAGGGGCAAATCCCCCACTGCCTTTATTCCTTTTCCCATATCACTCCAAGGGGAGTCCGTAGCAAAGAGAATTTTATCACAGCCGTGGCGTTCCAAAATCTTCATGAATTTATCCTGTGTAATGTAATCGAAGGTAAATGCGGTATCCAGATATACATCCCCGCCGGCAAGATACTCATACACCTCATCCCACTGCTTCCAGGCACCATAATGCGCCAGCACAAACTTCTTAGGCTTCAGCTTATCCAGCACCTTTCGGGCTTTATCCGGGGGACAATGGACGGGATCGGGCAAACCAATATCAATTCCTGCATGAGTCAAGATAATCAGCCCCAATTCATCCGCATATTCGATAATGTTCATAAAGCGCACATCATCAATCATTACCCTTTGATAATCCGGGTGAATTTTAATTCCCTTAAGACCTAATTCCTTAATACGATTCAGCTTTCCCTTATAATCCTCACAGTCCGGGTGAATCCCGCCAAAGGAAATAAGCCTTCCCTCATACTTTGTATTCACGAACTGAGCAAATTCATTAATGGTGTCAAACTGCTCCGGCTTGGTTACCACCGGTTGAATTACCGAAATATCCACGCCGTTTTTATTCATGGACTCCATCAGTCCGCTTAAGGTACCATCTGTTGCTGCCTTTACATCCGCAGCCTCTGACAGGGCTGCAATGGTTTTTGCTGCAATTTTATCCGGAAAAATGTGGGTATGAAAGTCTATAATCATAATTCCTCCGCTGAAACCAATTCCACTCCGGTTTTCTGTAACACTTCTGCTGCCTTTTCCAAATCTGCTGTCTTGATAACGATGGAAGCATCATCATTACCCGTTGCCAAAGCATAAGTATATTCGATATTGATACCCGCTTTGCAGATTTCAGATAACAGCACCTGCAGCTGTCCTACCTGATGGGACAGCTTTACTGCCAGTACGGGATTCAGCATTGCTGTGAATCCCCTTGCTTTCAGAGCTTCCTTGCCCTTTTCTCCATCGGAAACAATCATACGCAGCAGACCAAAATCGCTGGTATCTGCCAAAGACAGAGAAATAATATTAATATTTTCTTCCTTTAGGGTATCCAGAACCTGCTCCAGACGTCCCTCTCTATTTTCAATAAATACAGATAATTGCTTTAGAAACATAGTAACCCTCCATTCTATACATTATGCATCCTATACCAGTTTTCTATTATCTATCACACGAACTGCCTTGCCCATACTTCTCTGGATGGTATTAGGCTCAACCAGCTTTACCTTTACCGCCAGTCCAATTGCCTGCTGAATCACATGGGCAATCTTCTTGGTAAGGTTCTCCAATTCACTGATTTTATCGGAGAAGAACTTCTCGTCAACCTCCACCTGAACCTCAAGAGTATCCAGATTGTTTACACGGTCTACAATGAGCATATAGTGAGGTGCAGTCTCGCCCATTTCAAGCAACGCTGCTTCCACCTGGGAAGGGAATACATTTACGCCACGGATAATAAGCATATCGTCGGAACGACCCTTAAAACGACTGATCCTCGCAAGTGTTCTTCCACATTCACACTTATCATAGCTGATGCTGGTAAGGTCTCTGGTACGATAACGAAGAAGAGGAAGACCTTCCTTGGTAAGTGTGGTAAATACCAGTTCACCTGTTTCCCCTTCTGCCACAGGCTCCAAAGTCTCAGGGTCAATAACCTCGGGCAGGAAATGATCCTCATAAACATGCAAGCCCTTGTGATAAATACAATCACATGCCACGCCGGGACCCATAATCTCGGACAGACCATAAATATCAAATGCATTGATATGGAGCTTTTCTTCTATCTGCTTACGCATCTGCTCCGTCCAAGGCTCTGCACCACAGATAGCAGCCTTTAATTTAATCTTATCAATATCACCATCTGCTTCTAACGTTTCTGCTATATGAAGCAAATAAGATGGCGTACAGGCAATAGCAGTAGCCTCAAAATCCTTCATCATGGTAGTGAGCTTCTTGGTATTACCTGTGGACATGGGCACAACAGTTGCTCCCAGATTCTCCGCACCGTAGTGCGCACCCAGACCACCCGTAAAGAGTCCATAACCATATGCAATCTGAATAATATCATCACGACCAAGTCCTGCCTGCGTAAAGGCTCTGGCTACACATTCTGACCAGATTTCAATATCTCTTCTGGTATAACCAACAACAGTCGCCTTTCCGGTAGTTCCACTGGAAGCATGAACGCGTACAATCTGTGTTTTGGGTACTGCAAACAAACCAAAGGGATAGGTATCTCTCAAATCACTCTTGGTGGTAAAGGGCAGCTTGTGCAAATCTTCAATTCCCTTGATATCACCGGGCTCCACACCCAAAACCTGCATTTTTTTACGGTAAAATTCTACATTGTGATACACTCTGTCCACTAATTTTACCAATCGTTTGCTTTGCAGATGTCGCATTTCATCGCGGCTCATGCACTCTTTTGCTTCATTCCAAATCACTTTTGTAACCTCCCGTTATTATATGCTATCTATCTTGTTCTATTCCTTATTGCAAATATGCTTTTAAGAATAACTATTTACCCCTCAAATCCAAGTAAGAATGCTTTTTTATTGATTTCCACGGTCTTAGGCGGAACAGTCTTTTCAATTACCTCCAGCCATGCCTCCTTGGAGAAGTCCATATGCTTTGCAGCCACGCCCAGCACAATAATGTTGAATACTCTGGAATTGCCAAGCTTCAAGGCTTCTTCCATGGCATTTACCTTATATACATTATATTCCTTTTCCAGATTTTCAATAATATTCTCGGGATACTGTGCTGCTCCTGTCACAACGGTGATGGGGTCAATACGATGCTCATTTACTACGATAGCACCATCCTTTTTCAGGAAATGAGCATAACGAAGTGCTTCCAGCGTCTCAAATGCAATCAACACATCCGCCTGTCCTTCCTCCACGATGGGCTCCGCAACCTTTTCACCATAGCGCACAAAGGTTACCACGCTACCGCCACGCTGCGCCATTCCATGTACCTCGGACAGCTTCACATCATATCCTGCTGCCACGGTAATACCGCCTAAGATTCGGCTGGTCAGAAGGGTTCCCTGACCGCCTACACCTACAATCATAATATTTTTTGTCTTGTTTTCCATATCTTTAACCATGCCTTTCCTGTCTCTCTAAATCCACCTGTTACTTATGCTTCCACTGTCTCAATGGCATCAAATTTACAGATACCCTTGCAAAGTCCGCAACCGTTACACATGGTCTGGTCAATGGAAATCGTACCATCCTCATTCTTGGTCAATGCAGGACAACCGGGACGCAGACACATGCCGCATTTCTTACATTTCTCAGGAACAGGCACACACTTGGTAGTAAACTTATTGCCCTTAAGAAGTACACAGGGAGCCTTGGTAATAATTACAGAAACCTCATCCTTTGCAACCTCTTCCTTAATTACCTTTTCCAATTCAGCCGTATCAAAGGCACTTACCTCTACTACATTTTTGATGCCTAAGGCCTTACACAAATGGAAGATATTAATAGCAGGAACTTCCTCTCCCATCAGAGTCTTACCGGTAGCTGCATGATCCTGATGTCCCGTCATACCGGTGGTGGAATTGTCCAAAATCATAACCGTTCCGGTACCCTGATTGTAAACCATATTCATCAGAGAGTTGATACCGGTGTGCATAAAGGTGGAATCACCAATTACTGCTACCCAGTTTTTGATATAGTCCTTGCCCTTTGCCTTCTCCATGCCGTGAAGGGAAGAAATGCTGGCACCCATACAAATAGTGGTATCCACCACGCTTAAGGGAGCAACCGCACCCAAGGTATAGCAGCCGATATCTCCGGCAGCATGAATTTTCAGCTTATTTAATACGGAATAAACACTTCTGTGAGGACATCCGGGGCAAAGAATGGGAGGACGTGCGGGAACCTGAGCAGGCGCCTTCAAATCCACATCTTCCTTCAAAACTGCCTTGCGAAGCATGTTTGCACTGTACTCACCCTGCAGGGTAAAAATTTCCTTACCGATACACTGAATACCCCAGGACTTAATCTGCTCCTCAAATACAGGCTCTAATTCCTCAAAGATATAAAGGGTCTCCACCTTGGCAGCAAACTCTTCAATCAGCTTTCTGGGCAGAGGATGCACCATACCAAGCTTTAATACAGAAGCATTGGGGCATGCTTCCTTCACATACTGATAAGCAATACCACTGGTAATAAAACCAATCTTGGTATCGTTGATTTCCACTTTATTGATGGGCATGCTGTAACCGTCTGCTGCCATATCCTTCATGCGTTTCTCTACATGAACATGACGAAGCTTTGCATTGCCGGGCATCATGACATTTTTTGCCACATTTCTCTCATAAACCTTATCCTCTATCTCCGCTCTTTCCTCCAAGGTTACAGGACCCTGAGAATGGGACAGACGGGTAGTTGTTCTTAAAATGACAGGTGTGTCATACTTTTCAGACAACTCGAACGCATACTTCATAAAGTCCTTTGCTTCCTGAGAATCAGAGGGCTCTAATACAGGAACCAATGCCGCTCTTGCAACACAACGGGTATCCTGCTCATTCTGAGAGGAATACAGACCCGGGTCATCCGCAGCCACAAGCACCAAGCCACCGTTAACACCGATGTAGGATACGGTATAAAGAGGGTCGGAAGCTACATTCACACCTACATGTTTCATGGAAGCCATGGCACGCACACCACTGATGGATGCACCGATAGCCACTTCCATGGCAACCTTCTCATTGGGAGACCACTCCGCATAAATCTCCGGATAATTTACAATATTCTCACTAATTTCAGTGCTGGGGGTTCCGGGATAGGCTGCTGACACCTTTACTCCTGCCTCATAAGCACCTCTGGCAATTGCCTCATTGCCCAACATTATTTTAATTTCACTCATGTTACTTTCCTTTCCTTATGTATATAATATTTACTTTTCAGACTACTCAGCCCGTAATTGCTAGCCCATGTTTTGGTCTGCAATCAAATGATCTGCACCATACATTTCACGAAGCTTCGGCTTTTCAATCTTGCCGGTGGGGTTACGTGGTATCTCTGCAAAGATAATCTGACGAGGGCGTTTATATCTGGGAAGCTTTAGGCAGAATTCATCCATTTCCTCTTTGGTCATGGACTGTCCTTCCTTCAGCTCAATAATTGCCGCTGCAATCTCACCCAAGCGCTTATCCTTCAAACCAATAACCGCCACATCATGTACCTTATCGTTGGTACGAATGAAATCTTCAATCTGTACGGGATAGAGGTTCTCACCACCACTGATAATAACATCCTTCTTACGGTCAACCAGGAAAATAAATCCATCCTCATCCTCCTGTGCCATATCTCCGGTAAAGAGCCAGCCGTCCGCCAGCACTTCATTGGTTGCCTTTTCATCATGATAATAGCAGGTCATGACACCGGGGCCTTTTACTGCCAGTTCACCAACTCCGCCCTTTTCTACCTCATTATGCTGTTCATCCACAATCTTCACTTCCCAGCCATAGCCGGCCTTACCGATTGCACCTACCTTGTGAATATTCTCAACACCAAGATGTACACAGCCGGGACCAATGGATTCGGACAAACCATAATTGGTATCATACTGATGATTGGGGAAGATGGATTTCCACTTCTTAATCAGACTCTGGGGAACGGGCTGGGCACCAATGTGCATCAACCTCCACTGTTCCAAATCATACTCCTCCAAATTTACCTTGCCACTCTCTATGGCTTCTAAAATTTCCTGAGCCCAGGGCACCAACAGCCATACAATGGTACACTTTTCCTTGGATGCAGTCTCTAATATAAATTCCGGCTTGGTACCTTTCAGTAAGATAGCCTTTCCACCGGATATCAGGCTGCCAAACCAATGCATCTTGGCTCCTGTATGATACAGAGGCGGAATACATAAAAATACATCATCCTTGGTCTGACCATGGTGATTTTGCTCCACCAGACAGGAATGAGTCAGACTGCGGTGCTTATGTAAAATTGCCTTAGGAAAACCGGTGGTTCCCGAAGAAAAATAAATAGCCGCATCATCATCCTCAAACAATGCAATGGCAGGGGACTGACTGGAGCAATTGGCGGACAGAGAATTGTAATCATCCGCAAATCCGGGACAGCCCTCACCTACATAAATCAATAATCTACCCTTACTGATTCTATCTGCAATCTCCTCCACACGTCCGATAAATGGATTGCTAAACACCAGTACATCTGCCTCTGCCAGCTTCACACAGTATTCAATTTCATCTGCAGAATATCTGAAATTCAAGGGCACTGCCAATGCACCTGTTTTTAACACACCAAAATAAATGGGAAGCCACTCCAGACCATTCATCATCAGAATGGCAACCTTGTCTCCCTTTTTGATTCCTCTCTGCAAAAGCAGATTGGCAAAACGGTTTGCTTTCTCATTAAATACACTCCAGGTAATCTCTCTCCGATAGCTGGTCTTGGGATTGGGCTCAATCAACTCATATTCCTTCCAGGTTACCCGGCGGTCCTCTTTAATCTCAGGGTTAATCTCTACCAGACAAACGTCATTTGGAAACTGTCTGGCGTTTCTCTCTAAAAACTCTGTAATAGGCATGATATTCCTCTCTCCTGTTTTTACAGGATTTTCTTTCTTTTGTTCTTTTTTTAATACATTCCTTTAGCACTTTAAAGTTTTTACTCATTAAATTTGATTATAACAAAATATTTTCAATAATTCAACCTTTCCCCAACAGAAAAGGAGAGTGACTTAAAAGTTACTTCACTCTTAAGTCACCCTCCTTAGGATTATATTATTTTGCATGAGTATGAGTATGATTACATCTACATTCTTCATGAGTACCGTCTGTATGAGTCCCACATCCCGTACAGCCCCCCGCTGCATGGGAACAGGTTCCGCCTGCCGGACATCCAATACATTTGACACCGGCTTTTTTTGCTTTAATGATATAGCATACAGAGGCGCCAATCACCACTGCCAAAACCAAACATACTATTAAATCTGCCATATTATAGCTCCTTATACTATGCTGCTTTCTTTAAAGAATATTCTGCTTCAAACTTTTTGTTATTTCTTATTACCAGATATACTAAAATTGCAACCATAACCACTACCGCAAGCAAACCGGGGAAGAAACCTGCTCCCAGACTTCCGGTTGTAATCAGGGTACCAATCTGATATACCAGGAAACCAATGGTATAACCGGTTCCCAACTGCAGTGCAATACCACCCCAAAACCACTTTTTGCTCTGCATTTCGGAATTCATAGCACCCAATGCAGCGAAGCAAGGAGGTGTATAAAGGTTAAACATCAAGTATGCAAGTGCTGCTGCCTTGGTTAAGCCCATAGCTACTGCAACTTCGTTTGCACCACCAACCAATGCGAGCTCTTCTGTATCAATGAAATCAGTTAACGCATAACAAACTGCTAAAGTACCTACCACATTTTCCTTTGCAATGAAGCCGGTAACTGCTGCTGCTGCCAACTGCCATGCAGTAATTCCAACAATAGGAACCAAAATTACTGCAATAGGAGATGCAATGGTTGCAAGGATGGAGGTATTTTCCATACCCTCTTCTACCACCTGAAGCTGCCAGTTAAAGGTCTGCATAATCTGTACTACTGCGTTACATACCAGAATGATAGTACCTGCCTTGATAATATACGCCTTACCACGAGAACACATGGAGATAAATGCTCTCTTTAAGCTGGGAAGCTTATACTCAGGAAGCTCCATGATAAAGAAGGATTTTCTATACTTATGTCCGGTAATCTTATTTACCAATAAAGCTCCTAATAAAATCAATACAATACCTACAAAGTACATAATAGGTCCAACCCACATTGCATCTGCAAAGAATGCACCTGCAAACAAAGCAATAACGGGAAGCTTCGCACCACAGGGCATGAAAGGGGTTAACATTGCAGTAGCACGACGTTCTCTTTCATTACGGATGGTACGGCAAGCCATAACACCGGGAATTGCACATCCGGTACCAATTACCATGGGGATAACGGACTTTCCGGAGAGACCTACCTTCTTGAAGATAGGATCCAATACAACGGTAGCACGAGCCATGTAACCACAATCTTCCAGTAAAGCAATTAAGAAGTACATTACCATTACCAGAGGAAGGAAACCTACAACTGCACCAACACCACCAATAATACCATCTACTAAAAGGGACTGAAGGAAAGGATTTGCATTTTCTACAAGACCTGCAACCCACTCCTGGAAGGTTTCAATCCAACCTACCAACCAATCTGCAATCCAGGTACCTACAGTTGACTGAGATATGTAAAATACTAACCACATGATAACAGCAAAAATAGCAATACCTAAAATAGGATTAGTAATCACTGCATCAATCTTATCCTGAGAATTTTTTTCCTTAGTCAAAACCTTACGTTTTTCTACAGAGGATACAATCTTATTTACAAATTCAAAACGCTTTCTGTCCGCTGCTTCTACCTCTGCCTTGTCATGCAGATTGATATTGCCCTGCTCATAGGGAGCCTTCTGTCCTTTACCCATGAGAGATGCTGCAACCTTTACAACCTCTGCCAAACCGCTATCGTTTGCAGAAGTAGACACGGTATTTACTACAGGACATCCTAACTTTTCAGAAAGTGCTGCCACATCAATTTGGGTATCCTTCTTCTCATTTACATCGCTCTTATTCAAAGCAACTACTACAGGAATACCTAATTCCAATAACTGAGTAGTAAAGAATAAGCTACGGCTCAGATTAGTAGCATCCACAATATTAATAATAACATCGGGATTCTCATTCTTTACATAACCACTTGTAATGCTTTCTTCGGAAGTAAAGGGAGACATGGAGTATGCACCGGGAAGGTCTACTGCCAGCAGCTCCTCTGCTCCGTCATAAAATTTTTTCTTAATTGGGCTTACTTTTTTGTCTACAGTAACACCCGCCCAGTTACCAACACGCTCATTTCTTCCGGTAAGCGCATTGTACATGGTTGTTTTTCCACTATTCGGATTACCAGTTAAAGCAATTCTCATTTTGGAAGTCCTCCTCATTAAAATAAAATATTCTTTGTTAACTTATTTATAATGAATTAATCAAAGCACTTAAGATAGCAACGACTAACTCGGGTAGCTGTAACTAACCATCAGTCAAAAATATACGTGGTAATTCCTTACCACAATATATAATCCTTATACTATAATTGCTGCTGCAAGTTCTTTATCAATAGTGTATCTGCCATCTTTAATAGAAACAACACATCCACCCCTTAAGTGAGAAACAACAGTAATGGGTTCTCCACTATAGCAGCCCAAAGAAAACAGAAACGCATTTAACTCTTCATCGTCCGTCTGTATCTCTTTTACAATATATTCTTCTCCTACTTGTGCATCTGTTAAATTCATGCCATCCTCCTATTTGTCAGGCAACAATAAGCAATTAGTTATCACTAACCTTTTAGAGTCTATCATTAGATGATTCACCTGTCAAGCATTAGTTGATAATTTTTTCCAATAATGCTATTTTTTTCTGTTGCTAACATCCCTGCAGTTCACATTGACAGGGTTTAATTGCCACAGATGCAATGCGTTGACTGCCCAAATATCCGCAAGCCTCCAACCCGGAACGAATAACAGAATTCCACTTTTTTGCAGATAATTGATGTACCGTACCATCATCCAATTCAATGGTACAGGCATTTTCCATAGTACAATCCTCAGAATACGCTACCCTGTACATATTCTTCCGGCTGATTGCACCAATCTCTTCCAATAAATTTACCATGCGATAAACAGTGGCTACACCAATTTTATCATCCATCTCCAGTGCCTTATAAAAAATTTCCTTACAGCTGGAAATCTCATTCTCTAAAATAATATCTATCAAATTTAATCTCTGTCTGGTAATACGGCACCCTTTTTCCTTTAATTTCTCCAAAATTATTTCACGCTGCATTTGCGTTTTTTGATAGCTTTGCTGCTCTTTTATATCCATATGTTATCCCTCCACTCCTTTGATTAGTCTAAACTAACCAACATTCTAAAATACAGACAGCAATCACGCTGTCTCCTTCATTGTACTTTTTCAGTTATTGATACTGACTATCATTTCTTTGGTTAGTATACACTAACCTCATTATTTCTGTCAACTCTCTTTTTAAAATCAGCTTAAAATCATTTCATAAACTGCTTTCTCTCCCGACTTGCAAAATCCACTCTTTTCTGCTATTCTAGTCTATAATATTAATCGTATTCAGGAGAAGAGGGGTTTTACATTGAAAATACAAGAATCAGCAGAAAACTATTTGGAAACTATCTTAATTTTAAAAAACAGATTAGGCGTTGTACGCTCTATTGATATTGCTACCGAGCTCTCTGTTAGCAAGCCCAGCGTTAGTGTCGCTATGAAGAATTTGCGTACAAACGACTATATAGATGTGGATGCAGACGGACATATTACTCTTTTAGATAAGGGAAAAGCAATCGCAGAAAAAATGTATGAGCGCCATACTCTGTTAACCTCATGGTTAACCAGCCTTGGGGTTAATCCGGAAATTGCAGCAGAGGACGCCTGCCGGATTGAGCATGTTATCAGCGAAGAAACCTTTGAAGCATTAAAGGCACATGTGAATACAAAGTAATATTTTCTATTAATACATAATAAAAGAGGCATACAGAAATCTTGATAAAGATAACTGTACGCCTCTTTTTTACGAATACTCTATAACTTAGGCATCTGTTTTACAACCTATGGACTATCTGGTTTTTACATCCACTATCCCATTTACTTTGTGTGATAAAATTACTTTTTCTTCTACATTCCAGGAAAAGGAAACCTGCAAATAATTCTTTTCCGACGTATTCTCTTCTATCAAATATTTAGAACCATATATCACAAAGCTCTCCCCGGGCTGTAAAGTTACTGCCGGAAGCTTTCCCTTATAGGGCTCATCCTCTGTATCAGAAATATAATATTGAGATAATAAAACTGCAGACCGCCCATTGTTTTCTAATACAATGTAATCCTCCGTTCCATCAATATCATAGGACGTAATCTGAATACTTTCCTCATCCGAATATTTCAGTACAGGTTCAATAACCAGCGTTTGTGTCCATTCTCCCGGTATGATACTAATTGTAGTTCCCTCCATATAGGTAGAATTGACCTTATAGCCTTCTACAATTACTCCCGGTGAAGTCTCGAAGGATATCTCCATTGGAATATTTTCCAGCCAGTAACCGTCAAATTCTTCTCCTACTGTCTGACCTCCGATGATAATTTCCCCCACATCCGTACGTGTAAATTTCACACTCCGAGTTTCTCCACAATCCCATTTTTCATTCAGCTCTTCTATCACGGTTTGTGGTCTCTGCTGTACAAAGTCCAAGATTTCCTGCCATTCCTGACGGACATTCTCCATACTATTGTCATCACTTTCCCAAAGGGAATTCTTCAAAAGCGTGGTTTCCTCCATCATATATTGCAGTTCTTTTTCCTGCTTCTCATTCAGCTCCTTTAGAACCTCTGATACTTCGTCCACGGAAAAGCTTCCGTTCATCAGGCATAACAGCGCATTTACAAAGGAATTTCTAAATTCTTCTCTCTCCAACAGGCAAGCAAACAGTGGATAATATTCACTTAATTCTCCCAAGCGGCGTCCCTGCGCATCTGCACCAAACCAGCCCTGGAATTTTAAACCCATTCCATAATCCGTATCAAACAACAAATATCGATATTTTCCATCAAAAACAGTATTTTCCTGATAGTCCCCATTATCATTTACATACCGATACACTTTTACATTATTTTGAGGCCAATCCATATTATTAATATAATATTCTATTGCCATATATTGTGCAAAATTATTCACATCTATGGTATCGCAAACCCTTTTCCAATTTGCATCATCCTGCATATCTGCTTCTCTTACCCACAGAGAAAAATCATTATAATGTACGGTATAGGATTGTTCATAAATATCCTCGGCTGCTTCCTCGGACATCCAATCCAATTCTCCCTCACAAACCACCATTTCTCCTAAATATTCACCATATTTCTCCTGAAAATAGCGGTCGTCAAAGGTATTTTGCAGCCAATACACTCCCTGATATCTTCCATTAATATATACCGTTGCACTTTCTGAAACTAATACATCCGGAAATCCCAGTCTTTTTGCCAGTTCCCCGATTAACTCCGTTCTCACAAAGCCATAGCCGTGATCATTTCCCGTATTATGAAAGGACAATCTTTGAAATTCGTCTATAACCGTATGGGTTTTATCTGAAACAAGCCCCGGTAAAAAAGCATAGGAAAACTCATTCACAGAATCATAATCATACCTTGCTATTAAACGAAAGGATTTTTGATTCTTTGCTCTGGTAATATTGCCATATATTTTCAATCCGCAATTCTGACCAAAAATAGGGGTTCCTTCCTGATTAAAAATTGCCATATGAACAGGTATTTCTACATCACTAAAATAGTTAGCCGGAATAATTGTGCTCAAGGTATCTACATCCGGATTTTCTTCCATATATTCATCAAACTGTCTACCTCTTACAAAGACACCCTCTTCATATCCAAACAAGGCATCCTCATCCCCGGTTACAGAAACAACATAAGTCGTAGAATACCTATCTGTTTCTTTTTCTAATATAAAGTCTCTCTTATGAACTTCCGATAGAGTACCATCTTTATATAAACATTGAAATTGAAAAGAATAGGTTGAAGCGTCTTTTTCAAGGGACAGAACCAGTGGTTCATCATAAACCAAAGTATCTTCATCACCTTCTGCCGGTTTTTCCCCATTTACCGTATAAAGAACAGTTGCGGGCTTCATTGTCTTTACTGACAATTCTATTGATTCATGATATATTCCGCTTTCATGGGAAATCTCCACTGTATCATTTTGCATATAGGCAACATAAATAAAGATTGCAGTAACAATCAACAATGTTGCTAAGGACAATATGGGCAAAAGCAGTCTTTTTCCCTTTCCTTTCACAGAATATTTCATCTCCCTTCCCAGATATGAGCATTGTATTTACTATATAAACAAAAAAAACCTCAAAATATACATTTCAAGGTTTTAAAAGGCGTCTGCCGGATTTGAACCGGCGATAAGGGTGTTGCAGACCCGTGCCTTACCACTTGGCTAAGACGCCATATTCTATTATATGCAATAGTCTTAAAAAAATGACTCCAACGGGAATCGAACCCGTGTTACCGCCGTGAAAGGGCGATGTCTTAACCGCTTGACCATGGAGCCGTTATCTTCGCCATTTCGGCATATTCCATAGAAATCTTTCTATGAAAAAACTCCCCGAGTAGGGCTCGAACCTACAACAACTCGGTTAACAGCCGAGTGCTCTACCATTGAGCTATCGAGGAATATCCGCGTTACTTAAGTAAGTGCACATCTGATAAAAAAAATACGTTGTAAGCTTGCTTACATAAGTATTGTTTTTAGCTGATGTATAAGCGACGCAGTCGCGACCGAGCAACTTTCGTTGCGAGGTGCACTTATGCTTCTGAGGTTATTATACCCTCAAAACCGAACATTAAACCTTTAATCTTTCAAAACATCTATCAGGTGAACTTGTTCACCTTGTTCCTTACCAACCTTTGGTTAAGCCCTCGACCGATTAGTAAATGTCAGCTGAACACATTACTGTGCTTACACCTCATTCCTATCTACCTCGTCGTCTTCAAGGGGTCTTAATCTTTCGATGGGATATCTCATCTTGAGGGGGGCTTCACGCTTAGATGCCTTCAGCGTTTATCCCTTCCGGACTTGGCTACTCTGCCATGCACTTGATATGCAACAGATACACCAGTGGTCCGTCCATCCCGGTCCTCTC